>NZ_LIPN01000500.1 GCF_001418325.1 Streptomyces atriruber | reverse complement strand
GTCGGGGCCGGGCTCGGAGTCGGAATCGGCGGTGTCGAGCGCGACGGGGTCGGGTTCGGTGCGGGCGGGCTCCGTGAGGTCGGGCTCGGCGACGGCGAGGGCTGTGGCGGCCTCGGGCGAGGTGACCGCCTCGTCCACCACGTCCACCACGTCCGTTACGTCCGCCACGTCCGCGAACTCGGCTGCTTCCGGGGCCTCGACAGCCGGTTCGGGCTCCGGCGCGACCTCGACGGACTCGACGGACTCGACGGGCTCAGCGGGCTCGGCGACCTCGACCGGCTCGGCGAGCTCCTCGACCGGTTCGGGGACGGGCTCCGGCTCGGGCTCGGCCTCCTGCACGGGCAGGGGCTCGGGCTCGGGCTCCGCGACGGGCGGCTCCTCCGACGGCACCCTGATCGCCCGCAGCAACTGCGTCTTCTCGAACCGGCTCTCCGGCTCCGGCTCCCGCTCGGCAACCACCTGCGGCTGCGGCTCCGGCTCCGGCTCCGGGGCGTAGCTCTCCTGCGGAACGTCGAGCACGGGCTCGTGCACGACCTCCTGCGACTGCGCGCCCCAGGGCGCACCGGCCCCCGCCCCGGTCGCCCAGGGCGCGGCAGCGCCGCCGGGCAGCGTCGCGGGAGGCGTGCCGCCCCACTGGGCGGCGAGCGAGGACGCCGTGAACTCGCCCGATTCGTCCGGTAGATCACCGTCGGCGACCGGGATCGACCACTGCCCGGTGACGTCGGAGGCGCCGGGCGAGGGAGCCGGGGCCGGCTGCCCGTACTGGTGGCCGTACTCCTGTCCGTAGGTCTGGGCCTGCTGCCGCGCCGCGGGCTCCGCCTCGGGGAAGCTCCACTGGCCGGTCGCCCGCGGGTCGTAGCCGTGCGGCTCCGTGTGCGCGTGGGGCTCGGGCTGCTCCTGTGCCGTACCCGCCTCGGGCCAGCGGACCGCGCCCGTCACCTCGGGCGGCATGACCCAGGCGCCGGTCGCGGCCGGGTCGGTGGCGTCGGCGGCGGTGGGGTTGACCGTTATCTGCGGCGGTACGTAGCCATGGCCGGGGGCGGCGAGCGGGGCGTCCAGCATGCCTTCGGGGAGCTGCACGAACGCCGTGGCGTCGGAGTCGTACTCGCCCTGCGGATGCGGCTGCCAGCCACCGCCGTCGGCCGTGTTCCCATCGTGCCCATCGTGCCGGTCGTCGCTCACGACAGCGCCCTCCCCAGTGCTCGTCGGGCCAGCGCGGCGACGGTGCGCCGCAGGTGCAGTACGGCGGGCGCGAGCGGCTGTTCGGTGCCGTCGGCCGCCGGGGGGTGGTCGGGGATGCACGCGGTGGCGACGTACTCCCCGAAGGCGGTGACCGCCTCCGGGACGAGGCTGCCCCGCTCCCCGTCCCAGTCGATCAGAGAGGCCACCCACTCCTCGGCCTCCAGTGGCCGCAGCGGCATGGGCGCGATGGCGCCGACCGCGCACCGCACCCCGCGCCGCGCGGGGTCGAGGACCAGCGCGACGGAGGCCGTGGCCCGGCCGGGGCCGGTGCGTCCGGTCGCCTTGAGGAAGACCTGGGGGGCGTGCAGCAGGGGCACGCGCACGAAGCCGATGAGCTCGCCGGGGCGGAGCATCTCCATGCCGGCGAGCAGGTGCGAGACGGGGATCTCCCGGCGGGCGCCGCCGGGGGCCGCGATGATCAGCACGGCTTCCAGCGCGGCGAGGACGGGCAGCGCGTCGCCGGTCGGCGCGGCCGACGCGATGTTGCCGCCGAGGGTGCCCGCGTTGCGGATCTGGGGCGGGCCCGCGGCGCGCGCGGCGGCGGCCAGGGCGGGGATCAGCGCGGCGAAGTCGGGGCGGCCCATGCGGGCGTGGGTGAGACCGGCGCCGAGCAGGGCGTGGCCGTCCTGGTACTGCCAGCCGCGGATCTCGCTGATGCGGCCGAGGCCGACGAGGGCGGCGGGGCGCAGCTGTCCCGAGTTGACCGAGGTCATCAGGTCCGTGCCGCCGGCGACGGGCACGGCGGCGGGCATGGCGGCGAGCGCCGCCACTGCCTCGTCCAGCGTGGCGGGCAGCGTCACCGATTGCGGTGCCTGTGCCGCCTGCGGCGCGTGCGTGCTCAAAACCGGCTGCCCCTTCCCGATGCCCGGCCGCGTACTCCACGTACATCGCGTATGTGAAGTGCTCGCCGTTTCGCGACGTGTCACCGTTACGCCTGTTCCGCCGTACGGTACGTGCTCACAACCCGGACGTGGCAACTCTGGCACATCTTCCCCGGGCCCCGACGCGGGGGTCCGCTAGGAGGCATTCGTCCTCGAACCAGGCGGATGTGGCGATTTCGCACGGCTTCCGGCGGCCCGCGCTCCCGGCGCGGACCGCCGGAAGCACGCACCCGGGGCCCTGCTCACACCTTGCTCACACGTTTGGGGGCGCCCCCTCGATCGGGCGTCCGAGCACGCCGGGGCGCAGGTGTCGCGGCAAAGGACCGCTCGGCGGGCGGTAGTCCACGCCCAGGGCGTCAAGTCGCGGGTAGTGAGCGGTCATTCGCCGTTCGAAGTCGGCGAAGTCACGTTCGGCCGGGGCGGGCAGCCTGCGCCACGCCACTTCGCAGAAGGCCGCGAGGCGCGGGAACACCTGGTAGTCGACGCGTCCCTGGTGCTCCATCACCTCGGTCCAGACGTTGGCCTGGGTGCCGAGGACGTGGGCCGCCTCCTCCTCGGTGAGCTCGTCGGGGACGGGCTCGAAGCGGTAGACGTCCTCCAGGGTGCGGACGTAGGCGATCGGCATCGGCTCGTCGGGGCCGCCGTCCTCCCGGAAGTTCAGGTACACCTGCTGCTCGGGGCACATGACGACGTCGTGGCCCGCCTTGGCCGCGTCGATGCCGCCCCGGTAGCCGCGCCAGGAGGAGACGGTGGCGCCTTCGGCGAGGCCGCCCTCCAGGATCTCGTCCCAGCCGATGAGCCGGCGCCCGCGGTCGGCGAGCCAGCGGTCGAAGTGCCGGATGAACCAGCTCTGCAGTCCGTCCTCGTCGCCGACCCCGAGCTCCTTGATGCGGGCCTGCGCGGTGGCCGAGGCCTTCCACTGGTCCTTGGGGCACTCGTCGCCGCCGACGTGGACGAAGGTGGACGGGAAGAGGTCGAGGATCTCCTCGAAGACCCCTTCGTAGAAGCGGAGGACGTCCTCGGTGGGGGCGAGGACGTTCGGGCTGACGCCCCAGCTGTCCCAGACCTCCATCGCCTCGGTGTCGACGACGTCGCTGTTGCCGAGGTACGGGTACGCGGTGATGGCGGCCTGCGAGTGCCCGGGGATGTCGATCTCCGGGACGACGGTGATGTGCAGGGCGTCCGCGTACGCGACGATCTCGCGGATGTCGTCCTGCGTGTAGTAACCGCCGTGCGGGTGCTCCGTCCACAGGGGCGAGGCGCGGTGGCCCCACCTGGTGCGGGACCGCCAGGAGCCGACCTCGGTGAGCCTCGGGTGGCGCTTGATCTCCACGCGCCAGCCCTGGTCGTCGGTGATGTGGAAGTGGAAGACGTTGAGCTTGTGCGCGGCGAGCAGGTCGAGGTAGCGCAGGACCCCCTCCTTCGGCATGAAGTACCGGGAGACGTCGAGCATCATGCCGCGCCAGCCGAAGCGGGGCGCGTCCTCGATGACGCCCGCGGGGACGGACGCCTCGGCGCCGGGCCGCAGTTGCGCGCGGCGGAAGGCGTCGGGGCCGAGGAGCTGACGCAGCGTCTGGGCGCCCCAGAAGACACCGGCGGCCGCGCCGCCGCGGATCTCGACGCGGTCGCCGTCGACGGTGAGCCTGTACGCCTCCGGCTCCAGGGAGTCGTCGACGCGCAGGGCAAGGGAGTTGGCGGCGCCGTCGGGGCCGGGGTGGAGGGACAGACCGAGCGCGCCGCCAAGCGCGGCACGCAGCCACCGCTCGGTGGACTCGGTGCCGGGACCGGCCCAGAGGGTCGTGGCGGCGTCGATGACGAAGGACGAGCTCTGCGTGGCCTCGGCGCGTGCGGGCGCCGGGATGAGGTGCTCAAAGGTCATGAAACCGTAGGCTGTCACGCGATTGCACAACGCAAAAGGGGCGTTGCGGCAGGCGCAACGCCCCTCGGGCGAAGGGGTCCCGTCAGAGACCGGAAAGGGTCTCGTCGGGGACCGGAAGGGGTCTCGTCAAGGACCGGAAGGACCTACTTCTTGCCGTCCTTGCCGCCCTTGTCCTTGTCGCCTCCTGCCCCCATGGACTCGTAGATCTCCTTGCACATGGGACAGACGGGGTACTTCTTCGGGTCGCGGCCGGGGACCCACACCTTGCCGCAGAGCGCCACGACGGGCGTGCCGTCCAGCGCGCTCGCCATGATCTTGTCCTTCTGGACGTAATGCGCATAGCGCTCGTGGTCGCCGTCACCGTGCGACACCTGAGGTGTCGGCTCAACGAGGGTCCCCGTACCTGCCCCGCGCTCGGGCTCGGGCTCAAGAGTGCTCATAACGGCCAAGGGTACTCACGCCCGGGGCGTCCCGGCAGCGGCCGTGTCGGGAGAGGCGACGGCCGGGGGCTGCGCGGAGTCCCGCTGCGGCAGGTGCAGGGCCAGACCCGCCGCCGCCACCGCGGCCGCCGCCCAGGGCAGGTACTCGGGTGCGAGCCCCGCCGCGAGGGCGAGCCCGGCCGCCCCGGAGCCGACCGCGCTGCCCAGGTACAGCGCGGAGTTGTTGAGGGCGAGGGCGACCGTGCCGCGTTCGGCGCGCAGGGCGAGGAGGCGGTGCTGCTGCGGGACCTGGAAGGCCCAGCCCGCGGCGCCCCAGACGACGAGCGCGGGGTAGGCGGCGGCGCCGAGCAGCGGCAGGACGCCGATCGCGACGACCAGGGTGGAGACGATCCCGGTGACGAGGGCGAACACCCGGCCGGTGCGGTCCACGAGCGGCCCGGCGACGACGCTGCCGAGCACCCCGCCGATCCCCCACGCCCACAGATAGGGCGCCACCCGGCCCTCGCCCACGCCGCCCGACGAGGCGAGCACCGGCGCGAGGTAGGTGTAGAGGCCGAGGCTCGCCACCGCACCGAGGAAGGAGACGCCGACGATGGGCAGCACCTTCCGGTCGGCGAGCGCCGCGAGCCGCGTCCGCATCGGGACCGAGGGCGCGGCGGGCACCTCGGGGAGCCCCACCGCGAGGCCGAGGAGCGCGACCGCGCCGAGCCCCGTCACCAGCCACATCGTGGCCCGCCACGACGTGTGGTCGGCGAGCAGCACGCCCAGCGGCACCCCGAGGACCGTGCCCGAACTCATCCCGCCCATCACCAGCGCGAGCGCCCGCCCGCGGCGCTCCTGCCCCGCCAGCGAGGCGGCGGCCGCCGTGGACAGCGCCGAGTAGACCCCCGCGCCGACCCCCGCCACCGCGCGGGAGACGAGCAGCACGGCGAGGCCGGGCGCGAGCGCGGTGAGCCCGTTGCCGAGCGTGAAGACGGCCAGCGCGGCGACGATCAGCACGCGCGGCCGCACCCCGGAGAGCAGCCCGGCGACGAGCGGCGCGCTCACCGCGTACGCGAGGGTGAAGACGGTGACCATCTGCCCGGCGAGCGAGACGGTCGTCCCCAGGTCGTCGGCGACCACCGGCAGCAGCCCCGCCATCACATAAGCATCGAGCCCCAGCGTGAAGGACCCCACCATCAACAGCCACACCTTGCGCACGGCGTTCAACTCCCCTGTCTCCTCGCGCCGCTTCGCACGGCGAGTGGGAAACGTAGGCAGCCTCCGCATCGTGGGGGAAATGCCTGCGCCGTCCATTTATGCTGGGGCGGCATGGATCACGTACCGGACGGCGTCGAGCTGCGCCACCTGCGAGGCTTCCTCGCCGTCGCCGACGAACTGAACTTCACGCACGCCGCCGCGACCCTGCGCATCGGACAGCCCACGCTCACCCGGACCGTGCGGGCCCTGGAGGACGCCCTCGCCACCCGCCTCCTGGAGCGGACCACGCGACGCGTCGAACTCACCGAGGCGGGCAGCCGGCTGCGCGACGAGCTGGCGCCGCTGCTCTCCCGGATCGACGGAGCACTGCGCGCCGCGGGCAGCGAGCCCCCTCTCCTGCGGCTCGGATTCACCTCGCTCCTGCCGCAGGCCTGCGCCGAGCTCGTGCCCGCCTTCAAGGCCGCGACCGGCGCGGGCGTACGGCTGGTGCGGCGCGACGAGCCGCTCGCCGGGCTCACCTCGGGCGCGTGCGACGTCGCGGTCGTACGGGGTGACGTGCCGTCCGGCGCCCCGGTCCGCACGCGCGTGCTGCTGCGGGAGCCGCGCATCGCCGTCGTCGCCCGCGGGGCCGCCGAGCTGGCGGGGCGCCGCGTGGTCGACTGGTCGGAACTCGCCGACCTGCCGCTGGTCGTGAACACGGTGACCGGCACGACCGGGCCGGAGCTGTGGCCCGTGGACCGCAGGCCCCGGCTCGCCTGCACCGCCGACAACCTCGACGAGTGGCTGGAAGCGGTCGCCGCGGGCCACGGCGTGGGCATCGCCCCCGAACCGGTGGCCCGCAGACACCCCCACCCGTCGCTGCGCTGCGTACGCCTGAAGAACGCCCCGCCCGTGACCGTGCACCTGGCGATCCCCACGAGGGACGCGCACCCCTTGGCCGAGCGCTACTTCGGCCAGACCCCATAGCCCCACGCGGGCCAGCAGCAACAAGCCCGCCGCTCCGCGGGCGGATGGTCCCCACCCGCCCGCTCGTTCACCCCGCAACGCCAAGCGGGAGCAGGGCCCCCACACACAGACGGACCCCGGGCGCCCCGCCCGGACCCCGCTCAGTTCAACGACGGGTCGTCCGGATAGGTCGCCACCATCGCCAGCTCGCTGCGCCGGCGCCGCAGCACCGCCCGCCAC
>NZ_LIPN01000050.1 GCF_001418325.1 Streptomyces atriruber | reverse complement strand
GCGCCGCGATGACCTCTTGGGCCCGCTCCGCGGGAACGCCCGCCGACATGAGGGCCGTCGACGCGGCGGCCCGGCCCGCGTCCTTCGGGTCGATCAGCCCGTCGTTGACGGCCTCCATCAGGCCGAAGAGCTGCTGCTCATGGACGTAGGAGAGTGCGGCGGGCGGCAGTGGCGAGATGAACACGCCCTGGTCCAGGCCGAGTTGGAGCAGTGTCACGCACTCCTCGCGGACCGGGGCGAGGCGCTGTCTGATGCCTTCCATGGCGACGCTGCGCTGCGCGAGGGCGATGAGCAGGCGGTACCCGTCGGCGATCTCCCAGACGGCGACCATCGAGTGGGCGAGCGACTCGGCGGGGTCGTCCGACCGCGCGCGCCCGGCGGCGTGCGCCGCGGCGACCGTCTCGGCCGCGCCGTCGATGAGGGCGCCGACCAGGGCCTCCCGGCTGGGGAAGTGGCCGTAGACGGTCCTGCGCACGACGCCCGCCGCGCGGGCGATCTGGTCCATGGACGCGTCCGGGTCGCGCAGCAGCTCGGCGAGGGCCACCTCCAGGATGCGGCGGCGGTTGGCGTCGGCTCGGCTCATGGGCTCCATTGTGCACGCGGGTTCCGGAGGGGGATCTCAAGGTTCGCGCACGGCTCCCGCGCCTGTTTTGCACAGCACTGTGCAATGCCGTAAGTTGCACACTCGTGTGTAATTGCACAGTGCTGTGCAAGGTCACCGGACAAGTACGTATATGGACCATGGAAGGGTGAGGCTTCGGTGGCTCTACTCATGAACCGGCCGGTCGAGGAGATGAAGCAGCCGTACGCACGGCGCTGGTGGGCGCTGCTCGTGCTCTGCCTGAGCCTCCTGATCATCGTGATGGCGAACACGGCGCTGACCGTCGCCGCCCCCGACATGACCAAGGACCTCGGGCTCTCCAGCTCCGACCTGCAGTGGGTCATCGACGGCTACACCGTCCCGTACGCGGCGCTGATGCTGCTGCTCGGCGCGATCGGCGACAAGTACAGCCGGCGCGGCGCGCTGGTGCTCGGCCTCGTCGTCTTCGGTGCGGGATCGGTCGCGGGCTCGCTGGTCGACAGCTCGGGCGGCGTCATCGCGGCCCGCGCGGTGATGGGCTTCGGCGCGGCCATGATCATGCCCGCCACGCTGTCCCTGCTCGCCGCGACGTTCCCGAAGGCGGAGCGGGCCAAGGCGATCGTGCTGTGGACCGCCACCGCGGGCCTCGCCATCGCCGCGGGTCCGCTGGTCGCGGGCGCGCTCCTGGAGGACCACGGCTGGGCGTCGACCTTCCTGATCAACGTGCCGATCGCCGCCGTCGCCATCGTCGGCGCGCTGCTCCTGGTGCCGCCGTCCAAGGCGGGCCACTCGAACCGGATCGACTACGTCGGCGGACTGCTCTCCGTCGTCTGGACCGGCGCGCTGGTCTACATGATCATCCAGGGTCCGCACTTCGGCTGGGACGCCAAGGCGATCTCGGCGGCGGTCGTCGCGGGCGTCGGCCTGCTGGCCTTCGTGGCCTGGGAGCTCCGTCACCCGCACCCCATCCTGAACGTCCGCCGCTTCCTCGACCGCCGCTTCTCGGGCTCGAACCTCGCGGTCGCGCTGTTCTTCCTCGCGGTCTTCGGCGCGTTCTACTACCTCACCCAGCACCTGCAGTTCGTGCTCGGCTACAACCCGCTGGAGACGGGCGTGCGCATGCTGCCGCTCGCGGGCGCGGTCTTCGTCGGCTCGGCGCTCACCGGTTATCTGACCCCGCGCATCGGCATGAAGATCACGGTGTCGGCGGGCATGGTCGCGGGCACGGTGGCGCTCGCGCTGCTCACGCAGGTCGACGCGGGCTCCACGTACGGGGACTTCGTCGCCCCGCTCGTCATCCTGGGCCTGGCCATCGGCCTCGCCCTCTCGCCCTGCACGGACGCCATCATGGGCGCGTTCCCCGAGTCCGAACTGGGCGTCGGCGGCGCGGTCAACGACACGTCCCTGGAGCTCGGCGGCTCGCTCGGCATCGCCATCCTCGGCTCGGTGCTCGCCAGTTCGTACTCGTCGAAGCTGGCGGACGCCGCCTCGGCGTCCGGCACCGAGCTGCCGGACGGCACGCTGGACACCGCGCAGGACTCGGTCGGCGCGGGCTACGCGGTGGCGCAGGGCATCGGCGACAAGGCGCACGAGGTCGCGGGGCAGGCCGCGAAGGCCACCTCGCCGGAGCAGGCGGCCCAGCTGAAGGGCCAGGCCGAGCAGCTCGCGCAGGGCGCGGGCAAGATGGCCGACGCGGTCGGCTCCGCGTTCTCCGACGCGGTGGCGCACACGAGCCTGGTCGGCGCGGCGATCCTCGGCGTCGGCACGGTGCTGGTGGCGGTGCTGCTGCCCAGGAAGTCCGCCTCGGCCGCGGCTGCCGCCGAGGACGCCGACGCGGGGGCCGCCGACGCGGAGGCCGCCGGGGCGGCCGTGCGGGAGCGGGAGCTCCAGCGCTGAGCGCTCCACCGGATGCGCCGCGGCACGCCGTCGCACTGCCGCGGCCGAGCCGCCGCCCTCACGAAGCCGGTCCGTCCGGTGGCGTGAGGGCGTAGGCGATGGCGGTGTCGGGGGCGGTGCCGTAGCCGATGCGGAACGCGGTCTTGTAGGCGTCGTCGCCGATGAGGCCGCGGGCCTGCGCCTCACAGGCGCTGCGGGCGGCGACGAATTCGGGCATGCCCGCCTGGGGGGCGCCGAGGGTGTGCCAGATCCGCTCGGCGATGCCGAGGAGCCGGGCGGCCCGTCCGGCACGTCCGGAGGCGATGGCCGCGGAGGCGAGCAGATCGACGGCCATGGCGATGCCGAGGCTGTCGTGGAGGCGGTGCTTGCCGTCGAGGGCGGTGCGGGCATGGGCGGCGGCCTGCCCGGCGTGCCCGAGGCCCAGTGAGGCGAGGGCGCGCATGTAGTTGCCCCAGGTGTGGGACCAGGTCTCGCCGCGCCGGACGCACTCGGCGCACAGCTCGTCGGCGACGGCTGCGGCCCGGGCGAACTGCCCGAGGTGGATGAGGACGAGGGCACGGGTGGCCCATGCCATGAACCAGGCCGCCTCGTAATGCCCGTCGGCCGACGGGGAGCAGGGCGCCGTGTCGAGCACCGCGATCGCCTGCGCCTGCCGACCGCTCGCCGTCAGACCGGTGCCCTCCAGGCTGACGGCGGCGACCTGAGCGGTCGCGTCGGTGCTCTCGGCGTGCTCCGTGTCCTGGGCCACGGCCTCCTGGAAGGCCGCGGTGAGGCGGCTGCCGGTGTCCGCGTCACCCTGGACGAGGGCGGCGAGGCCGCAGGCCCACAGGGCCTTGGTGCGGGCCGGTCCGGGCGCCGGATCCAGGGCGAGGGCCCGGTCCAGATAGTGACGTCCCTCCCGGGCGAAGCCGCAGGCGGCCCAGAGGAACCACAGGGCCCCGCCGATGTCCGTCGCGGTGTGCCCGTCCTCCTCGGCGAGGCAGAGGTCCAGCGCGGCGCGGAAGTTGGCGTGCTCGGCGACGGTCCGCTCGTACCAGGCGATCTGCTCCGGTCCCATCCAGGCGGCGTCCGCCCGGTGGGCCAGCGCACGGTAGTGGTCCCGGTGGCGGTGGCGCAGGGTGTGTTCCTCGCCCAGTTTGCGCAGCCAGAAGGCGCCGAACTCGCGGATGGTGTCCAGCATCCACAAGCGCGGCCCGGGGCCGCCGCCCGGAGCGGAGACGAGCAGGGAGCTCTCCGCGAGGCCGGTCAGCAGACGGTCGACCGCGGCCTCGGGCAGACGTGCGTCGGCGCACACGCGCCGGGCGGCCTCCGCGTCGAAGCCGCCCGCGAAGACCGAAAGACGCGCCCACAGCAGCCGTTCGGCCGGGCCGCACAGTTCGTGGCTCCAGCCGATCGCCGTGCGCAGGGCCTGGTGCCAGGGCGGATCGGCCTCGTCCACCACCTCTTCGGTGGTGCCGAGGACGGCGAAGCGGTCGTCGAGGCGTGCGGTCAACTCGGCCGGGGACAGGTCCCGCAGCCGCGCGGCCGCCAGCTCGATGGCGAGCGGAAGGCCGTCCAGGCGGCGGCAGAGGCGTACGAGACCGGGGAGGTCGGCGTCGCCGAAGACGAGGCCGGGCACCGCCTCGGCGGCACGGGCGGTCAGGAGGGCGACCGCGGCCGCCTCGCCGCCGCTCCCGCCCCGGTCCCCGACGGGCAGCGGCGCCACGGTGAGCAGTCGCTCCGGACGGATGCCGAGCAGTCGGCGGCTGGTCACCAGGATCCGCAGCCCCGGCGCCGCCGCCAACAACGCCTCGATCGCCGGCGCGCACTCGCCCACCAGATGCTCACAGGTGTCCAGGACCAACAGCAGCTCACGGTCCGCCAGATACTCGGCCAGCACATCGATCATCGGCCGCGTCGTCTGATCCGCCAGCGGCAGCGCCTCGGCGACGGCGTGCCCGAAGAGCGCACCGCGCCGCAGTGCCGACAGGTCCACCCACCACGTCCCGTCGCGGAAGGACGGCCGCGCCTCGTGCGCGGCTCGCAGCGCGAGGCGCGTCTTGCCCACCCCGCCGACCCCCGTCAGGGTCACGAGCCGCGATTCCCCGAGCATTCGCCGAACCTGTGCCAGCTCCGCGCGCCGCCCGAACAGCTCCGTGGTCTCCGCGGGCAGATTGCTCGCGAGCTGCCCCTGCGTGGTCATGGTCGCCCCCCCGGTCTCCGAGGAGGCGCAGCCTGCCGCCTCCGGCCACGCCGCGTGGCCACTTGCCGGAAAACGACCGCTTATGTGTCACGGCGAGTCAGGTCAGGGCGAGCGGAGCGGCGGCTGTCGGCCCTCGTTCTCCGGCGCCGGACCGGGCGCCCCGTCGAGAAGTCCGACGGTGGGCTGTACGAGGAGCAGGGTCAGGTCGTCGTCCGCGTCGCGGGCGGCATGCTGGTGGAGCAGGTCGAGGAGGCCGTCGAGCGCCTGGTCGATGGGGGGCGCGGAGAGGGCGGCCTTGACCTGGTGGTCGAGGGGGAACATGACGCCCCGGGCGTCACGGGCCTCGGTGAGACCGTCGGTGTAGAACAGCATCCGCTGTTGGGGGCCGAGCGTGATCCGCTGCAGACACGGCCGCGGGGACAGGCCCAGGGGCGGGGACGGGTCCGGCGGTTCCAGCACCTCCAGGCGGCGCCCCGTGCGCAGCGGAGGCGGATGGCCGCAGTTGACCATGCGGACCTCACCGGGCACGAAGTCGGCGAGGAGCAGCGTCACGAAGTCCTCGTCGCCCAGGTCGGCCTGGATGCGGAGGTCGAGCGTGCGGGCGAGGCGGACCAGGTCGGGCTCGGTGGCCGCGGTCTGCCGGAAGGCGCACACCACGGCCGCACCGACCCGGGCCGCGTCCACGCCGTGCCCCCGCGCGTCGCCGAGGACCAGACGAGGACCGGCGGCGGTGAGCGTGACGTCGTACAGATCGCCCCCGAGCAGGGCGTCCTCGGTGGCGGAGCTGGTGTGCACGGCCACGGCGAGGCCGCCGATCTCGGCGGGCAGCGGCCGCACGTGGGCCCGTTGGGCCAGCTCGGCGATGCGGGTCATGCGGGCCAGCGCGGCCTCGCAGGACGTCCGCGTGTGCGCCAACAGGACCGCCCACAGGCCGACGGCGGCCACGAACAGGACGGACACCGCGTAGTCGGGCGCGACCCCCCAGGGGGCCACGGCGTCTCCCGTCCCCGGCAGTGCCGCGGCGAGGAGGGCCGCCGCGGCGGCGAGCGCGACCGTGGCCCGGACGCTCAGCCGGTGGGCCGCCAGCAGCGGCCCGCCTATCAGCAGCCCGCGCAACGAGACCGTCGGGCAGGCGACGGCGCCCACCGCGACGGCCACCTCGGTCGTCCCTGCCAACAGCAGCCAGCCACGCTCCGAGCGCACGTACGCCTCCCCGACGGTCGCCACTCCCCAGGACGCCGGAACCCCCGACCTTCCCAGAAACGGTGCGCACGGAGAGTCACTTTCGCGATATTGCCCACGGCTGGCCCGGACCCCGGAAAGAGACATCCGGGAACCGTTGACACCACTCCAGGTGAAGTACTACGTTCTAACCACTTCAAGCAGAGTGCATCAATCCAAGTGATTCCGAGGCCGCGACCAAGCCCGCCGCCACCAGGGAGCCCCCATGCGAAAGCTCGTCTACTTCATCGCCGTCAGCCTCGACGGGTTCATCGCCGGTCCCGACGGCGCCGACCCCACGGGCCCCGACGGCTTCTGGCCGATCGGTCAGGACTACGTCAAGCACCTGGTCGAGGCGTACCCCGAGACCCTGCCCGCCCCGGCCAGGGAGGCCCTCGGCATCACCGCAGAGGGGACCCGCTTCGACACGGTCCTCGAAGGCCGCAGGACCTACGCGATCGGCCTCGACGCCGGACTGACCAACGCCTACCCGCACCTGCGGCACTACGTCTTCAGCCGCACCCTCACCGAGAGCCCCGACCCGGGCGTCGAACTGGTCGCCACCGACCCGGTCGAGAAGGTGCGGGAGCTGAAGAAGGAGGACGGCAAGGACATCTGGCTGTGCGGCGGCGGTGAACTCGCCGGGGTGCTGCGCGGCGAGATCGACCGGCTCGTCGTCAAGATCGGCCCGTTGACGCTGGGTTCGGGCACGCCGCTGTTCGCGCGGAACACCGCGTTCGACCCGGTGCTGTACGAGCGGAGCGACGCCGTTCTCCTCGACAGCGGCACGATCTTCCTGACGTACGACAAGAAGGCCTAGGCCGGAGCGTCGGTGGCCGGAGCGGGTGTGAGCCGGTGGCCCTCGCCCGCCGCCGCCCGCAGCAGCACGTCCGTCAGCTCCTCGGGAGCGGAGAGCATCGGCCAGTGCCCCGTCGCCATGTCGAAGAACGTGGCGCGCGGGTCGGCCAGGTGCTGCACGAGCGGCAGGCCCGACGCCACCAGGGCCTCCAGCGAGGCGATGTCCATCGAGCCGCCGGTGGTGCAGAAGACACCGGTGGTCGGCAGCGCGGCGACGGCCTCCGAGATCCGGAGCTTCTGGGCGTACGGGCCCGCGGGGGCGGGGGACGCGAGGCGGTCGAGCCGGGCCAGCGCGTCGTCGGAGACGCCCGCGAGGTTCCCGTGGGCCCGCCACTCCGCCAGCGACGGCGCCGGGATCCGCCAGCCGTCCTCGGCCCGTTCCTGCTGGCTCAGCGTCCGGTCGCGGGCGGGCCCGGCGGGCATCTGCTCGCGCACCTGGTCGATCATGGAGTAACCGTCCTGGGGCATGGGGGAGTCCAGGTAGACCAGCCGTGAGACGCGGTCCGCGCGGCGGTCGGCGGCGCCCGCCGACGGATAGATGCCGTAGCAGTAGCCGACGAGCACGACCTCGGGCGCGTCGGCCGGGTCGATGTGGTCGATCAGCTGGGTCACGTCCTCGATGTGGGTGTCGAGGTCGATGCCGGGGCCCGCGAGGTGGCGGCGGTCGCCGAGCCCCGTGAGCGTCGCGGTGTGCACCTCGGCCCCGGCCGCGCGCAGCCCGGCGGCCACGTCCCGCCAGAGCCAGCCGCCCGTGTACCCGCCCGACACCAGCACGAACGCGGTCATGAGTCCTCCTCGTACGTTGAGGTCCGCGCGGGGCCGCCCCGCGCTCGCCGGTACGGTAGGAACTCCCCCTGAGGGAGGTTCAAGCCGTGTCGCCCGCCGAGAACGAACAGCCGCCCGAGGCACCCGATGCGCCCGACGGCATGTGGAGCATCGGGCAGCTCGCCGAACGGGCGGGCGCCTCCGTCAAGACCGTCCGCTTCTACTCCGACCGCGGCCTGCTGCCCGAAGCCGCCCGCAGCGGAGGCGGCCACCGCCGCTACGGCCCCGAGGCCCTGGACCGGCTGCGCCTCATCCGCTCCCTGCGCACCCTCGACCTGCCCGTGCCCGACGTGAGTCGCGTCCTGGACCGTGAGGACGAGCTGGAGGACGTCATCGCCGGGCAGCTGAAGGAGGTCGGCTCGCGGCTGGCCGCGCTGCGGTGGCGGGAGGCGGCGCTGCAGCTCCTCACCGACTGCACGCCCCAGGAGCGCGTCGAGCGGCTGCGTCTGGTCGGGGCGGTGTCCACGCCGCCCGGGACGGCCGCGCTCGCCCGGTTCTGGCGGTGCTGGCTGCCCGCACGGCTTCCGTCCCGGGTGGTCACGGCCGTCGTCGACCGGGCCGTACCGGCACCGCCCGACGCCCCGGCCCCGTCCCAAGTGCTCGCCTTCGCCCGGCTGCAGGACTTCGTCACCGCTCCCTGCTTCGTCTCCGGCCCCCGCGCGGGCACGGACTACGGCCAGCCCGAAGTGCACTCGCCCGGCAAGGGATACCGCCCGGCCGTGCTCTACGAAGGACTCCCCGAGGCCTTCGAACTGGCCGGGGCGGAGCTGCGGGCGGGCCGGCCCCCGCACCGGGGCGAGGCCCTCGACTGCTTCGTGGCGGTCCACGCCGCCTCGCTCAACCGCCGCGACACCACCGACTTCCGCCGTGCCCTGCACCGGATGCTCGCGGCGGAGCCGCGCATCGACCGCTACTGGCAGCTCGCGGCCGAGGTGACGACCCCGCCGCGGGCCCGGCCGGACCCGACCCCGGGCCTCGCGGACAACTGGCTCCGCGAGGCACTGAGCGTCACGGTCGCATAGCCGGGCCCGGCCCGCCGTTCCCCTACGGCCGCGTCCACACCGCCACGTAGTCGACCGCCATCGCGTGGTCGGGGCGGGTCGCCGCCGTCGGGGTCGCGTGGCCCGCGACGCCGTCCGGGAAGCCGCCGCCCATCGCCACGTTGAGGAGGATGAAGTAGCCCTGGTGGGAGGTCATGTCGTCCCACGTCCTGGCGGAGAAGCGGTCCTGGCCGAGGGTGTGGAACTGCTGCCCGTCGACGTACCAGCGCAGCTGGTTGGGGGTCACCGAGCGGTCCCACTCGAAGCGGTACGTGTGGAACGCCGACTGGCACGCGTCGCCGGGACAGGCGCGGCTGGCGCCGAGGCCCTGGGTCTCGTTGCAGTCGCCGCCCGGGTTCACGCCGCAGTGCAGCACGCCCCAGACCGAGTTGATGCCGTTCACGTTCTCCATGACGTCGAACTCGCCTATGGAGGGCCAGTTCTGGTAGTTGCCCCGGTAGGGGGCGCCGAGCGCCCAGAACGCGGGCCAGTAGCCGAGCGCCGCGTCACCCGTGACGTCCGGCATCCGGATGCGCCCCTCGATGGCCAGCGTGCCGCCCTCCGGGGCCTTGAAGTCGCTGCGCTTCGTCTCGATCCGCGCCGACGTCCACTTGCCCGACGCGTCCTTGCGCGGCGTGATCCGCAGGTTGCCCGCCCCGTCGACGCTCAGGTTGTCGCGGGAGTCCGTGTACTCCTGGATCTCGCCGGTGCCCCAGTTGCCCGGCCCGCCGGGGTAGCCGTGGCCGAGGTCGACCTGCCAGTTCTCGGCGGAGGGGGCGCTGCCCGCGGCGCCGTTGAAGTCGTCGCTCCATTTCAGCGACCAGCCGGGCGCGGTCGGCGGCACGTCGCCGCGCGCCGTGCCGGGCAGCATCAGCGTCCCGAGCAGGCCGACGGCCGCCAGCGCGGCGAGGAGCGGGGTCCTGCGCCTCGTGCGGCGCGTGGGGTGGGTGTGGACTGTGCTCATCAGGCACCTCCGTGGGGGGTGGGAGTGTCGCGGTGAGAGCGCTCTCAGAAAGGTGTTGCTGGTTTTGTAGTTGTGGCCGCGCGGTGCGTCAATGGCTGTGATGCGTCAACTTTCCGAAGGCGTACGGTAGTTGCGTGACTGCCACCCCCGCTCAGGACGGCCGCGTCGACTTCTGGTTCGACCCCGTGTGCCCGTACACCTGGATCACCTCGCGCTGGCTGCGCGAGGTGGAGCGCGTGCGGGACATCGACGTGCGGTGGCGGGTGATGAGCCTGGCCGTGCTCAATGAGGACCTCCCCGTCGATCCGGAGGACCCGGAAGGGCTCTACGGCGAGTACATGAAGGCGCCCGGACGGATCTGCGCGGCCGTCCGCGAGCGGCACGGGAACGAGGCGCTCGGCCGGTACTTCGACGCGCTCGGCGTACGCATCCACGGGCAGCAGGACTGGGCGGGCACCGCCGCCGCGCTCGCCGACGCGGGGCTCCCGGCGGACCTCGACGACGTGGCGATGACCACGGAGTACGACGCCGCGGTGCGCTCCTCCCACGAGGCGGCCGTCGCGCTCGTGGGCCACGACGTCGGCACTCCCGTGCTCTCCGTGGCGGGCGCGGGCGCGCTGTTCGGCCCCGTCGTGTCCCCGGCGCCCAAGGGCGAGCGGGCCGGGCGGCTGTGGGACGGCGTGGTGCTGATGGCCGGGGTGGAGGGCTTCCACGAGTTCAGGCGGGCGTACGGGGAGCCGGACTTCGGCTGAACCCTGACCCCTCCCGTCCCTCTGGACCCGCGGGGGAAGACCTCTGGCCTTGACGCCCACGTCAAGGATTACCTTCGAGGCATGCGAATCGGCGAGCTCGCGGCGCGCGCGGGGACGACCACGCGGACGCTGCGCTACTACGAGTCCCGCGGGCTGCTCCCCGCTCGGCGGACGGGCAACGGCTACCGCACGTACGACGAGGACGACGTGCGGCTCCTGGAGCAGATCAGGACCCTCCAGGACTTCGGGTTCGACCTGGAGGAGACCAGACCCTTCGTGGAGTGTCTGCGCTCCGGGCATCCGGAGGGCGACTCCTGCCCTGCGTCGCTCGCCGTCTACCGCCGCAAGCTGACCGAACTCGACTCGCTGATAGGCGAGTTGACGGCGGTGCGCGACCAGGTGGGAACGCAGCTCGCCCGCGCCGAGGCCGCCCTTCCCGGCGGCCCGGAACCGCGGTGCGAGCTCACGGGATGAGGGATGAGGAGAGTGGGCCGGTGAAGGCAGCGGGCGTGGCCGAGGTGACGGACGGGGATTTCGAGGCGGAGGTGCTGCGGGAGGCGGACCGCCCCGTGCTCGTGGAGTTCACGGCGGACTGGTGCGGGCCGTGCCGGCAGCTGGCGCCGGTGCTCAGCGAGCTGGCGCGCGAGGAGGCGGAGCGCCTGAAGATCGTGCAGCTGGACGTGGACCGCAGCCCGGGGACGGCGATCGCGTACAAGGTGCTCTCGGCGCCGACCATGATCGTGTTCCGTGGCGGTGAGCCCGTCCTGCGGATGGTGGGCGCGCGGGCCAAGCGGAAGCTGCTCACGGAGCTGTCCGACGTGCTCTGAGCCGAAAAGAAAATCCCCCGGACGAATTGACGTCCGGGGGATTTCTCTGCGTATATTGGATTCTTTCGCGAAGTCCTGTCTGTTTGGACATGACGGCTTCACGAGAAGTTCAATAAGAGCACTGTAACTGGCGAGGGGCTGAATTGTCAACCGAGGAATTGCGTGAAGAGCAGCAATTCGTCTCTGGGCTGTACGCACGCCTGGACGCGCTGCGCGAGGAGGCCGAGTCCGCCGTGCAGGCGTCGTTGTCGCAGGTGGGCAACGGTCTCCAGGCGCGCCTGGAGCGTGATGTCCTGGTGGCGGAGCGGTCCGGGCTGCTCGCCGCCTTCGACGCGGGGGAGAACGGTCTCTGCTTCGGGAGGCTCGAATTCCGCGACGGCCGTGACCACCACATCGGACGCATCGGAATCCGTGCGTCCGACATCGAACGCACCCCGCTCGTGATCGATTGGCGTGCCGATGTCGCGCGCCCCTTCTATCTCGCGACGGGCCACACCCCGATGGGCCTGCGCAGGCGCCGGCACATCACCACCGAGGGCCGCGAGGTCACCGGCCTGCACGACGAGCTCCTCGACCTCAGCGACACGACCCGCACCGGCCACGAGGGCACCGACGCCGACGAGGTGCTGCTCGCCGCGCTCGACTCGGCCCGCACCGGCCGCATGCACGACATCGTGCAGACCATCCAGGCCGAGCAGGACCGCATCATCCGCGCCCCGCACCGCGGCGTCCTCGTCGTCGAGGGCGGTCCGGGCACGGGCAAGACCGTCGTGGCACTGCACCGGGCCGCGTTCCTCCTCTACGCCCACCGCGAGCTGCTGGCCAAGCGCGCGGTCCTGATCGTCGGCCCGAACCCGGCGTTCCTCGGCTACATCGGCGAGGTCCTGCCCGCGCTCGGCGAGACCGGCGTGCTGCTCTCGACGGTCGGCGAGCTCTTCCCCGGCGTGACCGCGACCGGCACGGACAGCCCCGAGGCCGCCGAGGTGAAGGGCCGCGCGGAGATGGCGGACGTGCTCGCCGCGGCCGTGCGCGACCGGCAGCGGACCCCCGAGCCGGGCGAGCCGATCGTCATCGAGCACGACGACGGCGACCTGGTCCTGGACTGGACGATCGCCGACCAGGCGCGCGAGGCGGCCCGCGCGGCGGACGTGCCGCACAACCTCGGCCGCCCGCACTTCGCCTTCCGCATCATCGACGAGCTGACCGCGCAGCTCGCCGAACGCATCGGCCACGATCCGTACGGCGGGCCGAACTTCCTGGGCCCCGACGACATCGCCCAGCTCGGCAAGGGCGTCGCGGCCAGCGCCGAGGTGCACGCCGCCATCGAGGAGCTCTGGCCGACGCTCACCCCGCAGCGTTTCGTCGCCGACTACCTGGAGGAGCCGACGGGCCTGTCCGAACGGGACGCGGACGCCGTCCGCAGGCCCCACGGCGCACCCTGGACCGCCGCCGACGTCCCGCTGCTCGACGAGGCCGCCGAACTGCTCGGCCACGACGACAGCGCGGCGCGGGCGGCGTCCGAGGCGGAGCGGGCGAAGCAGATCGCCTACGCGCAGGGCGTGCTGGACGTCTCGCGCGCCTCCCGGACGTACGAGTTCGAGGACAAGGACGAGGACGACGCCGAGGTCCTGCTCGCGCACAACATCATCGACGCGGAGCGGATGGCCGAGCGGCAGGAGGAGGCCGACCACCGCAGCGCCGCCGAGCGTGCGGCCGCCGACCGCACCTGGGCGTTCGGGCACATCATCGTCGACGAGGCGCAGGAGCTCTCCGCGATGGCCTGGCGGCTGCTCATGCGGCGCTGCCCGACCCGCTCCATGACGCTCGTCGGCGACCCGGCGCAGACCGCGGAGGCGGGCGGCTGCGGCTCGTGGGACAGCATCCTCGCCCCGTACGTCGAGGACCGCTGGGAGTACACCCGGCTCGGCGTCAACTACCGCACCCCCGTGGAGATCATGGAGGTGGCGGCCGAGGTGCCGCGCCTGGCGCAGCCCGACTTCATGCCGCCGAGTTCGGTGCGGTCCACGGGCGTGCGTCCCTGGGCGCGCCGGACGGACGACCTCGCCGCCTCCGTGGCCGACGCGGTGGCCGCCGAGGCGCGGGACGACGGCCGTCTCGCGGTGATCGCCCCCCGCGGGCTCCACGCGGAGCTCGCCGCACAGCTGCCCGGTGTGACGGCCGGGCAGGCCCCGGACCTGACGCGGCCGGTCGTGCTGATCGACCCGCGTCAGGCGAAGGGCCTGGAGTTCGACGCGGTGCTGGTCGTGGAGCCCGCGCAGTACGGCACGAGCGACCTCTACGTGGCGCTCACCCGGGCCACCCAGCGGCTCGGGATCCTGTACGCGCAGGAGCTGCCGGTGGCGCTGAAGGACCTCACACCGGACGCAGCCACACCGTAGCCAGCGGCGGCAGCGTCAGGCGCAAGGACGCGGGGCGGCCGTGCGACGCCACCGGCTCCGGCTTCAGCGGGTCGGGGTTGGTGACGTCGCCGCCGCCGTAGCGGGCCTCGTCCGTGTTGAGGACCTCCTGCCATCCGGCGAACTCGTCCGGCACGCCCAGGCGGTAGCCGTGCCGGACCACCGGTGAGAAGTGGGAGACGGCGAGCAGCGGACGTCCGTCGGAGCCCGCGGTGTTCCCGGCGGGGTACCGCAGGAAGGCGAAGACGTTGTCCTCGGCGGCGTCGCCGTCCACCCAGGCGAAGCCCCCGGGGTCCGTGTCGCGCTGCCACAGGGCGCCCTCGCGCCGGTAGACGGTGTTCAGCTCGCGGACGAGGTCCCGCACGCCCCGGTGGTCGGGCTCCGCGCCGTACGCCGGATCGAGCAGCCACCAGTCCGGGCCGTGCCCCTCCGACCATTCGGCGCCCTGTGCGAACTCCTGGCCCATGAAGAGGAGTTGCTTGCCGGGGTGGGCCCACATGAAGCCGAGGTAGGCGCGCTGGTTGGCGCGCTGCTGCCACCAGTCGCCCGGCATCTTCGACACCAGCGACCGCTTGCCGTGGACGACTTCGTCGTGCGAGATCGGCAGGACGTAGTTCTCGCTGTACGCGTACACCATCGAGAACGTCATCTCGTTGTGGTGGTACTTGCGGTGCACCGGCTCCTTGGCGACGTAGTCGAGGGAGTCGTGCATCCAGCCCATGTTCCACTTCAGGCCGAAGCCGAGCCCGCCGAAGCCCCCGGGGCCGTGGTGGTGCGTGGCGCGGGTGACGCCGTCCCAGGCCGTGGACTCCTCGGCGATGGTGACGACGCCGGGGGAGCGGCGGTAGACGGTGGCGTTCATCTCCTGGAGGAAGGCGACGGCGTCGAGGTTCTCGCGGCCGCCGTGCGCGTTGGGCGTCCATTCGCCGTCCTCGCGCGAGTAGTCGAGGTAGAGCATCGAGGCCACGGCGTCGACGCGCAGCCCGTCGATGTGGAACTCCTCGCACCAGTAACTGGCGTTGGCCACGAGGAAGTTGCGGACCTCCTTGCGGCCGTAGTCGAACTCCAGCGTCCCCCAGTCGGGGTGCGCGGACCGGGCCGGATCCTCGTGCTCGTACAGGGGGCGGCCGTCGAACTCGGCGAGCGCCCAGTCGTCGCGCGGGAAGTGCGCGGGCACCCAGTCCATCAGGACGCCGATCCCGGCCCGGTGCAGCGCGTCGACGAGGAACTTGAAGTCGTCGGGCGTGCCGAGGCGGGCGGTCGGCGCGTAGAAGCCGGTGACCTGATAGCCCCAGGAGCCGCCGAAGGGGTGCTCGGCGACGGGCATCAGCTCGACGTGCGTGAAGCCCAGGTCCGCGACGTACGCGGGCAGCTGCTCGGCGAGCTGGCGGTACGTCAGACCCGGCCGCCAGGAGGCGAGATGCACTTCGTAGACGGAGAAGGGCGCCTCGTGGACGGACACGTCGGCCCGCCTCGCCAGCCACTCCTCGTCGTGCCACTCGTGGTGCGACTCGTGCACGACCGAGGAGTTCGCCGGCGGCGCCTCCGTGTGGCGCGCCAGCGGGTCGGCGCGCTGGGTCGCCGAGCCGTCGGGCCGGGTGATCTCGAACTTGTACAGCTCGCCCTCGCCCACGGACGGCACGAACAGTTCCCACACACCGCTGCCGCCGAGCGAGCGCATCGGGAACGCGGTGCCGTCCCAGAAGTTGAAGCCCCCGACGATCCGCACCCCCTGGGCGTTGGGCGCCCACACCGTGAAGCGGGTGCCGGTGGCGCCCCGGTGGGTCATGAGCCGGGCGCCGAGCGCCTCCCAGAGCCGCTCGTGGCGCCCCTCGCCGATCAGATGCAGGTCGAGCTCGCCGAGCGAGGGCAGGAAGGAGTACGCGTCGTGGATCTCCAACTCCGCCTCCTCGTACGTGACGTGGAGGCGGTAGTCCTCGGGCGCGGCCCGCAGCGGGAGGACCGCGGAGAAGAACCCTTCGCCGTCGTCGCGCAGCTCGGCGCGGAGTCCGTCGGCGACGACGGCGACCGCCTTCGCGTACGGGCGCAGGGCCCGGAAGGCCGTGCCGCCGGGCACGGAGTGGGCGCCCAGCACGCTGTGCGGGTCGTGGTGCGTGCCGCTCAGGAGCCGGACGCGGTCGCTCTCGCCCACGGGGGAGTCGGTGACGGGCGCCGGTGCCTTCGCCGCCGCCTTCTTCGCGCTCGTGGCGCTCTTGGCGGCCTTGGCGGCCTTGGCGGCCTTGGCGGGCTTCGCGGTCCTGGCGGGCTTCGCGGGCTTCGCCGCCCTCGGGGTCTGCCCGCTCGCCGTGCCCTTGGCGGCCGGTGGGGTGGGGGCAGCGGCTTCGTCGGACGGTTTGCGGGGGCGCGGGGTCACGGGAGAGGCCTCCTCCGGAGGAAGGGTCAGTGGGCTTCGTCGGCGGGGCCGTCGCCGGCGAGGCGGCGGACCGCGGCCAGCGGTACCGGCAGCCAGTCGGGGCGGTGGCGGGCCTCGTACAGGACTTCGTAGACGGCCTTGTCGGTCTCGTGGGCGCGCAGCAGCACCGGGTCCGTGCGCGGGTCGCGGCCCGCCACCTCCGCGTACCCCGAGCAGTACGCGGCCCGGCACTCCTCGGCCCAACCGGGCGACCAGGTGCCGTGGGACGCCGCGTAGTCGAAGGAGCGCAGCATGCCCGCCACGTCGCGGGCCGGTGGCTGGGGCAGTCGGCGCTCGGCGAGCGGCCGCGCGGGTTCGCCCTCGAAGTCTATGAGCGACCACTCGCCGTCCGGGGAGCGCAGGCACTGCCCGAGGTGCAGGTCGCCGTGGACGCGCTGGGCCTGCCACGCCAGTCCCTCGCCGCCCAGGTCGGCCAGCGCCTCGAAGGCGGTGAGCAGCCCGGGGGCATAGGGCCGCAGCGCGGGGACCGACTGCGCGGCCGCGGTGAGGCGCTCCGCCATGGCGTCGGCGACCAGCTCCACCTGTGCCCGGCCCAGCGTGACGGTCGGCAGCGCCGCCGCGAGGGCCGCGTGCACCTCGGCGGTGGCGCGGCCGAGCGCCCGCGCCTCACCGGTGAAGGCGTCGCCCTTGTCGCGCATGCGCAGGGCGAGCTCCCAGCCGTCGTCTGCCCCGGCCAGATACGGCTGGAGCACCCCGAGGCTGCAGCTCTCCTCCGGCGCGGCCGTGCCGGACGCCAGGTCCGCGAGGAACCACGCGGCGGGCGCGGGCACGCGGGCGCAGCCCTCGCGGGCGAGCTGCAGGGGCAGTTCGAGGTCGGGGTTGAGTCCGGGCTGGACGCGGCGGAACAGCTTGAGGATGAACGTATCGCCGTACACGAGCGAGGAGTTGGACTGCTCGCAGGTGAGCGGGCGCGGGGCGAGGCCGGAGGGGATCTCGACGTCCATGTCGCGCTCGAAGCGGAGCACGCCGTGCCGTCCCGGCATCCGCAGCCGTTCCAGGAGCAGTCCGGCGAGCCGCGGGTCGAGCAGCGCGTCGTACGCCGTCTGCCCTGCGAGCGGGCCCTCGGTGACATGGCCGATCAGGGCGGGGGCCAGGCGCGGGGGCAGCGTGCGGCGCACGCCGATCAGCAACTGGTAGCAGTCGGTGGGGCGTTCGGCGATGACGCCGTCGAGCCCGGAGCCCTGCGGGGACGCCGTCGGCTGGCGGACCCGCAGGAGGAGGTGGAGCAGGCCGGTCGGCGCGCTGCGCGGCAGGAGTTCGGTCGCCGCCACCGCCTCGAGGGCGCTGATGGGGCGGCCCTTTCCGGCGAACCACCGCTGCCGGGGCAGCCATTGGCGCAGCAGCGGGTCGAGCGGGGCGAGCAGCGCCGTGGCGTGCGCACTGGGGTGGATGGCGGCTTCCGACATGGCGTCGCGTCCTTTCCGCGTCGCGGACAAGGCAGGGTGCGGGAGTGCCGGTGGTGCGGATGGGGGTGCCGTTTGTTGCGTAGGAGTGCCCAGGGCGGGGCGGTGGAAACCGCCCCGCGAGGCGTCGCGCTGCCGGAGCCTACGCCGGTTCCGCGCGCAACCGGAACCAGTAGAAGCCGTGTCCCGCGAGTGTCAGCAGGTACGGCAGCTCACCGATGGCCGGAAAGCGCACACCGCCGATGAGTTCGACGGGATGGCGTCCTTCGAAGGTCTGCAGATCCAGCTCGGTGGGCTGGGCGAAA
>NZ_LIPN01000005.1 GCF_001418325.1 Streptomyces atriruber | reverse complement strand
CCCTCCCCATGGGCCCCGCCTCGTGGATCTGCGGCGGGAGCGCCGCCTCCACCGGCTCCAGCGCCCCCTTCGCGTACCGCTCGAAGCGCGCCACCGCCACCGCCACCTGCATGCCGCGCGCCGTCGCGGTCGTGGCGCCGCTCTCGGCCCGCGCGAGTTCGGCGTGCGCCGCGAAGTCGCGCCGCAGGATCGACGCGGCGCGGGACAGGATCCCGGCGCGCTCCTCGGGCGTCGTGCGGGACCAGCCGTCGAAGGCGGCACGGGCCGCCGACGCCGCCGCGCGGACCTGCTCGCCGCTCGCCTCGGGCGCGAGCCCGACGACCTCCTCGGTGGCCGGGTTCACCACCTCGTAGTGCCCGTGGTCGGGCTCGACCCACTCACCCCCGACGAACAGCCTCCGGGCCGCGCTCACTTGGTGCTCACCGTCCTGGTGTCGCGCCCCGACCGCAGGATCTTCCCCGGCACGGCGCCCGTCACCACGTCCTCCCGGATCGCCTCGACGCCGTTGACCCAGACCGCGTTGACGCCGATCGCCTTGGAGTCCAGGCGCGGGCTGTCGCCGGGCAGGTCGTGGACGAGGGTGGCCTTGCCCGCGTCGATGCGCTCGGGGTCGAAGAGGACGAGGTCGGCGTGGTACCCCTCGGCGATCCGCCCCCGATCGCGCAGCCCGAACAGCTGGGCCGGATCGTCGGTCAGCATCTTCACGGCCTGCTCCAGACCGACCAGCTTCCGCCCGCGCAGACAGTCCCCGATGAACCGGGTCGTGTACGGCGCCCCGCACATCCGGTCCAGATGCGCCCCGGCGTCCGAGCCGCCCAGCATGACGTCCTCGTGCTGCCAGGTCTCGGCGCGCAGGGCCCACGAGTCCGGGTCGTTGTCGGTGGGCATCGGCCACAGCACGGTGCGCATCTCGTCGTTGGCGCAGATCTCGACGATGCAGTGGAACGGCTCCTGGCCCCGCTCGGCGGCGATGTCCCCGACCACACGCCCGGTGAGCCCTTCATTGGCGGCGGAGTAGGTATCGCCGATGACATACCGATCAAACCGGGCCAGCCTCCGAAAGACCCCCGCCTCCTTGCTTCCGGCCCGCCGCAGCATCTCCTCCCGCACCGCCGGGTCGCGCAGCTTCACGATCCGCTCCGGCACGGGCAGACCGAGGACGTCGCCCCAGCCGGGTATGAGGTTGAGGGCGCAGAACGTACCCAGGGACATGTTCATCGGCGTGAGGATCGGCATCGTGAGCGCGACGATGCGGCCACCGGCCTTGCGGGCGCGCTCGCTGGGCACGAGCTGGCGCGGCACGCGCTCGGGGACGGCCGCGTCGATGGTGAGGACGTTCCAGTTGAGGGGCCGCCCGGCCGCCGCGCTCATCTCCACGAACAGATCGACTTCGTCGTCGCTGAACTGATCGAGGCACCCGGCCACGATCGCCTCGATCTGCGTCCCCTCGTGCTCGGCGACGGCACGGCTGAGCGCGAGCAGCTCCGCGGGCTTCGCGTGCCGGGACGCGACGGGCTGCCCGTCGCCGTCCGAGTGGGTGGAGGACTGGGTGGTGGAGAGCCCCCAGGCCCCCGCGTCCATCGCCTCGTGGAAGAGGCGCAACATCTCGTCCAACTGCTCAGTGGACGGCTGCCCGCCGACCGCGTCCTCGCCCATGACGTACCGCCGCAGCGCGCAGTGCCCCACCATGAACCCCGCGTTGACGGCGACCCGCCCCTCCAGAGCGTCCAGATACTCCCCGAACGAACTCCACGACCAGGGCGCGCCCTCCTCCAGCGCGACCAGCGACATGCCCTCGACCTTCGACATCATCCGCCGCGTGTAGTCGGCGTCGCCGGGCCGTTCGGGGTTGAGCGGGGCGAGCGTGAACCCGCAGTTGCCGCCGGCGACGGTGGTCACGCCGTGGTTGAGGGAGGGCGTCGCGTACGGATCCCAGAAGAGCTGGGCGTCGTAGTGCGTATGCGGATCGACGAACCCGGGCGCGAGCACCCGCCCCCGCGCATCCTCACTGCTCCGACTCTCCTCGCTGACGCCCCCCGGCTCGGCGACCACGGCAATGCGCCCGTCCCGCAACCCGACGTCGGCGACACGAGCGGGCGCACCGGTCCCGTCGACGACGGTCGCTCCCTTGATGAGGTGATCGAGCATGACGACGAGTTCCCCTTCCGAGGCAGACATTCAGATGTACGAGACGAGCACGCACCCCGCAGGCAAGGCACACGGGAGCCAACTCCAGCCCGTCCGACGCTTGAGGACACACCCCCGCAGGCAAGGCACACGGGAGCCAGTTCCAGCCCGTCCGGCGTTTGAGGACGAGCCCGAAGGGCGACGGATGGGGGCCCGGGGGCGAGCCCCCGTGACAGCACCACCACACCGCCCCCCGTCCGGCAGGACCCCGGCTTCCCGTCCGGGAGGGGGAAGCCGGGGTGGCTCAGAGGTTCAGGCTCCGGCCGCCTGCCGGAACCGGGTCGTGCGATGCACAGGATCCGTGTCGATCTTCGGAATCACGTGCTCACCGATCAACCGGATCGTGTTCTTCGTGTCCTCGGGCGATATCCCGATCGGCAGCCCGAAGCTGAGCTGGTCCGCCCCCGCCTGCTCCCACCGCTTGCACTGCGTGAGCACCTCGTCCGGGTCGCCGCAGATCATCAGCTCCTCGGCGATGAGCAGCTCGATGAGCTCCTCGGTGTACTCGGGGAGCAGCTCGGGCCACTCGGGAATGCCCTCGGGCCGCGGGAACGTGTCGTGGTAGCGGAAGAGCAGCGACTGGAGGTAGTTGAGGCCGCCGCCGACCGCGATCTCGACGGCCTTCTTGTGCGTCTCCGCGCAGATCGCCGTGGACGTCACCATGACGTTGTCGTTGACGAAGTCGCCGATCGCCGCGGCCTCCTTGACGGCCGTCTTGTACGACTCGACGACCCACTCCATGTCGGAGACCTTCTGCACGCTGAAGCCGAGGACCCCGAGCCCCTTCTTGCCCGCCATGGCGTACGAGGAGGGGGACCCGGCGGCGTACCACATGGCCGGGTGCGACTTCCCGTACGGCTTGGGCAGGATCTTGCGGGGCGGCAGCGACCAGTGCTTGCCCTGGAAGCCGACGTACTCGTCCTGCAGCCACATCTTGGGGAACTCGGCGATGGTCTCTTCCCAGAGTTCCTTGGTGTGGTTCATGTCCGTGATGCCCGGCATGAAGCCGAGGATCTCGTGCGAACCGGCACCGCGCCCCGTGCCGAACTCGAAGCGCCCTTCGGAGAGATGGTCGAGCATCGCGACCTTCTCCGCCACCTTCACCGGGTGGTTGACGGGCGCGAGCGGGTTGAAGATGCCCGAGCCGAGGTGGATGCGGTCGGTGGCGTGCGCGAGGTAGCCGAGGTAGACGTCGTTGGCGGAGAGGTGCGAGTACTCCTCCAGGAAGTGGTGCTCGGAGGCCCATGCGTACTTGAAGCCGGACTTGTCCGCCTCGATGACGTACTCGGTCTCCTCGATGAGCGCCTTGTGCTCCGCTTCGGGGTCGACCTTGGCCCGCTGGGCGGGCACGTATCCCTGTACAAAGAGACCGAATTCCAAGGGAGGTTCACCGTCCTCTTGAGGTTCTGACGGTTTCTGACGACCCGTCAGATTGCGATGCGTCGAACTGTTCCACCGGGCCGCCGGAGCGTCAATAGCTGACGCAACGTCAGGCACGCCCGAAGCAGGCTCAGACGACGCTCACCCCCGCCAGCCAGCCCCCGTCGATGACGAACGGCTGCCCCGTGATGTACGCCGAGTCGTCCCCGGTCAGGAACAGCGCCAGGGCGGCCACCTCCTGCGGCAGCCCGATCCGCCCGAGCGGCACGAGCTTCTTGTACAGCTCCGCGACCGCCTCCTTCGCCGCCACGGGATCGGCGTCCGGGTCGAGCTGTGCGGGGTTGGTCATGGGGGTGTCGACCGCGCCGGGGCAGACGGCGTTCACGCGGACGTTCCGCCCCGCGAGCTCCAGGGCGGCGACCCGGGTGAGGCCGAGGATGGCGTGCTTGGTCGCGGCGTACGCACCCACGTACGCCATGCCCGTCAGGGCCGTGTAGGAGGCGGTGTTCACGATGGTGCCGCCGCCGGCCGCGCCGATCTCGGGGGCGACGGTCCTGATGCCCAGGAAGCAGCCGATCTGGTTGACCCGGATGATCTGCTCGAACTCCTCAAGGGGTGTGCTGCACAGCTCGTTGAACCGCAGGATGCCCGCGTTGTTGACGAGGCCGTCGATCTTCCCGAAGGCGTCCTTGGCGGCGGCCGTCGCGGCCTGCCAGTCGGCCTCCACTCCGACGTCGAGGTGGACGTACGTCGCGGACTCCCGCCCCAGCTCCTCGGCGAGCGCCTCGCCCTGCTCGTCGAGCACGTCGGCGACGACGACACGGGCGCCCTCCGCCACGAAGAGACGCGCCTCCTGCTCGCCCTGCCCGCGTGCGCCGCCGGTCACGATGACGACGCGGCCGTCCAGCTTGCCCATGGCGTACTCCCTGCTCTCGGCACGATCGACCTGGTCGCTGCTGCTCACTACCGCTCACTTCCCCTCACCGCCGCCCAGCGCCGCTCGCCGCTACTCGTCGAGGTGCGGCGCCACGTCGGCCGCGAACGCCGCTATCTGGTCGGTGAGTTCGGTACGGCTCCGACTGCGGAAGCGCACCTGGATCTGGTCGACGCCCATCGCCGCGTACGCGCGCAGGGACTCGGCGATCTCGTCCGGCTTCCCGGCCACGGTGCGCCGCCCGACGCCCCACGAGGCCTCCCCCACGTACAGCGGCTCGGCGATCGCCCCGATCACGATCGGCTCCTCGACGCCCGCGGCCTCGCGCAGCGCCCGCACCTTGGCGATCTGCGCGGGCAGCCGGTCCCTGGGGTCCCCCTGCGGCAGCCAGCCGTCCCCGCGCACGGCCGCGCGCCGCACGGCCGCGGGCGAGGAACCGCCCACCCAGATCGGCACGCGGTCCTGCGCGGGCCGGGGCCGCTGCCCGAGCCCGGAGAAGGCGAATCGCTCCCCGGCGAACTCCGGGTACTCCTCAGGCCCCAGAGCCGCCCGCAGCGCGTCCACCGTCTCGTCGAGAACGCCCCCGCGCCCCGCGAAGTCCGCCCCGACCGCGTCGAATTCCTCCCGCACGTGCCCGGCGCCGACACCGAGGATCAGCCGCCCGCCGCTCAGGTGGTCGAGGGTCGCGTACTGCTTGGCGGTGACGAGGGGGTGCCGCAGGCCGACGACCGCGACATGGCTCATGAGCCGTACGCGCGTGGTGATCCCCGCCAGGAAGGAGAGGGTGGCGACGGGGTCGTACCAGACCGTGGACATGGCGTCGGCGAGCCGCCGCGGGATCGCGACGTGGTCGCAGGACGCGATGTAGTCGAAGCCCGCGCGGTCGGCGGTGCGCGCGATGTCGGCGAGATCGTCGACGGTGGCCGCCGCCTCCCACGGCTCCGCGTACATGGTGCTCTGCGACTGGATCGGAAGCTGCATCCCGTACGCGGGCATCGGAAACCCACCCCTCAGGCTTATCTGACGGACCGTCAAAAAGAACGGGTCCATCGTCAGTCCTGACGCTCCATCAGACAAGGGGTAGGGGGCGCGGAGGCCGAAGCGGCGGGCGCCGCCCGGGTCCTAGCCGAGCAGCGCGTACACCGTGGAGGCGCGGGCGGCGGGCCCCTCGGCCCCCTCCGCGGTCATCGCGATCTCGGCGAAGGCCATGCGCCTGCCGAGCTTGGTGATCCGTGCGTCGACCAGCACGTCGGCGCCGACGACCGCGCGCTCGAAGGTCGTCGACTGCTGGACGGTGGTCATGGGCACGAAGCCGCCGCGCGCCGCGGAGACCGCGAGCACGGTGGCGGTGTCGGCGGCGGCCATGAGCGCCTGCCCCGAGAGCGCACCGCCCTCGCGCGCGAGCCGGCCGGACCAGGGAAGCCGGAGCACGGCACGCAGCCCGGCCACCTCCTCCACGGTCAGCCCGAGATCGAGCACCCAGGGGGCGAAGTTGTCGTCGAGGATCTTCTCTGCCTCGGCAGCGGTGAACACCATGGCGCCATGGTGGCGTCCCCCCGACCACCTGTCACCGCCACCACCCCACCGGAACGGCCCGACCAGGCCCTAGGCAGGACCCTCCACTCCATCCACGTCATCCACGTCATCCACGACACCGAAGATCGCCTCGGCATCGGTGACCGTGATCGCCCGGGTGAACCACTCCCCGAGGACGTCGAGGTCGGCGCAGGCGGTGACGCGTTCGCGCACGCTGTCGGGTACATCGACACCGCGCTCGGTGAGCAGCAACAGAATGTCCGCCGCCCGGCCCTCGGCCCGGCCCTCGCCCCGCAGGCGCTGCGCGGTCTCCGAGCGGAAGAAGGAGAGGTCGACGGCCATCAGGTCCCTCCAGATCTCTGCGGCGGGGGCGGTCCCCAGCCCTTGTTCGGTGAGCTCGATGAAGATGCTTGCGTTGCCCTCATCGACGGTCTTCAGAGCGGTGGCCAGCGCCAGTGACGGCGACCGGGTCGCTGAACGGAATGTTGAGCGCCCGGAAGGTCCGGGCGAACATCCCCGGGTCTTCCTGGAAGATGCGATGCATCGCCTCATGCGATGAGCTGACCATGGTGCGGCAGCCTAGGGCCTGTCCGGCGGATCAGGGCGCGGGTCACGGCGCCCGGCACGCCCATCTGCCGCGTTGTCGTCGGTTGCCCCCCAGCTCCAGACTTCGCCCGAGCAGGGGGGCACCCCCATCGCGCTGCCGCCCTCCTCCGCCTTGCAGCCGGACGCACTGGACGCCGCACTTCCGCGCCCTGACCCGCCGGACAGGCCCCAGCACCCCGGCGGGGCCGGGTCCGCCCGCCCGGTCCGCAGGGCGAGGGCCCCGAGACCGTGCCTCGGCGGGCAGGCGCCGAGAACGGAGATGCTCGGGCGGGAGGAGGCCGACGCGCCTGGGGCTACGGCACCCAGAGGCCGTCCGACGTCAGGCCGAGGAGGTCGATCGCGTTGCCCCTGACGATGCGGTCCACGACCTCCGGCGCCAGGTGTCCCATCTGGGACTCTCCGACCTCCTTGGACTTCGGCCAGGTCGAGTCGGAGTGCGGGTAGTCCGTCTCGTACAGGACGTTCCCGACGCCGATGGAGTCGAGGTTCCGCAGGCCGAACGCGTCGTCGAAGAAGCAGCCGAAGACGTGCCCGGCGAAGAGCTCGGACGGCGGGCGCGTGACCTTGTCGGCGACGCCGCCCCAGCCGCGGTTCTCCTCCCACACGACGTCCGCGCGCTCCAGGATGTACGGGATCCAGCCGATCTGGCCCTCCGCGTACATGACCTTCAGGTTCGGGAAGCGCTCGAACTTGCCGCTCATCAGCCAGTCGACCATCGAGAAGCAGCAGTTGGCGAAGGTGATGGTGGAGCCGACGGCGGGCGGCGCGTCCGCCGAGGTCGACGGCATCTTGCTGGACGAGCCGATGTGCATGGCGACGACCGTGCCGGTCTCGTCGCAGGCGCGCAGGAAGGGGTCCCACGCGTCGGTGTGGATCGACGGCAGGCCGAGGTGGGGCGGAATCTCGGAGAAGGCGACCGCACGCACCCCGCGCGCGGCATTGCGCCGCACCTCGGCGGCGGCAAGCTCGGGGTCCCACAGCGGGATGAGGGTGAGCGGTATGAGGCGGCCGGCCGCCTCGGGCCCACACCATTCCTCCACCATCCAGTCGTTGTAGGCGCGCACCGAGAGGAGCGCGAGCTCCCGGTCCTTGGCCTCCGTGAAGGTCTGCCCGCAAAAGCGCGGGAAGGTGGGGAAGCAGAGGGCGGACTGGACGTGGTTGACGTCCATGTCGGCGAGCCGGTCCGGCACGCTGAACGAGCCGGTCCGCATCTGCTCGTACGTGATCACCTCTAGTTTGATCTCGTCCCTGTCGTAGCCGACCGCGGTGTCGAGGCGGGTGAGGGGGCGGTGCAGGTCCTCGTACACCCACCAGTCCCCAAGGGGGCCGTCCTCCCCCTTTTCCCCCATGACCGGGGCGAACTTTCCCCCCAGGAAGGACATTTCCCTGAGGGGCGCACGGACGATCCTGGGTCCGCGGTCCTGGTACTTCGACGGGAGCCGGTCCCGCCAGACGTTGGGCGGTTCGACCGTGTGGTCGTCCACCGAGATGATCTTCGGGAAGGTCTCCGGGCTCTCCATGGTCTCCATGGAGCCCACGGTAGCGCCGATCTGACGACCCGTCAGCTACTCGTACGCGGACGAATGACGGACGATGACGGACGGCTGGTGGAGTGCCGCGGGGGGCGGCGTGGGCAGGTCGTGGCGGGAAAACGATGCGGAATGTCGTGCGAGGACCCTGTGAGAGCCGTCTCGCACGGCTGACGCATCCCCCAGGAACAAGGCAAACTGGCGGGGAGCAAGAACCCGGCAGGACCGAAGGGGCCGCACGGCGGCTTACGCACCACCGCGGGCGGGCAGACCCGCGACCGGCAGGATTGGGAACGGCAGGGCGGCAGGGGGAGCGATGGTCGATGTACCGCGAGTACCGGAGCAGCGGCGTCCGGCCTCGGGGAACACCCCCGAGGAGCGGACCGAGGGGCACCCCCCCGAGGTCCCGACGTCGCGCTTCAGCGTGCTCGGACCGGTGCGCGCGTGGCACGGCCCGGAACAGCTCAACACCGGCTCGCCGCAGCAGCGGGCGCTGCTCGCGGCCCTCCTGCTGCGCGACGGCCGCACGGCCACGGCCTCGGAGCTGATCGACGCCCTCTGGGGCGAGGAGCCGCCGTCCCAGGCACTGGCAGCGGTACGTACGTACGCGTCCCGGCTCCGCAAGGTGCTGCCCCCCGGAGTCCTGGTCAGCGAGTCCGGCGGCTATGCGGTCCAGGTCGCGGACGGCGCGCTGGACCTGGCGCTCGCGGAGGACCTCTGGTCGGCGGCGGAGAAGGCCCGCGGCACGGGCGACCTCTGCCAGGCGCGGACGCTGGTGAACAAGGCGCTCGGCCTCTGGGACGGCGAACCCCTCGCCAACGTCCCGGGGCCCTACGCGGACACGCAGCGCACCCGCCTCGACGAGTGGCGCCTGCAGCTCGTCGAGACCCGACTGGACATGGACCTGGAGCTGGGCTGCCACGCGGAGGCCGTCTCGGAGCTGACCGCGCTGACCGCGGCGCACCCGTTGCGGGAGCGGCTGCGCGAGCTGCTCATGCTGGCGCTGTACCGCAGCGGACGCCAGGCGGAGGCCCTCGCCGTCTACGCGGACACGCGCCGCCTGCTGGCCGACGAGCTCGGCGTCGACCCGAGGCCCGGCCTCAAGGAGCTCCAGCAGCGCATCCTCCAGGCCGACCCGGGCCTCGCGGAGCCATCGGCGCCCTCGCAGGAACCGGCCACGACGGTGGTGCGCCCGGCGCAGCTCCCGGCGACGGTCCCCGACTTCACGGGCCGCGCGTCCTTCGTGAACGAACTGAGCGACATCCTCTCGACCGCCGAGGGCCGCGTCATGGCGGTCTCGGCGCTGGCGGGCATCGGCGGCGTGGGCAAGACGACCCTGGCCGTCCATGTCGCCCACGTCGCGCGCACCCACTTCCCCGACGGCCAGCTGTACGTGGACCTCCAGGGCGCGGGCGCGCGGGTCGCCGAGCCGGAGACGGTCCTCGGCGCCTTCCTGCGCGCCCTCGGCACGGCCGACTCGGCGATCCCGGACTCCCTGGAGGAGCGGGCGGCCCTGTACCGCTCGGTCCTGGACGGCCGCCGGGTCCTCGTCCTCCTGGACAACGCACGCGACGCGGCACAGGTCCGCCCGCTGCTGCCCGGCATGGAGGGCTGCGCGGCCCTCGTCACGAGCCGCGTCCGCATGGTCGACCTGGCGGGCGCGCATCTGATCGACCTGGACGTGATGTCCCCCGAGGAGGCCCTTCTCCTCTTCACCCGCATCGTCGGCGAGGAGCGGGTCACCTCGGAGCGCGAGGCAGCCCTGGACGTGGTGGCGGCGTGCGGTTTCCTGCCGCTCGCCATCCGCATCGCGGCCTCCCGGCTCGCGGCCCGCCGCACCTGGACGGTCTCCACGCTCGCGGCGAAGCTGGTGGACGAGCGGCGCCGTCTCGACGAGCTCCAGGCGGGCGACCTCGCGGTCAAGGCGACGTTCGAACTGGGCTACGGCCAGCTGGAACCCGCCCAGGCCCGCGCGTTCCGCCTCCTCGGCCTCGCGGACGGCCCCGACCTGTCCCTGGCGGCGGCCGCGGCGGTCCTCGACCTCTCCCTGGACGAGACGGAAGACCTCCTGGAGTCCCTGGTCGACACGTCCCTGGTCGAGTCCGCGGCCCCGGGCCGCTACCGCTACCACGACCTCGTCCGCCTCTACGCGCGTGCCTGCGCGGAGCGCGACGAGCAGCCGCCCAGCGAGCGGGACGCGGCGATGTCCCGCCTCCTGGACTTCTACCTGGCCTCCGCGGCCCGCGTATACGCGATCGAACGCCCCGGCGACCGCACGGTGGACCACCTGGAGCCCACGGAACACGCGGGCCAGGACTTCAGCGACGACACGAAGGCCCTGGACTGGCTCCACTCCGAGGCGGCGTGCATCCTGGCGTGCGTGCAGCAGTCGCTGGGGGCGGGGATGCTGCGGCGGGCCGTCTCGCTGCTGCTCGCCTCCAAGGACCTGGCCGAGTCCGGCGCCAGCTCCCTGCGGTACGAGTCGGCCACCTGCGCCGCGCGCGACGCGGCGGCCGCGCTGGGGGACTCCCTCGCCGAGGGACAGGCCAGGGTCGCTCTCGCCCAGGTGCTGAGCAAGGTGGGGCACTTCGACAAGGCGTCGGCGGAGCTGGCCCGCGGCGTGGAGCTCGGCTCCGTCTCCAAGGACCCGTGGACCATGGGCAACGCGTTGAACGAACAGGGGATCATCGCGTACTGCGTCAACCAGCAGGCCGCGAGCGAGGCCTATCTGCTCAAGGCCGTCGAAGAGTTCCGCGCGGACGCCAACCGGGCCGGCGAGGCCAGCGCCCTGTGCAACCTGTCGCGCGTGCTCGCCGCGAACGGCCGGACGTCGAAGGCCATCGACCTCGCCCGTCAGGGCATGTCCATCTACGACGACCTGGGCTACAACTTCCGGCTCGCCAACGCGCGGAGCGCGCTGGGGATCGCCCTCAGTGACGCCGGTCATCACACCGAAGCACTGGTGGAGCTCAACGAGGCCCTGCGGGTGTTCGCCGAAGTCCGTCAGCGCCTGTGGGAAGGGACGACGCACTTCCGGATCGCCCAGGTGCATCTCTCGGCCCGCCGCCCGGCCCAGGCGGCCCAGCACGCCGAGCAAGCACTCAGCACCGGCTGTGTCGGCGGGGACTGGATGCGTGCAAATGTTCTGACACTTTTGGGCAGGTCTCTGGACACCATCGGGCAGGTCGACCGGGCACGTGCCTGCTGGCGCGAGGCTCTGACCATCCACGATGGTTCCGGCGCACCCGAAGCCGAAGAAGTCAGGGCTCTCCTGTCGCCGGTGGCGGCCGCCTGAGGCCTCCACCGGCGCCCGAGGCGTTCATCGAACGTTTATGGCCGACTGCCACTCTCTACTCAACGATCCGTCGCGTCGGGGGGCAGACGGGTCGCACTGGGCCCCACAGATAAGGTGAGCGGCCCTGGAACGCCCGTTCGGCGACCCTCGGGGGAGTTGCCGAGCGGGCGTTCTGCCCCAGCGAACCGTCAACCTCAGGAGGTTGTCAGCCATGAGCGACGCCACGACGAACAAGAACATCACCACCATGGGCGACGGCCACATTCCCTCCCCGCCGAAGGACGGCAAGGTCTCCGTCAAGCGCGACGGGCACATCCCCGCTCCTCCGGAGGACGGTGGCGCCACCACGCAGGGCGACGGACACATTCCCGCGCCGCCCGCCAAGGACGCCTAAGAGCTTTCTTCCCGACGGGGGTCGGCCGCGGCGGCGCGGAGGGGGAGCCGCCGCGGCCGACGCATGTCCGGGCCGGAAAAGGGCAAAAGGTGCAGCACATGGTGCCGCGCCCGAGCGATCAGCGGAATCGAACATTCAGCCGCACCCCTCGCTAGGGTCATACGGCGTTGGATGTCCGCCTCTTCAGAGGAGCTGGAATGACACGCACCAAGAAGATCTTCGTCGCCTTGGCCATGGCAGCCGCGACCGCAGGCGCCGCGGCGTCTCCGGCGCTCGCCGACAGTCACATACCGGCCCCGCCGCGGGACGGTCACACCGTCTCCGTCCACGGCGACAGCCACATACCGGCGCCGCCCACGGACTGACGCGTCCGGACCGCACGCGGCCTGCGCGACGGACGGCCGCCGCCGAGGCGTGGGGCGCCGGTATCGGCGGCGGCCGGGTGCGCGCGCCGGCGCAGCGGCTCCCCTCCACGAACCGGCGCACACGCGCCCTCACGGCACCGGGGCACGCGGGAGTGCACCCAGGTTGGACAGGCCGAGAGAGCATGGACCGGAGCTGTGCGAGGTCGGCGGTACGGCTCCGGTCACCCACGGGCCGCTGGGACGACCCGAGAGAATCGGGGTCCGGGGTCCGGGGACCGGAAGCGGTTGATGCTCGGGAGGAGCGCCATCACGGGTTCTCCTCCCTTGTGAGGCTAGGCCCGTCACGCCCCCGGCGGAACCCTGGGCGCTGCACCAGCGTTCCTGGCGCAGACCCCGTAGGGCAGACGGACATTCGGACGGGTCGCCCGGGCCCTAACTCGCCAGCAGGCGCTGCAGCGAACGCTTCAGGGCCGTCACGAACGCGTCCCGCGTCTCCTCGTCGAGGAGGTCCAGGGAGAGGTACGGATTAAGGTCCTCCAGTTCGATCAGGAGGAGCTCCCCGGACGGCGCCCGGCACGCGTCGACGCGCTGGATGCCGTGGTCGACGGCGTTCCAGTCGATGAAGCCGCGGGCGAAGGCGAGGTCCGCTTCGGTGGGCGCGTACCGCTCCAGGTGCCAGCGCCTCTCGGGGTCGGGCGCGTGCAGTGCGTACTGGAACGCGTCGTCGACGAAGTAGAACGAGACCTCGTACGTGAAGTCGACGCACGGCTGGATCAGGATGCCGTCCGGGCCGGGGGTCAGCCCCGCGAGCCCCTCCCCCGACACGAACTCCAGGCCGATCGAGTCCGCGCCCGCCTTCGGCTTGACCACGTACGTCGGCGTCTGCGGCAGACGGCCCACGTCGCGGGGGTCGTCGACCGTGGGGATCACGGGGAGGCCCGCCGCCGTCAGCTCCAGCAGATACTGCTTGCCCACCATGTCCGCCTTGCCGGCGAGCTGGTTGTAGACGCGCGCACCGCAGTTCCTCGCCCGTTCCGTGAAGTCGTCCCACTGCTCCTGGTAGTGCAGGACCGGGCCGCTGTTGCGGACCACGACGGTGTCGAAGGCGCCCGTCTCCATCAGGGCCGCCGCGTCCGCCGGGTGGCACAGGGCCACGTCGAAGTCCTCGCGGAGGCGGGCGGTGAGGTAGATGTCCTCGTCGCAGTAGCGGCGGCCCTTCGCCTGGTAGGCGAGGTCCGTGACGAAGAGGATGCGGGGGCGGCGAGCCGGGCGGCCGGGGCCCTCGCCGAACGGGGCGGTGTGCATCGCGCCATCGTGGCACAGTCATGTGCATGGTCACCTCGGCGGACATCTCGACGTACGGAACGCACCGGAAGCACCGAAGGCGCCTGGCCGCAGCCGTCCTTCTGTGCGCCGCCACCGTCCTCACCGGCTGCGGCGACGAGCGCCCCGGCGCGTCCGCGGCGCCCGCGCCCGACCCCGCCCCCGCGTCCGAGACCGCATCC
>NZ_LIPN01000499.1 GCF_001418325.1 Streptomyces atriruber | reverse complement strand
CATCACCTCCTGGAGCGGCGCCGGTCTCTTCCACGGCGTGCAGACCGTGCGGCAGCAACTGCCCGCCGCCGTGGAGAAGCAGACCAGGCAGCGCGGCCCCTGGCGGATCGCGGGCGGCACCGTCAAGGACAAGCCGCGCTACGGCTACCGCTCCACGATGCTCGACGTCGCACGGCACTTCTTCACCGTCGACCAGGTCAAGCGCTACATCGACCAGGCCGCCCTCTACAAGATGAACAAGCTGCACCTGCACCTCAGCGACGACCAGGGCTGGCGCATCGCCATCGACTCCTGGCCGCGGCTCGCGACGTACGGCGGGTCCACGCAGGTCGGCGGCGGCAAGGGCGGCTACTACACCAAGGCGCAGTACAAGGAGATCGTCGACTACGCCGCTTCGCGGTACCTGGAGGTCGTCCCCGAGATAGACATGCCGGGGCACACCAACGCCGCGCTCGCCTCGTACGCCGACCTGAACTGCAACGGCGTCGCCCCGCCGCTCTACACCGGCACCGAGGTCGGCTTCAGCACGCTGTGCGCGAAGAAGGACGTGACGTACGACTTCGTGGACGACGTGATCCGTGAGCTCGCCGCGCTGACGCCGGGCAAGTACCTCCACATCGGCGGCGACGAGGCGCACTCCACCAGCCACGAGGACTTCGTCGCCTTCATGGACAAGGTGCAGCCGATCGTCGCCAAGTACGGCAAGACGGTGATGGGCTGGCACCAGCTGACCGGTGCCGAGCCGGCCGAGGGCGCCGTCGCCCAGTACTGGGGCTACGACAAGACCGGCGCCGCCGAGCGCGAGCAGGTCGTGAACGCCGCGAAGAAGGGTACGAAGCTCCTGCTCTCACCGGCCGACCGCGCCTACATCGACCACAAGTACACCAAGGACACCCCGCTCGGCCTCTCCTGGGCGGGCTACGTCGAGGTGCAGCGCTCCTACGACTGGGATCCGGCCACCTACCTCCAGGGCGCGCCCGCGGACGCGGTCATCGGCGTCGAGGCGCCGCTGTGGACGGAGACGCTCTCGACCTCCGCGCACCTGGACTACATGGCGTTCCCGCGGCTGCCCGGCATCGCCGAGCTCGGCTGGTCGCCCGCCGCCACGCACGACTGGGACACCTACAAGGTGCGGCTCGCCGCACAGGCCCCGCGCTGGGACGCGCTGGGCATCGGCTACTACCAGTCGCCACAGGTGCCCTGGCCCGGCAAGTAGCCGCGGCCCAGGGCCCGTACGGTCAGGAGCGGGGTCCCCGAGGACCGTC
>NZ_LIPN01000498.1 GCF_001418325.1 Streptomyces atriruber | reverse complement strand
TCTGTCATCTGTCATGTCATGTGTCGGTCGATCGGCGTCCGGCGCTCGTCAGGCGTCCGTCGTCAGGCGCTCCGCCGTCCTCCTCGCCGTCTCCCGCGCCCACCGCCCGCTCGTCACCACCCCCAGCACCAGCACCGCGAGTCCGCAGCCCGCGATGATCCACCAGGCGGGGCGGCTCGCCGGTGTGAAGTCCTTCGCGTACGAGGAGGCGGCGACGCCCGACGCCAGGACCGCGCCGATCACCGCGACGCCGAGGGTCGTGCCGATCTGGCGGCTCGTGGAGGCGACCGCCGCGGCGACGCCCGCCTGGGCGCGCGGCATCCCGGAGACCGCGGTGTTGGTGATCGGCGCGTTCACGAAGCCGAAGCCCAGGCCGAAGAGGACGTAGCCGATCAGGCGCGTACCGTCCGAGGCCGCCGCGTCGAACGCGGCGAACAGGACGCCCGAGGCCGTCATCGTCACCCCCGCGATCAGCAGCGGGATCCGCGGGCCCGGGCCGCCCACCAGGCGGCCCGACAGCGGGCCGCAGACCAGGGCCATCGCCGCGATCGGCAGCATCCACAGCCCGGCGTGCAGCGCGTCGAGGCCCAGCACGTCCTGGAGGTAGAGCGTCGACAGGAAGAGGAAGCCGCTGAGCGCGGCGAAGGCGCAGACCGCGATCACCGTCGCCCCGCTGAACGGCGCCGACCGGAAGAAGCGCAGGTCGATGAGGGGCTCGGCGCGGCGTGGCTCGTAGCGGAGCAGTCCGACGAGGCCGAGCGCCGCCGCGCCCGCGAACCCGAGGATCAGCGGCGACGTCCAGCCGGCTCGGGGCGCCTCGATGATCGCGTACGTCAGCGCGCCGAGCAGCACGATCACGAGGAGCTGGCCCACCGGGTCGGCGCGGCGCGGCTTCGGGGCGCGGGACTCGGGGACGTACCGCAGGGTCAGGAAGAGTGCGGCGAGGCCCACCGGCAGGTTGACCAGGAAGATCGAGCGCCAGCCCACCGAGTCCACGAGCACCCCGCCGACCAGTGGGCCCGCCGCAAGCGAGATGCCCGCGACGCCGCCCCAGACGCCGATGGCGCGGGCCCGTTCACGCGGGTCGGTGAAGGTGTTGGTGATGATCGACATCGCGACGGGGTTGAGCATGGAGCCGCCGACGGCCTGCACCATGCGGAAGACGACCAGGAGTTCGAGGCTGGGGGCGAGCGAACAGAGCACCGAGCCGAGGGTGAAGATCACCAGGCCTGCCACGAAGATCCTGCGGCGGCCGATCCGGTC
>NZ_LIPN01000497.1 GCF_001418325.1 Streptomyces atriruber | reverse complement strand
CAGCAGGGGGTGCTCCCCCGGCCCCAGGTCGTAGCCGATGCCCAGCCCGCTCACGATGCCGGCCAGGTGCCCGGCCGCCTCCTTGTGCTCCATCAGCTCGCCCAGCACCCCGCGCAGCGGGTCCATGTCGGCGTCGCCGAGGTAGAGCAGGGACGCCGCCTGGGCGTTGCGGATCAACTGCTCGCCGATCGGGTGGCGTTCGCCGTGGTAGGTGTCGAGCAGGTGCGCGGGCGCCCAGCCGGCCAGGACCGCGGCGAGCTTCCAGCCGAGGTTGGCCGCGTCCTGCAGGCCGGCGCTGAGCCCCCAGGCGGCCAGCGGCGGCATCGCATGCGCGGCGTCGCCCGCCAGGAGCACCCGGCCGCGCCGGTACTCCTCGGCCAGGCCGGCCGCGTTGCCGCAGGCCCACATCCACTGCGCCTCGGCGTGGTGGATGGACTCGCCGGTCAGGCGCTGCCAGGCGTCGGCGATCTGAGGGAACGTCAGTGCGTCGGGGTTCTGCTGCGGGGGCAGGGTCTTGTCGTGGACGACGATGCGGTAGCGGCCCTCGCCCAGCGGGGTGCACACCACCATGTGGCCGCCGGGCAGGCGTTCCCCGATGGGCCGCGGGCGCAGCTGCACCCCGGTGATCTCCGCGGTGTACATGCCGCGGGTGGCCGGCCACTCCTTGGCCGGGATGCCGGCCGCGGTGCGCACGATGCTCTGCGGGCCGTCGCAGCCGACCACGTAGCGGGCGCGTTCCTGGCCGGGGCCCTCGGGCCCGGCGAAGCTCACGACGACGCCGTCGGGCTCCTCGCGCACACCGGTGACCTCGTGGCCGCGGCGCACCGGCACCCCGAGTCCGGCCAGCCAGCTGCCCAGCATGTCCTCGGTGCGGGCCTGGGAGAGGCCCAGGACGCCGCTGTGGTCCTCGTCCAGCATGCCAAGATCGAACCGGACGCCGCCGAAGTGTCCCATCGGGCCCCAGCGGAATGCGCCGAGCCGGGGCAGCAGTCCGCGCTGATCCAGTGATTCGGCGGCCCGCCGGTTGAATCCGAGTGCGCGGGATTCCCCGGAGGGCGCGGTGGTCTTGTCGAAGACGGTGACTTTCACACCGCCCAGGTGGAGTTCGCCGGCCAGCATCAATCCGACCGGCCCGGCACCGACAATTATTACGCCAGTTTCCATTGTTGACCTTCCACGCGGGGCGGCTGAGGAATCGTCGATGTCAAAGTACACATCGCCATGTTCGGCTGCAATGACGGCCATGAATTCATAAGTCGGGCCGTTCGCCCGGGCGTTCAACCGCTGATTTCCGGGGTTGAACGCGATGGAACGCGGCGGGCGGGCGGCGGAATTTCGGTGCGGTGTTCTACGGGGTGGGCACCGGGGCCGGGTTGGCCTCGCAGGTGGCGTCGGCGCCCTGGCCGGCGGCCGGGCGGGTGCCGTCCCTGAGGTAGTCGCCGACGTGGCTGTTGATGCAGGTGTTGGCGTTGCGGGACAGCGACGTCTCGTGCTCGTAGCCGTTGCGCTCGACCAGCAGCCGGGAGTCGGGGAAGCGCCGGTGCAGGTCGTAGGCGCCCGCCAGCGGGGAGCCGGCGACGTGCTCGCCCTGCACGACCAGGACGTTCACGTTCTTGGCGCCGACCTTTTGCGGTGTGCCCGCGGGGGCGGGCCAGAACGCGCACGGCGCGTTATACCAGGCGTTGTACCAGGTCAGGAAGGTGGTGCCGGCGCGGTACTGGCGTGTGTAGTCGTTGTGCCAGCGCTGCCAGCCGCGCGGCCAGGGCGAGTCGGTGCACTGGACCGCGTTGTACATGGCCTGCTTGTTCTGCGTCGGGTAGCCCGGGTCGTTGAAGTTGGCCTTCAGGCCCGCGGGGTCCTTGCGCAGCACCCAGTCGGCCAGCGCCTTGCTGTGGCCCACCCAGGAGGAGCGGCGGTAGAGGTTGACCAGGAACACCTCGGTGTATTCGGCCGGTCCGATGCGGCCGTCGACCGGTGCCTTGCGGAGCATCTCCATGCCTGCGTAGTACTTGGCCTCGACCGCGGCCCGGGTGGTGCCCAGGTGGTAGGTCGCATCGTTGCGGGCGATCCAGGCGAAGTAGTTCTCGGCGCTCTTCTCGAAGGTGCCGTTCTGCTCGAGGACGTCCTCGTACCAGCCGTCGGCGGGGTGCACCACGGTGTCCAGCACCATCCGGCGCACCCGGTGCGGGTACATCGAGGCGTAGACCGAGCCGAGGTAGGTGCCGTAGTCCCAGCCGAAGTAGGTGAGCTGTTCCTGGCCGAGCGCCTGGCGGATGCGGTCCAGGTCGCGGGCGGCGTCCTTGGTGCTCAGGAAGTCGAGGGTGTCGCCGTGGGTGCGGCCGCAGCTGTCGGCGAAGGCGCGGGCCCGCTCGCGCCAGGCCCGTTCGTCGGCGGCGGTCCTGGGCACCAGGTCGGCGCGGGCCTTGCCGGGCCAGACGTAGGTCGGCTCGCAGGTGATCCGCGGTTCGCTGGCGCCGGTGCCGCGCGGGTCGAAGCCGATCCAGTCGTAGGTGGCGCCGACGGCCGGGGACAGCCCGGAGGTGCCCTTGGCGAACCGGGTGGGCAGGTCGCGTCCGAACTGGCCGGGCCACTGGCCGCGGTTGAGCAGCACGATGCCCTGGTACTGCTCGTCGGGTGCGGTGTGCCTGGCGCGGGTGAGCGCCAGGGTGATGGTCCGGCCCTGGGGCCGGCTGTGGTCGAGCGGGACGTCGAGCGAGCCGCACTCCAGCCCTTTCAGCAGACCTCCGACGACGGGGTCGTTGTCCGGGCAGGGCGACCAGGAGATGCCGGCCGCCGGCCGGTCGGCCGAGGCCTTCGCCGGTGCCGCGGCGACCGTTCCCGCCAGGGCGGTGGCGGCCGCCGCCGTAATTGCCAGAAACTTCCTCACGTATTCCCCTTCTTGAGGCAGGTCCGCCGCCGGGCCGATATGCGGGCAGGCCGGCGAAGCCGATTTTCACGGGCAGGTCCAGGGGGCGGCGCGAGACTATCGGCTGGGGGAAGTGGCGTGAAAACAACTACGGTTGAACAATGACCGCCGGTGGAGCGGGCCTTGAATTGCGGTATCGGTCCGGTCCTGCGGGCCGGTTCCGTAAACGCAAAAATCCCCCGCGGGGCAGCCATGAATTCGGCTGCCCCGCGGGGGAAAAGAGGAAATCAGGTGCAGGCGGTGTTACCGCGCCGCGCCGGGTGCGCCACCGGGTGCGGGCGGGCCGCCGGCGGCCATCTGCTGCATCCGCTCACGCATGTTCGCGGTGGTGTTGGCGTGCGGGAAGTCCGTGGTCGGCGCGTCGGCCCCCAGGAACGCGCAGAGCGGTTCCCAGCCCTGCTGCACGTCGTAGACCAGGAGGTTGTCGGCGGGAACCGCGTCGATGATCTCCTGGTTGCGGCGGCGGTAGACCTCGATGGCGTGGTCCTTGTCGGAGAACCGCCCCTCGAACAGGCCCTCCCAGGTCATGACGTTGGTCATGCGGTAGACCCGGGCCTGCCGGCTCCCCTGCTCGGGAGGGGTCTCCTTGTTCTTCAGGACGAACTGGTACAGCGTGTTGTACGTGCTCTCGTACCAGCCGTCGGCGTCGCGGACCGTGAGGACGACCTTGGCGTCGGGGAACGCCTTGATGATCTGGTCGTAGTAGAAGGAGGGCGGGCCGTCCACCGCGGAGGTGTAGCCCTCGAACACCGCGTCCCAGTCGGGCTGTTGGCCCTCGCAGATGATGCGTTCCCACTGCTCCAGGCGCTTCTCGTCGCCGACGATGTCGAACATGTGGTAGCAGGGGCCGTAACCGAGCTGTTCCAGCGCCACCTGCAGTGACGTGGTCCCGGTCCTGCCTAGACCGGCGTTGATGAGCTGCAACACGGTGCGGTTCCTTCCCTGCGGCTGGGTGGTGGTCCCGGGCGTCACTGCTATGACGCCCGGCGGCGCGAAGATGTGACAGGCGCTCCTGGCCGCACGGGCCGGGACCGGCGGGTCCGAAGCGGCTCAGCGCCAGGCCGCGGGCACCTGCCGGGTGGCGACGTTGATGCGGTTCCAGAGGTTGACCAGGCCGATGTGGATGACCAGCGAGGCGAGTTCCTCCTCGGTGTAGAGCCCGGCCGCCTCCTGCCAGACCTCGTCGGGCACCGCGTCCTCCCGGCCGGTGAGTTCGGTGGCGTCCTCGGCCAGTGCCAGGGCGGCGCGCTCGGCGGGGCTGAAGCAGGTCGCCTCGCGCCACTCGGCCACCTGGGGCAGGCGCTGGTCCGCCTCGGCGGCCTGCCCCAGGTCCTCGGGGATCGTGTAGATGCGGCCGTTGATCTGGCTCACCCGCAGCCGGATGAGGTCGAGCGTCTGCTGCGGGACGCCGACCTTGCCGATGACCTTGGTCAGGTCGAGCAGCGGCTGCAGGGCGTCGGGCACGACCAGCGAGGGGTTGTTCATCCGGGGTGGCATCGGGGCGTCTCCTGTGAGTCGGGCCCGCACCGTCGTGGCTCCGGCGCCGCCCGGCACGGAGCG
>NZ_LIPN01000496.1 GCF_001418325.1 Streptomyces atriruber | reverse complement strand
GGCCTGTGCCTATGGCTGGGCACTTGCCCCTGCCCGTGTCCGCCGCCCGCCTGCCCCGTGCCCCGTCAGCCGATGCCCTGGCGGTCCGGCAGCAGGGCGAACGTGCGGTCCGCCGCCTCCGGAACCGAGCGCTCCACGGCCTGCGCGAGGAGTTCTCGGTGCCGCAGGAGGGGTTCGCGCCGCCCCTCGGGGACGAGGAGCAGCAGGTCGTCGAGCCCGGCGAGCATGCGTCGGGTGACCTGAGGGTTGCCGATCGCGGCTCCTCGGATCTCGGTGAAGCCAAGATCGGCCAGGGCGGTCCAGTCCGGCACCGACTGGACGAGCCGTAGCGCCCCGCGCCGGTCCCGGTGCCCGAGCGCGCCCAGCGGGTACGGGGCGATCGACGCCAGGAACTGGACGATGCGGTCGAGGGCCTGCACGGCTGTCGTCGGATCGTTGACCGCGGGGGACAGGGCCCGCAGAGCGATGTCGGAGAGCTGCCGCAGGCCGAACGCGAGATCCTGGTGGAAGGTGCGCTCCACGCCCACGGACACGGTGTAGCCGAGCGCTCGCCGCGACGGCGCCGCCCCGCCGTGCACCGTGAACACGGGCGTCCCCGGCACCACGAAGTCCCCGATCCGGGGGATCAGCCGCAGCACGACCCCCTGCCGCCGGGCCGCGCGCACGGCACGCGCGATGTTCACGTCCCGCAGCACGCCCGCCCGGCCCAGATGTGTGACCCGGGCGGTCTCCGGCCCGAGCTGCTCCGTGTCCACCGGGATCTCCATGGGCTGCTTCACGGCGACCCGGAACGACTCGCGGGCGATCCTGTCGATCACGAAGCCGATCCGCATCATCCGGACCGTCCCGTTCACGTACGCCACGAACAACAACAGGCTCATCAGCACCATCGCCATCGCGAGCACCGCCTCGACCAGCGGCACGCTCGTGAGGAGCCGGGGATCCCGCTCGCTGTCGAACGAGGTGAGCGTCAGCAGGGAGAAGAGGAACGTCGCCATGAAGACGGTGAGCGTGATCTTGGTGATGCGGGACCGTACGTACAGCCGCACCACCCGCGGGCTGAACTGGCCGCTGGCCATCTGCACGGCCACGAGGGAGATGCTGAAGACGACACCGATGAAGGTCATCATCGCGCTGCCGATGGTGCTGATCACCGCCTTCGCGTCGTCGGCGATCCCCATCAGATCCTTGATCTGGTCGTAGTCCTCGGCCTCCTGCAGCGCCGAGACGATCTCTGCGTCCAGCTCCGCCGCGACCCACCACAGGAGGATGGCCCCCAGCAGCCCCGCGGTCGGCGCGAACCACATGGTGTCGCGCAGGTGCTCGCGGAGAGGGGACAGCATCCGGGGGCGGCGCACCTTGACGTCGCCGAGCCTTCCGGTCGCATAGGTAATCAGCCCGTCACTCATGGTGAGACTGTAGGCGGGGTGGTGCGGGTAGCCGCGCATCCCGCGGTCGGCGGGCGGATACGCAGGTGAAAGGCACTCCGAAAGCTTGGTATTGTTGTCCATGTCGCCGCGGGGAACACACCGCACGGCGGCAGACACCTAGTCCGGGTGGCGGAATGGCAGACGCGCTAGCTTGAGGTGCTAGTGCCCTTTATCGGGCGTGGGGGTTCAAGTCCCCCCTCGGACACAGAGTTTCGGAGTGGACGGTCGCGAGATCGTTCCGAAGCCTTCACGAGAAGCCGGTGAGTCGTCATGACTCACCGGTTTTTTGTTGTTCCTGGACCTTCGGGCCGAGTATCGCTCCCTCTCCACCCGTGGTTACTGGCGGGGCGTCTCCTCGTGTGCTCCCAGCGCGCGGATCAGCATGTCGACGAGCGAGTCCAGGAAGTCCTGCGCCACGGGCAGGCGGCGCACTGTCAGGCGCCAGAAGATCGGGGCGGCCAGCAGGTCGAGCATGAGTTCGCGATCGACGTCCTCCGGGAGTTCCCGCCGGGCGACTGCCCGGTCGATGAGGGCTTCGCCCCTCTCGCGTCGGGGGTCTCCGAGATTCGCGGTGAGCGCTTCGGCGAGTTCTTCGTTGCGCAGAGCCTCGGCGACCATGTCGGGGAGGATCCGGCCGAACCTGGGGTCGTCCAGCCATGACAGAACCGCGGCGAGCACGGCTCGGAGATCGCCTCGCAGCGAGCCGGTGTCTGGAGTCTCCGCGAGCGGGACGCTGAGCCGGGACAGGGCGGAGACCGCCAGAGCGCTCTTGGACGGCCAGCGACGGTAAAGAGCGCTCTTTCCCACCCCGGCGCGTTTGGCGACAGCCTCCATCGAGAAGCGTCCGAAGCCCTTTGCCGCCAGCTCGTCCAGCGCGATGTCGACGATCGTTTCCGTCAACTCCAACTGGAGCGCCGCGGCACCAGTGGGCTTCCTCTTCGGGCGGTCTCCGGGCTCCATGGCGGGGAGCCTAACAGCTGGACGGTACCGTCCCGACCAGATGGCTGAGTGCCCTCCGGGGTGCTGTCAGCCTGGCGTGAGCAGCTTGTCCCGGTGTTCGCTCATGAATTCCCGGAGGGGGCGCGGCGGGCGGCCGGTGAACCGGTTGACGGTATCGGCCACGAAGTCGTTCTGGCCGGTACGGATGAAGTCGTCGAGACCGGCCAGTGAGGCGGAGAAGTCGGCGGGGTAGCCGGAATCGACGTACTGCCGCACCCGCTGTTCGACGCTGACCGCGACGTGGCGGATCGGCTCGCCGATGGCCTCGGTGAGGACGGCCGCCGCATCGTCGTAGCTGATCGATTCCGGCCCGGTGACGTAGAACTCGCTGGTGTGCGCGGCGTCGTCGACGAGGAGAGCGGCAGCGGTGGCGCCGATGTCCCCGGCGTCGACGAACGCCTGCCTCCCGTCACCGGTCGCGGTGACGAACTCCCTCGAGGAGCGGATCGCCTCCGCGAGCGGGTGCCTGCCGACGAAGTTCTGCATGAACCACGTCGGCCGGAGCACCGCCCATTCCGGCATCACGGACTGGACGAGCGACGCCACCTGTCCCAGTCCCGGGCCGCCTGTCCGGACAGCCGATGAGCTGAGGAACACCGTCCGTCGCACCCCGGCCCGCCGGGCTTCGGCGAGAAACGCCTCGACCGGCGGGACGGGGTCAACCACGCCGACCGGCGCGATGAGGTAGACGCGGTCCACCCCGGCCACCGCCGTCGCGTAGGTGTCCGGGGCGGACCAGTCGAACCTCACGTGATCGGTGCCGGTGCTCCGGACGTTCTTCGTGGAGGTGGTGCGTATCGACATCCCGGAGGACGGGGCCCCGGAGGACGGCACCCCGGAAGTCTGCGCCCCGTACGCCTGCAGAGTCTTCACCACCGCGCCGCCGGTGTTCCCGCTGGCGCCGAGCACCAGAATCCTCGGCGTCTCGTTCATGACTGCTCCTGCGCGCTGAGGATCGCGGTGACGGGCTTCTCTTCGGTGATGGCCTCCACGATCTGGGGAAGGGATCCCAGCGCGTGGCCCGCGGCCAGGGGGTTCCAGTAGTCCTTGTAGGACACGATGCCGTGCTCGCCCACGCGGATCACGCCGACGTAGTCGATGTCGTAGCGTCGGCCGGTGGCCAGCGCGGTGCCGCCCACGCCCCACTCGACGATCATCACGTCAGGGTCGGCCGTCTCGTGGCGTGTCTGATGGCGGATGCGGTGCAGTTCGACGTGTTCGGCATAGGAGCGCACGTACTCCCTGACCTCCTCGCGGCCGCTCAGGTTCGCATGGCCCGGAGGGGCGAAGGGGAACTCCATGACGCCGTCCGGGGCCCACAAGTCCGCGAAACCCATCATGTCGTGCGCCAGGAGCACTTCGTGCATGCGGTCCATCACGTCATGGACGCGCTGGCGACGGGCGGCGGCGTCGAGTCGCTCAGCCATCACAACCTCCTCGTTCCGGCCGGTCTTCACCGGCTAATGGACGGTACCGTCTCGTCCAGATTTTGAACATACGTAGGACGGTACCGTCCCGTTCCAGTCCCGGCCGCGGGTCGTTGCGTGCTGGTTCAGTTTCCGGAGCCGACGACGGCGGTGACGCGGATCTCCACGCGCATGGCGGCGAGGCCGAGGGCCGTGACGCCGGTCTCGGTCCAGATCGGCGCGCGACCGTCGAGGCGACGGCGGAACTGCTCGGCCATGACCCTGTTGTGGTCCTCGCCGATGACGTCAGCGCCCGGTGCGACCTTGTGGTACGAGTTCACGTGGATGACGTCCTTCCAGGTGGCGCCGACCGTGGCGAGCGTGCGCTCCACGTTGTCGAAGGCCTGGATGATCTCGTCTTCCAGCGCGTCGGGGATGACCAGGTCGTCGTCCACCCCGGCCTGGCCGGAGATCTCGACCCGGTCGTCGACGCGGACGGCCCCGCTGTAGCCGAGGGCCGCGTGCAGCTTCTCGCCGTAGCCCGGAGCGATGCCGAAGGTGACGGTGCTCATGGTGCTTCCTCTTCCCGTGCATAGGGATGCGTTTTTCTGCGCATGAGTTCACGCGTAAAGTGACAGTAACAGGCGATGACTTCATGTGTGAAGTGATGGCGGACCTTGACGGAAGGGCGGGACGAGCCATGAGCGGCACGGGAGGACCCATGAGCGGCGCGGATGAGCGCGCGGATGGCGAGAGCGACGAGGAGCTGCGCTGGCTCGATGAGCAGGAGAAGGAGGCGTGGACGGGGTTGATCTCCCTCGTCCTGCTGCTGCCCGGCAAGCTGGAGTCGCCGCTGCGGCAGGAACACGACCTCACGCTGTTCGAGTACCTCGTGCTCAGCCATCTCTCCGAGGCCCCGAAGCGCACGCTGCGGATGGGAGAGCTCGCCTTCCTCGCCAGCGGGTCGCTCTCCCGTCTGTCCAACGTCATCAAGCGCTGTGAGCGGCGCGGCTGGGTCGTACGGACGCCCGACCCCGCCGACGGCCGCTACACCCTCGCCGAACTCACCGACACCGGCTTCGACGTCGTGCACCAGGCCGCGCCCACGCACCTGCGCGCCGTGCGCCGCACCGTCCTCGACTCGCTCAGCACGACCGACCAGAAGGCCCTCGTCCGCATCGCGCAGAAACTCCGCATCGTTCCCGACGACTTCGGCTGACGGGGGAGGGGAGCCTCAGGTCGTGGCCCACAGGGACCGCACGTGGCCCAGGTGCCGCGCCATGCACTTCTCCGCCCCCTTGGCGTCGCCCGCCAGCATCAGGTCCAGGAGCTCGATGTGCTCCTCGGCCGACGGGGTCAGCTGGTCGCGCTCGTCCAGGGCCGTCAGGCCGTAGAGGCGGGAGCGCTTGCGGAGGTCGCCGACCGTCTCGACCAGACGGTCGTTGCCCGAGAGGGCGAGGAGCGAGAGGTGGAAGCGGCGGTCGGCCTCCAGGTAGGCGATGAGGTCGTGGTCGCGGGCGGCGCGCACGATCTCCTCGGCGACCGGACGCAGCACCTGCAGGTCCTCCTTGGCCGCGGTGCGCGTGATCCGTCCGATCATGGGGACCTCGATCAGGCCGCGGATCTCTGTGTACTGGTCGAGATCGCGTTCGTTGACCTCGGTGACCCGGAAGCCCTTGTTGCGGACCGGCTCGACGAGACCCTCGCGGGCCAGGTCGAGCATCGCCTCGCGCACCGGCGTCGCCGAAATGCCGAAGTCCTCGGCCAGGCCGGGCGCGGAGTAGATCTCGCCGGGGCGCAGTTCGCCGGAGATCAGGGCGGCCCGCAGGGCGTGGCCGACCTGGTCGCGCAGTCGCTCCCTGGTGGTGATGAGGTTCTTCTGCTTCAGGTGCCCCATGGTGTCCCCTCCGGTGGTACCCGCGCCCGCGCGGATCACCAAAGTACAATGTCACGTTGCCAGTTGGTGGCCGGGTGGCAAGGAGACTCCCAGGTGGAGGCGCGGGGGCCCGGTGGAGGATCAGAGGGCGAAGCCCGCGGGAAACGGGTCGTCGGGGTCCAGGAAGTACTGGGCGGTGCCCGTGATCCAGGCCCGGCCCGTGATGCGGGGCACGACTGCGGGCAGCCCTGCCACCTCGGTCTGTGCCACCAGTCGGCCCGTGAATTCCGTACCGATGAAGGACTCGTTGACGAAGTCGCGGTCCAGCGGCAGCTCGCCGCGGGCGTGCAGCTGCGCCATGCGCGCGGAGGTGCCCGTCCCGCACGGCGAGCGGTCGAACCAGCCCGGGTGGATCGCCATCGCGTGCCGGGACCGACGGGCGTCCGAGCCGGGCGCGGCCAGATAGACGTGCTTCACCCCGGAGATGTCAGGCTGCTCGGGGTGCGTCGGGCGGTCCGGTGACGCGTTGATCGCGTCCATGACGGCGAGCCCAGCCGCGAGCAGGTCGTCCTTGCGGGAGCGGTCGAACGGCAGTCCCAGCGAGTCGAGTTGGACGAATGCGTAGAAGTTTCCGCCGTAGGCCATGTCGTACGTCACCGTGCCGTGCCCCGGCACCTCGACCTTGCGGTCCAGGGCCACGCAGAACGCGGGGACGTTGGTGAGCGTCGCCGATGTGGCCGCGCCGTCGGTCACCTGTACGTCGACGGCGACCAGGCCCGCCGGAGTGTCCAGCCGGACGGTCGTGACCGGCTCGGTCACCTGCACCATGCCGGTCTCGACCAGGACCGTCGCCACGCCGATCGTGCCGTGGCCGCACATCGGGAGGAGCCCGGACACCTCGATGTAGAGGACTCCGTAGTCGGCGTCGGAGCGGGTCGGGGGCTGGAGGATGGCACCGCTCATCGCGGAGTGGCCGCGCGGCTCGTACATCAGGAGCGTGCGCAGATGGTCCAGGTGCTCGATGAAGTGGAGTCTGCGGTCGGCCATGGTGGCGCCGGGGAGCACCCCGACACCGCCGGTGATCACGCGGGTGGGCATGCCTTCGGTGTGTGAGTCGACGGCGTGGAAGACGTGACGGGTGCGCATGGGCCCCTTTCCCTCCGGTTGAGGCTCTTGATTCGGTTCAGCGGTGGCCCGCGGCCATCGCCTTCTCCGTGGCCGACCGAACCAGCGCCTCCGTGGCTCCGGACAGCGGGGAGCGCGGGGGGCGGGTCGGGCCGCCGCGGCGGCCCACG
>NZ_LIPN01000495.1 GCF_001418325.1 Streptomyces atriruber | reverse complement strand
CGCGTTCGGCGCCTTCGGGCGCGCGACCTGCACCGCGGACCTACCAGCGGAACGACCTGGGGAACGGGACTGACACCGACCGGCTACCGGACGTGACCCGGCCCCGGTGGCCCCCCGCTCCGTCAGCCGCGCCCCCGCGCCCGCCGCGACACCACGGCCCGCAGCACCCGTCGCCCCTCCATGGACACGTCCAGGGCCTGGCGCAGCCCGCCCACCGGGCCCGTGCCCTTGTCGGAGAGGAGTTCCAGGATGCGTACCTGACGGCGGAGTTCGGCCGCGACCAGCGGGGACGACAGGGAGGACGTGCCGTCCGTGCGGCCCTCGCGGCGCGCGGCGACCGAGCGGGTGGCGCCGGTGGGCGCGGTGTCGAGGAGGCGGTGGACCTGGAGCGCGGCGACGGAGCAGCCGTCGGCCCACTCCCTGATCTCGGCGCCCGAGTGCCCGGCGGGGGCCGCGTCGAGCATGCGGCGGGTCAGCGTGACCGCCTCCTGGGCGGTCCCGCCGGGCACCCGCCCGGCCGGTTCGCCGCCGGTGCCGAGCGCCGCGCGCGCCTCGGCCAGCGGCCCCGCCCAGTTCCCGCCCTCGGCGAGACTCGCCCACAGCGGGCGCAGCACGTCGTCGTCGCCGCCGAGCACCGGCACGCACCGGTCGAGGCAGGCGAGCCCGCTCGCCGCCAGGCCCCTCTCGTCGGCCTGCGCGATCAGCTCCACCAGGCTCATGCCGTACGTCTCCCGGGTCACGGATCCCCCGTCACGGACCCTGCACTGCCCCTTACTGCGTGCACCGGCCCGGGAACGTCACTGCGGAGGTCACTGGGGCACGACGCCCAGCCGGTCGAGGAAGCGGAAGAAGAGCTCCTCCGCCGAGGGCTGGGCATCCGCTTTCAGTACGTCGAGCAGCGGTCCCGGGGGCACCGTCCTGCCCGACTCCGCGGCCCAGGCCACCGCCCGCTCGGCGGCGTCGCGCGGCTCCAGGAAGTAGTCCTCGACGGTCAGTTCCGTGCCGCCGATGTAGCCCGCCATCGCGCGCCGCGCCAGGCACGTCGTCCACGCCCCGCTCTCGGGCGCCGCCGCCTCGACGATCACGCAGGCGCTGTCCATCACGTACCCGAAGAGCGCGGGCGCGCCGGACTCCAGGGCCAGCGTGTTCATGTTCCCGACGTCGCGCTCGCCGTCGCCCGGCACCTCCCACACCTGCCACCCGTCGGGCCGCCGGTCGAGGAGGGTCAGCTCGTCGCGCAGGCCCGCCACCGCCTTGAGCTCCACGAGCGGCCGCTCACTCCTGCCGACGACGTAATACCCCCAGTAACCCATGCCGCGTCCCCCCGCCGTGTTCCGCACACTCCGTACCGCAAAGTTGCCTTTCGTGGCCGAATACACCACAGACACAGCCAAGTTCGCTACCGGAAAGCAGAAATGGCGCTATTGGACCGTGTCGGCGAGCTTCACGAAGTCGTTCCAGGCCAGAGTGGGTTTCCTCGGGTCCCAGAGCTTCTGGACGGTGGCCCGCAGCGGCATGCGGATGCCCTCCGCCACCTGCTCCTGGCTCTGCGAGCCCGCGAGGTCGCACCAGACCGCGAACGTGCCGCCGAGGATCTGGTCGTCGTAGCGCTCGCTCACCGGCCGCGTGCCGCGGAGCACCAGCGGGGTCCAGCTCTCGTAGATCCGCTGGCCGGTCGGATAGCGGAAGGTGTTGGGCTGACCGAGGACGTAGTAGAGGTACTCGTCGTTGTAGTTGACGACCTTGCGGCCCGCCCTCAGATATTCGTCGGGCTCGCGCGCGCCGATCTCCTTGCCGGTCCAGTAGGCGACTTCGAGGTCGTCGGCGGCCTGGGTGCTCCCGCCCGGGAAGAACCCGTCGTTCCAGGCCTTCAGCTTCTTGTCGAACGGGCGCACGGTGTCGGCCCGGTCGTTGAGCCAGCCCGTCGCCAGGTCCTGGACGCGGCCGTCGGCGCCGTAGCGCTCGCGGGCCGCGGCGGCCAGCTGCGGGTAGGACGCCTCGGGGTTCTTGACCGTGAGGGCGCGGTATTCGTCGGCGCCGAGGTGCCAGTACGCGCCGGGGAACAGCTCGGCGTACTCCTTGAGCAGGTCGTCGACGATCTCCGCCGCCGCGGGCTTCGAGATGTCGACGGCGCCGCGCGTGGCGACGCCCCGGGTGTCGCGGAGCTGGAGGGAGGGGTGCTGGCGGGTGACCGCGCCGAGGTGTCCGGGCGAGTCGATCTCCGGGACGACGGTGATGTGGCGGCTCTCGGCCAGCTTCAGGAGGCGGCGGACCTGGTCCTTGGTGAGGTGGTCGGAGGAGACGATCTCGGGGTGCGAGTCCGACTCGATGCGGAACGCCTGGTCGTCGGAGAAGTGCAGGCCCAGTTGGTTGTACTTCAGATCGCCGAGCTCACGGATGCGGTCCTCGAGCCACTTCAGGTCGAAGTGCTTCCTGGCGATGTCGATCATGAAGCCGCGCCGGGGTTTGGCCGGGCGGTCCCGTACGACGCCCTCGGGAGCGGTCCGGCCGCCGCTCACCTCCTGCTTGAGGGTGCGGGTCCCGTAGAAGACGCCGACCTCGGCGGGCGCGGCGATCCGCACCTGCCGGCCCTTGACGGTCAGGGTGTACGACTCGGCGCCGCCCTTGCTCTTGTCTTTCCTGTCCTTGCCCGTGTCGCCGTCGCCGTCGTCCGTGAGCACCAGCTCCACGTCGCCCTCGCGGGGCTCGGCCTCCCCTCCGTACTTCAGCTTCAGCTCGTCCGCGAGCAGCCGCCCCTCGTCGGCCAGGCCGCCGTCGCCGACCACGACCCGGCCCTTGCCCTCGGCGGGACGCCAGCCGGGGCCGCGCGCCGCGGTGTGCTCGCGCACTGCGGGGATGGTGGCCGGGGCCTTTGAGAGCGCATAGCTCTTGCCGGGGCTCGCCGAGGGCGACGCGGCGGACTTGCCGTCCGACGGCGACACCCCGGCGGTGTCCCCGTCGCCGCCGGGCCAGAGCGCCACGGTCAGCACCACCGCGCCCGCGACGGCGACCCCGCTCGCCGCGACGACGGGGCCGCGCCTCACCGGTCACCCCGCACCGGGAAGCGTGCCGAATCTGAAGTCAGAGCCGAATCCAGAGACAGAGCCATACCGCCACGCTACGACGGGCCTTCGCGGGCGGCTCGTCCACATCACGAAGCCAAACTCTCCCATTCGGGTGAAATTCGCTCACTCGTCGGACAACCGACAGCACGCCTCGATAGCGTTACGACACCCCACACCCGCACCGCCCCACCCCTGCCGCCCCCTGCCCAGGAGCGCACGCTGCACCCGCACCAGTTGAACTCCGCCACCCCGGAGGCGGCCGAAGCCGCCCTCCTCACCTGCTGCGGCAGCCGACGCTGGGCCCGCCGCGTCGCCGCCCACCGGCCGTACCCCGACCTGGAGGCACTCCTCGCCGCCTCCGACGAAGCGGCGTACGACATGTCGCCCGCCGACCTCACCGAGGCCCTGGCCTGCGAGCCCCTCAATGCCGCGATCCCCCAGGTACCGCACCAGGGAGCGTCCCGGACCGGCCGCTCCGTGGCCCACACCGCCCTGCGCGCCGCCCACGCCGCATACGAGAGCCGCTTCGGACACACGTTCGTCATCTGCCTCGACGACGTCCCCGCGGACGAGGCCCTGGACCAGTTCCTCGCCGGTATCCGGTCACGCCTCGGCAACGATCCGGAGGACGAGCGCGCCATCGCCGCCGAGGAGCTGCGCCGCCTCGCCCGCGGCCGCCTCACCCGGTTCACCTTCGGCAATACGCCTGGCCACACCGCGGGTCACCCCACCGGACGCACCGGGGGACACGCCGCACGGGAGAGCCGATCGCAAACGCGTCCCGATAGCCCGTACGTGCCTGTTTGATTGCCTGTTTGATCACACCTGCGGACCCGGGGCAGGGCTACCGACAACTCGTCGATACGATGACGAGCGGCCGGTGGACCGTACCCGGCCGGGCCCGTCCGACCACCCAAGCCGGCTGGCCCCAATCCCCGCTCCCGGAGGGTTCTGCCGTGCCGGCTGGAACGCTGTACCGCGGCCGGGAAGGAATGTGGTCCTGGGTGGCTCACCGAGTCACCGGCGTCCTCATCTTCTTCTTCCTGTTCGTGCATGTGCTGGACACCGCTCTCGTCCGCGTCTCCCCGGAGGCGTATGACGATGTCGTCAGCACCTACAAGACGCCGATCGTCGCACTCCTCGAGTACGGCCTGGTCGCCGCCATCCTCTTCCACGCACTCAACGGCCTGCGCGTCATCGCCGTCGACTTCTGGTCGAAGGGTCCCCGCTTCCAGAAGCAGATGCTCTGGACCGTCGTCGGCATCTGGGTCGTCCTGATGGTCGGGGCGCTCTACCCCGTCCTCGGCCACGCCGTCCGTGAAGTCTTCGGGAGCTGATGCCGGACATGTCTGCTGACACCACGCTTGAGAAGTCCGGAACGTCCGGTATCGGCCCCGTCGAGGGCGCATCGCTCTACGACGCCGACAACCCGGCCCCGGTCATCGAGGCGCCCCGCAAGCGCACCTCCAAGACCCCGCGCTCGACCCGCGGCAACTTCGAGATGGCCGCATGGCTCTTCATGCGCCTGTCCGGCGTCGTCCTGGTCGTCCTCGTCCTCGGCCACCTGCTGATCCAGCTGGTGCTCGACGGCGGTGTCTCGAAGATCGGCTTCGCGTTCGTCGCCGGTCGCTGGGCCTCGCCGTTCTGGCAGGTCTGGGACCTGCTGATGCTGTGGCTCGCGATGCTGCACGGCGCCAACGGCCTGCGCACGGTCATCAACGACTACGCGGAGCGCCCGAACACGCGTCTGTGGCTCAAGGGCCTGCTGTACACCGCCACGGTGTTCACCATCCTTCTGGGCACGCTGGTGATCTTCACCTTCGACCCGAACATCCGCTAAAGCCGAGGCGACTTCCGTGAAGATTCACAAGTACGACACCGTCATCGTCGGCGCGGGCGGCGCCGGCATGCGCGCCGCCATCGAGGCGACGAAGCGCAGCCGCACCGCCGTGCTCACCAAGCTCTACCCCACGCGTTCCCACACGGGCGCGGCGCAGGGCGGCATGGCCGCCGCGCTCGCCAACGTGGAGGAGGACAACTGGGAGTGGCACACCTTCGACACGATCAAGGGCGGCGACTACCTGGTCGACCAGGACGCCGCCGAGATCCTCGCGAAGGAGGCCATCGACGCGGTCCTCGACCTGGAGAAGATGGGCCTGCCGTTCAACCGCACGCCGGACGGCACCATCGACCAGCGTCGCTTCGGCGGTCACACCCGCAACCACGGCGAGGCCGCCGTGCGCCGGTCCTGCTACGCCGCGGACCGCACCGGCCACATGATCCTCCAGACCCTCTACCAGAACTGCGTCAAGGAGGGTGTGGAGTTCTTCAACGAGTTCTACGTCCTCGACCAGCTCATCGTCGAGGTCGACGGAGTCAAGAAGAGCGCGGGCGTCGTCGCGTACGAGCTGGCGACCGGCGAGATCCACGTCTTCCAGGCGAAGTCCGTGATCTACGCGTCCGGCGGCACCGGCAAGTTCTTCAAGGTGACCTCGAACGCGCACACGCTCACCGGTGACGGCCAGGCGGCCTGCTACCGGCGCGGGCTGCCGCTGGAGGACATGGAGTTCTTCCAGTTCCACCCGACCGGCATCTGGCGCATGGGCATCCTGCTGACGGAGGGCGCCCGCGGTGAGGGCGGCATCCTCCGCAACAAGGACGGCGAGCGCTTCATGGAGAAGTACGCGCCGGTCATGAAGGACCTCGCGTCCCGTGACGTCGTCTCCCGCTCCATCTACACGGAGATCCGTGAGGGCCGCGGCTGCGGTCCCGAGGGCGACCACGTCTACCTCGACCTCACGCACCTCCCGCCGGAGCAGCTGGACGCCAAGCTGCCCGACATCACCGAGTTCGCGCGCACGTACCTCGGGATCGAGCCCTACACGGACCCGATCCCGATCCAGCCGACCGCGCACTACGCCATGGGCGGCATCCCGACGAACGTCGAGGGCGAGGTCCTCGCGGACAACTCGACCGTCGTCCCGGGCCTGTACGCGGCGGGCGAGGTGGCCTGCGTCTCGGTGCACGGCGCCAACCGCCTCGGCACCAACTCGCTCCTGGACATCAACGTCTTCGGCCGCCGCGCGGGCATCGCCGCCGCGGAGTACTCCGCGAAGAGCGACTTCGTCGAGCTTCCGGAGAACCCGGAGGAGCTCGTCGTGTCCCTGGTCGAGCGCCTGCGCGACGCCTCGGGCAACGAGCGGGTCCACGAGATCCGCAAGGAGCTGCAGGAGACCATGGACGCCAACGTCATGGTGTTCCGCACGGAGCAGACGATCAAGACGGCCGTGGAGAAGATCGCCGAACTCCGCGCCCGCTACAAGAACGTCTCCATCCAGGACAAGGGCAAGCGCTTCAACACCGACCTCCTGGAGGCCATCGAGCTGGGCAACCTGCTCGACCTGGCCGAGGTCATGGCGCAGTCCGCGCTCGCCCGCAAGGAGTCCCGCGGCGGCCACTACCGCGAGGACTTCCCCAACCGCGACGACGTCAACTTCATGCGCCACACCATGGCGTACCGCGAGGTCGGCGACGACGGCGCCGAGTCGATCCGCCTCGACTACAAGCCGGTCGTCCAGACCCGCTACCAGCCGATGGAGCGTAAGTACTGATGGCTACCCCGACGATGGACAAGCTCGAGGCCCTCGAAGCGGACAACGGCTCGCACCTGATCACGGTGACGTTCCGCATCCGCCGCTTCAACCCTGAGGTCTCGGCGGACGCCACTTGGGAAGACTTCCAGCTGGAGATCGACCCCAAGGAGCGCGTCCTCGACGGCCTCCACAAGATCAAGTGGGAGCTGGACGGGACGCTCACGTTCCGCCGCTCCTGCGCGCACGGCATCTGCGGCTCGGACGCCATGCGGATCAACGGCAAGAACCGTCTGGCCTGCAAGACCCTGATCAAGGACATCAACCCGGCCAAGCCGATCACGGTCGAGCCCATCAAGGGTCTGACGGTCCTGAAGGACCTGGTCGTCGACATGGACCCGTTCTTCCAGGCGTACCGCGACGTCATGCCGTTCCTGGTGACGACGGGCAACGAGCCGACGCGCGAGCGTCTGCAGTCCGCCGAGGACCGCGAGCGCTTCGACGACACGACCAAGTGCATCCTGTGCGCCGCGTGCACGTCGTCGTGCCCGGTGTTCTGGAACGACGGCCAGTACTTCGGCCCGGCCGCGATCGTGAACGCGCACCGCTTCATCTTCGACAGCCGTGACGAGGCGGGCGAGCAGCGCCTGGAGATCCTCAACGACAAGGACGGCGTGTGGCGTTGCCGCACGACGTTCAACTGCACGGACGCGTGCCCGCGTGGCATCGAGGTCACGAAGGCGATCCAGGAGGTCAAGCGCGCGCTGATCACGCGTCGCTTCTGATCCGGTTTCCGCCCGTACGTCCCCGTGGGCCCCGCTCCTTCTGGAGCGGGGCCCACGGGCGTGCCCGGCCGGATCTCCACAACATCCCCATCTGCCACGGGCTGTCTGAAAGAGGCCCATGGATAGCGTGGGACGGTGGGGGGCACGTGTGTCCTCCCGTCACACCGGCACCACTCCCCGTCCCGACACATCACAGGAGTACAGAGTGAAACGCCCCATCCGTCTCATGGCGGCCGCGCTGACCGCGTCCGCGGCACTGCTGTTGACCGCGTGCGGCTCCGGAGGGGGCGACGGCGACTCCCAGGACAAGATCGCCGGTGCGGACAACGGGAGTGAGGCATCGGCTTCCAAGGACCCCGCCAAGAAGCCCGACGGGATCAAACGGCCCGAGGTCGAGCTGCCGTCCGAGTTCAGGGCGAACTTCGTGAGCTGGACCAACAGCGACCCGAAACTGCAGAGCATCCTGGACGACGGCCGGGAGGAACTGCGGGCGAAGTACGCGGCGATCATCGAGGCCGACCCGAACTCGAAGGCGGTGTCCTTCTACGACTCGGGCAGCTCCCTGGTCACCGCCCGCAAGTGGATCAAGGGCTTCGTCGACACCGACGACAGCCTGACCGGCGAGATCAAGGCCTACAGCCCCAAGGTCCACGTCACGGACAACGGGGCGGGCGTGCTCTTCTACTGCGTCGACGAGCGCAAGTCGTCCACGAAGAACCGCAAGACCGACAAGGTCACCCACACCCCCGACAGCCCCGATTCGGTCCTGCAGTACCGGGCCAGGCTCACCAAGTCCTCTCAGGGCGTGTGGCAGACCGTCTCCCTCGACACCGTTCCAGGCGGGTGCAAGTGATGCGATCTCACCGCACGGCTACCGCGTTCCTTCTCGTCACGACCCTCTCTGTCGGCCTCTCCGCCACGGCGTACGCCATCGGAGACAAGGGCAACCAGAACTCGCCCGGCTCCTCCGGCGGCGCCAAGGGCAACACCCTGATGGCCGCGACCGGGACCACCAACATCCAGGTCTCCCAGGTCAGCGGCGGCAAGGGCGGGTCGGCGAAGCCCGTCGTGCCGGTGGACCCGAACTGGAAGCCGCCGGTCTGCTGGTACGAGCCCGTGGCCACGTCCGAGCAGGTCAAGGATGCGGTCGAACGGCTCAAGAAGGAGCCCAACAAGGACCTGGTTCCGGTGACGCCCACGCTCAGCTGGGGCCGGGACCTGATGATCGACCACTACGAGAAGGGCAAGACCCAGTCCGACGGCGACAAGGGCTACAAGAACTTCAACATGGGCAAGGACGGCAAGTTCTGGCGAGGCGTCGTCAATCCGGACATGGAGGACGACCCGGAGGCGTACGACTGCGAGAAGAACCTCTTCTGGCAGGATGCCGGGACCGTTCCGAAGATCGACAACGCCCCGACGCCCAAGGTGCTCGCCTCGTACGCGTACGACCAGATCAAGGTCCCCGACACCAAGGTCGAGCTGAAGCCCGAGGGCAAGTCGACGGTGAAGGTGCCCACCTGGGTGTGGCTGGACAAGGGGAAGTTCGAGCCCGTCAAGGTCCGCGCCGAGCTGCCGGGCACGGGCCTGTGGGCCGAGACCACCGCCAAGCCCGTCAGCCTGCACCTGGACCCGGGCACCCCGGACGCCGAAACGTTCCCGTCCGACGGTGAGTGCCCGGTCAACGACGACGACAGCATCGGCACGCCGTACACGAAGGGCTCCTCGAAGGAGGACCCGCCGTGCGGCATCAAGTACCTGCGGGCCACCGACGGCGCCCCGTACCAGATGAAGGCCTCCATCACCTGGGAGATCACCTGGGAGGGCTCGGACAACGACGGCGTGCACGACCTGCCCGACGGCACCTTCGAGGGCACCCAGGACGTCGACGTCCAGGAGATCCAGTCCATCAACCGGTAGGCGGCAGGTCCCGGCGGGCGCGTGTGAGGGCCGTACGGTCGAAGAATCGTGCGCGCCCGGCGGGGCTCATGCGCGCCTGCGCCGGTGCGGCGGCCCCCGGCCTACCCTGACGGAATGTCAGACAACCAGTCGGTCGGCCTGTCCGTTGACCGGTCCGCCGAACAGTCCACGGAGCTGCTCGGCTTCGACAACGTCCTGTTCCCCGTCGGCGACCTCGGCGAGGCCGTCGGGTTCTACGAGCGGGCCGGCTTCCCGGTCGCGTTCCGGCTCGACGAGATCGGGCTCGCCATCCTGAAGGTGGGCAAGGAGACACCGGGCGTGCTGCTGCGCGTGGAGGACGGCATCGTGCCGTGTACGCCACCGTGGTCCGCGCCCCGCATCTGGCTGGAGGTCCCCGACGCCCGCGCGAAGGGCCGGGCCCTGGCGGCCGCTGGGATCCCCCTGCTCGCCGAGCCGTTCTCCGTGGCCACCGGCTGGACGGTGGAGATCGCCGACGCGTGGGGGAACGTCGTCGGCTTCACGGACTACCTCAAGCGGCCGGAGCTGGCGCGGACCTCCTGAGGCGGACTCTCTGACGCGGACTTCCTGACGTGGACTTCCTGACGTGGACTGTCTGACGCGGACTGTCTGACGCGGGAGACGGCCGGTGGCCAGGCTCGCCGCCCCGCCACCGCCCCGCCAC
>NZ_LIPN01000494.1 GCF_001418325.1 Streptomyces atriruber | reverse complement strand
GGTCGGGCGGGGCGAAGGTCTGATCGAGCGCCCCCGCCTCGGCGGTGGCGTTGAGTTCCTCCTGCAGGTCTGCCATGGCAGGTGCTCCGGACGTCGGCGGGCGGCAGTTCCCGTAAACCGTGGCACGGCACGGCCACGGCTTCGCGGCGGACGGAGCGTTCGGAGTAAGGGGCGGCACCCGGGGACGCGAAAGGGCCCCGCCGACCGAATCGGCGGGGCCCTCTCGCAGCCGCACGGAACAGCCGTACGGAACGGATGTGCGGAAGAGCGGCTCAGTTGCCCGAGACCGTGACCTTCTCGTCGTTGTTCAGCTGCTCGACCAGCTGCTTGACCTTGGCCTTGTCCCAGAGGAGGTTGCCGCCGGTGGAGCCCGCGAGCGGCATGTTCATCGACGTGCCGTCGCCGCCGGTCACCCCCTTCATCGCCCAGAACATGGAGGCCACGTCCATCAGCCCCATGTCCTTGTCGACGATCAGCGTGTCCAGGCCCGCGCCCATCGTCGGGTAGAGCTTGAACGGGTTCATGACCGTGCTGGGCGTCGCCGCCTGGCTGGCGAGGGCCGCGAGGAACTTCTGCTGGTTCTTCGTGCGGTCCAGGTCGCTGCCCGGCAGCGCGTAACGCGTACGGACGAAGGCGAGGGCCTGCTGGCCGTCGAGGGTCTGCTTGCCCGCCTCGAAGTCGGCGCCCGACTTCTTGTCCTTGAAGCCCTTGGGAATGTCCATCTCGACGCCGCCGACCGCGTCCACGATCTTGGCGAAGCCGCCGAAGCCGATCTCGGCGTAGTGGTCGATCTTCAGGCCGGTGTTGTACTCGACGGTCCGCACGAGGAGCTCGGGGCCGTCCTCCGCGTACGCCGCGTTGAGCTTCGTCTGGCGGCCCTGGTTCGGGTAGAGCTTGCCGGACTCGGCGCCCTTGAACGAGGGGATCGTGACGTTCGAGTCGCGGGGGAGCGAGATCATCGTGTTCCCGCCGTCGTCCGCGACGTGCAGGATCATCATCGAGTCGGTGCGCTTGCCCTCGGCGGAGCCCGTGTGGAGCTTCTTCTTGTCCTCCGCCGTCATGCCCTCGCGGCTGTCGGAGCCCACGATCAGGTAGTTCGTGCCGTCGCCGCCGTCGGGCCGCTCGATGACCTTGGAGAGGTCGACCTCGCGCTTGAGCTTGGAGTCGGCCCAGAAGTACGTGATGACGGAGGTCACCAGCAACACGCTGACCAGCGTGATCGCGGTCCACTTGATCCGCTTGCGCCAGTTCGGCGCGGGGCGCGGGGCGCGCGCAGGGCGGCCGTCGCCGCCGGGGCCGCCGCCGTCGCCCGCGCCGGGGCGGCCGTAGACCTGGCCGGTGTTGTAGCCGCTGTCGTAGCCCTGGTTCTGGTTCTGGCCGTACGGGTCCTGGCGCGCGGCGCGCGGCTCGAAGACCTCGTCGCGGGCGTCGCCGTACGGCTGACCGTTTCCGCGCGGCTGGTCGTAGCCGTCGTCGTACCCGGACTGCTGCGGGACCCCGCCGGGCGGTGGTCCGGCCGGACTGGAGGGCCGGCCGCGCTGGATGTGCCGCATCGCGCGGGCTCCCTCGGGCTGGGAGTTCCCGCTGCCGCGGCCGTATCCCCGGCCGCCACCCTGATCGTCAGGCCAATCGCTCATGTGGCCCAGTCTGCCGTCTCGGGGCCCCCGCCTCACAGAGCGGTCGGGAATTCGGGTCACGGCTGTTGCAGAGCTGATGCAAAGCGGCCGAGGAGTGCTCGGACAAACGTCCGGCATAGGGTGGACGGCATGACAGACCAGGCTCCCCGCTCGGAATCGGAGATTCCGGGCAAGCCGACTTCGGCATCCCGCACCACGCTCAGCCACATCATGACCCACAACGACACCAACCTCCTCGGCACGGTGCACGGCGGCGTGATCATGAAACTGGTGGACGACGCGGCCGGAGCCGTCGCCGGACGCCACTCCGGCGGTCCCGCCGTCACCGCGTCGATGGACGAGATGGTGTTCCTTGAGCCGGTCCGCGTGGGCGACCTCGTCCATGTGAAGGCCCAGGTCAACTGGACCGGACGCAGCTCCATGGAGGTCGGCGTCCGGGTCCTCGCCGAGCGCTGGAACGAGTCGACGCCCGCACAGCAGGTCGGCTCCGCCTATCTGGTCTTCGCCGCGGTCGACGCGGACGGCAAGCCCCGTACGGTCCCCCCGGTCGTCCCCGAGACCGACCGCGACCGCCGCCGCTACCAGGAGGCCCAGATCCGCCGCACCCACCGCCTGGCACGCCGCCGGGCGATCAAGGAGCTGCGGGAGTCCCGGGCGGCCGAGGGCTTCGACGACTGAGCCGGGGCGCCCACAGGGGCTACGAGGCCTGCCCTCAGGGGCCACGAACCCCGCCCTCAGGGACAGACGACCTGGTCCCCGGTGACCGCACCGAACTCACCCAGGCGCACGTCCTCGGCCCGCACCGGCCGCACCGCCTTGAAGTCCTTCCCCACGATCACCTTCAACGTCGCCCCCTGCCCCTTCACCTGCCGCATCTCGGCCCCGGGCAGCGCCGTGGCCAGGGCCTTCGCCGAACGGTCCCACCGGGGGTCGTAGGCGACGACGGTCCGCCCGACGGGCTTCTCCTTGGCTCCGGGGATGTCCCCCGGCATCCCGGAGGTCCGGAAGTCGGTCGCCCGCAGCCCCGCGTCGACCTGCTTCCCCAGCCCCGGCGACCCGGTGCCGTTGTCCACCTGGACCCGGATCTGCTGCGGCGCGACGCCGACCATGGTGGCCCTGCCCTTGCCGTGGCGCACGGCCAGCGGACGGTCCTCGCGCAGCGCCGCGAACAGCTTCTCGGACTTCTTCGGATGCCACCTCAGCGTCGACCCGATGCCCGGGATGTTCGTCCCCTTGGCGCTCAGCGGCACGGTCGTGAACTCCGACGACGACGGCGAGAAGCCGCGCATCGCCCGCCCGAGGTCGAGGATCTCGTCCGTCCCGAAGCCGGTGTCCGCACGGACCGCGCCGAGCAGCGTCCGGGTCACGTTGCGGAACTTGACCGGATTCAGCAGGACGCCGCTGCTCGTCGCCTTCGCGATGAGCGCCGCGAGGAAGCGCTGCTGGCGCTGCATGCGGCCGAGGTCCGACGCCCCGTCGACGTACCGGGAGCGGACGTACTGCAGCGCCTCGCCGCCGTTCATGAGGTGCGTGCCCTCCGCCAGGTTCAGGCCGGTGTGCGAGTCGTTCAGCGGCCGCGCCGTGCAGATCTCCACGCCGCCGAGCACGTCCACCGTCTTCATGAAGCTGGTGAAGTCGACCTCCAGATAGTGGTCGATCTTGACCTTCGTCATGTGCTCGACGGTGCGCACCGTGAGGTTGGGGCCGCCCTCCGCGTACGCCGCGTTGATCTTGTTGGGGTGCGCGTGGTGCTTCTGGCGCGTGTTCCTGTCGGTGTGCGCGGGCAGATCGGCGTAGCTGTCCCGGGGCAGGCTCACGACGCTGGCCCGGTCCCGGTCCTCCGAGATGTGCACGATCATGATCGTGTCCGTGCAGTGGCAGGGCGCGCCGCCGAGGCGGTACTTCTCCTTGTCCTCGGGCGTGAGCTTGTCGCGGCCGTCGGTGCCGACGAGCAGGACGTTCATGCCGTTGCCCGCCTCGGGCCTGTTCTTCATGTCCTTGAAGGCGTCGACCCGCTTGATGCCGGTGTCGAGGCTGTTCACGACGGAGTGCCCGATGCCCGCCGCGGCCAGGACCGTCACGGAGAAGGCGGTCGCCACCCGCATGGCCCAGCGCGGCCGCCTCCGCCGCCCGGCGGGTTTCCGGGGAGCCCGCTCGGCCCGCGCGGCCCGTGGAGCCGGTGGGCGGGGGCGGGGCTGTGG
>NZ_LIPN01000493.1 GCF_001418325.1 Streptomyces atriruber | reverse complement strand
GTCGTCGACGCGCGAGCCGAAGAAGCCGACTACACCGGATGCTTCGACGGCGACTGACCGGACGCCCGCACGGTCCCCGCGCAACGGCGCCCTGTCCGCCTGGGAAGCAGCCGGTTCCCCGCTCTCGGGCAGGCCGGGCGAGGGCGACGTCATCGCGCGCGGTGCCGAGGACACCCCGTACCTGCGTTATGAGGACTCCGTACCGCTCGTCGGCAGGACAGGCGACGTGGGCGCGATGGCCCTCTATGCCGGGCAGTCCGCCGGGCTCGTCCGTGAGGTTCTCCCTGCGGCGACGATCGTCGCCCGGACCGTGGCCGAGGCGCGGCGCGCACTGCTGCCGGAGTTCTGAGTCCGATCGGGCATCGCTCCACGAGCGCACGGCGGGTCGTGTTCCGGTGGTACTCCGCGTCGTATCGGTGCCGGTCCCTCCCCTCGTGGGGACCGGCACCGATCGACGCGGACGGCGCCGAGCCGTGGTGCTCCCGCGTATCGGCGCGGATCAGGGAAAGTCCGGATCCGCGTTCGATGCGAATGCGGTCCGGGTATGGCCGTGTGCACGAGTCTTTGGAACCCACACAGTGATCCTGTCGTCACTCCGGCACAGCCAGGCTCAGAACAATCGGTGGTGTGCACCGCCTCGGCGAGCCGTGAGCCGGTGACCTGCCAGGACGCTGCGTGGTTGGTCCGCTACTGCGATGAGATCCTGCCAGTTGCGGGTCCCGCCGAGGAGGTTCCGGATCCGTCCGGACTCCTTCGCCGCAGGTCAGCCGTATAAAGTGAGTTTTCCGGTCCGGATGACCAAGTGCGGCGGAAGTAAGGGGTGGAGGCCTTGAGTTCCGACTCAGGGGCACGCACGAGCTTCGCGGAACGTCTCGCGCTGCTGTACAAGGAAGCCGGCAACCCGCCCCTCAAGCGTGTGGCCGAAGCGGTCGTCCGCCTCCAGCGGGTCGACGAGCGCGGGCGACCCGTACGCGTGTCCGCCCAGCGGATCAGTGACTGGCGACGGGCCAAGAACGTGCCGGCCCAGTTCGCCGCACTCGCCGCGGTGCTCCACGTCCTCATTCCCGAGGCGCGGCGCGAGCGTCCCGCGCCGGTGTCCACGGGTCTGTACGACATGGCCCAGTGGCACCGCCTGTGGGAGCTCGCGGTGGCCGATCCCGTCGGCGACCGCGCGGCGGGGGCCGACGGCGCCCCGGAGAGCCGGGACCAGAAGGGCAGCGGGGACGGAGCCGGGGGCGACGCCTCGGCCGTGCCGAGCGTCTGCCCGTACCGGGGGCTCGCCTCGTACCGGCAGCAGGACGCCCAGTGGTTCTTCGGCCGGGAGCGGAGCACCGAAGCTCTCGTCGCCCAGCTGCGCGCCGCGGAGTCGGGCGGTCTGGTCATGCTCGTGGGCGCGTCCGGCGCGGGGAAGTCCTCCCTGCTCAACGCCGGGCTGGTGCCCACCCTCCAGAACGGTGCCCTCCTCACCGAGGACGAGAGGAGCGGCGGCGGCCGGGGCGCGGGGCCCGTCCTGCAGCTCGTGCCCGGCGCCGATCCCCTCACGGAGCTCACCCGGCACATCCCCGAGCTCGCACGCGTCGTCCCCGTCGGGGAGGAAGCGGCCGAGGGTGACACGTGTGCCCGGACGGTGCGCGAAGCCATCACCGCGTGGGGGGAGCGCTCGGCGGGCGGGGAAGCCGACCCCGCCCCTGACTCCGACTCCGACCCCGACTCCGGTCATTCCCCCGAGCAGTCCGAGGGGTCCGAGCGGTCCGGGCAGTCCGACGCTCCGGCGCACCCCGATCACCCCGTACGCCCCACCCGCCC
>NZ_LIPN01000492.1 GCF_001418325.1 Streptomyces atriruber | reverse complement strand
CAGGGCGACGATCTCGGGGTCGTAGTCGCCGGTGGTGTGGTCGAGGAAGGGCGCTGAGGCGTCGGACTCGTCCGTGGCGGCGACTCCGGTCAGCCGCAGGAACAGCCAGCCCGCCGCGGTCAGCGAGACGGCCGAGCGGGCCAGGCGCTGCGGATCGTGGGAGCCGAGCCAGCTGAAGATGGCGTTGGGCATGCCGCTACAGGTGAGGGACCCGTTGCGACGGTAGGCCTCCTCCAGGACGCCCTCGCGCTCCCAGCGGGTGAGGATGTCCCCGGCGCGTCCGTCGGACCAGAGGATGGCGGGTCCGGTGGGGCGGCCCGCGGTGTCCACGAGCCACGCCCCGTCGCCCTGGGCGGTGAACGTCACGAGCCAGACGGGATCGGCGATCTCCGACAGGGCGTTGCGGACGGTGTAGACGACGGCGTTCCACACCGTGTCCATGTCCTGCTCGGCCCAGCCGGGATGGCGGCGGTGCACCTCGGTGGCGAGCCGGGAGACGGCGAGTTCGTTGCCCTGGTCGTCGAAGACCACGGACTTGATCATCGTGGTGCCGACGTCGACGGCGAGTACCGACATGGGTCACAGTCCCTTCGTGGCGGGTGCGCCGACGGGCTCGTGGGCGTCGGCGGGAAGCGGCTGTGGCAGGCGTACCGCGGAGTCGGCGGCGGGGGTAGTGGTCCGCAGGGCAAGGGTGAGTACGGCACTGACCGCGTGGAACCCGGCGAAGATCCACACCACGCCGCCCACCCCGAGCGGCCCTCGGAAGAGGCTGACGACGAGCGGCCCGACGAAGGTCGAGGCACCGGCACCGAGGTTGAGCGCGGCCATGGCCTGCCCCTTGTGGGCGGGGGCGATGGCGGTCATCAGCGCGGAGAGGGGCACATACCCGGAGAGCGTCGCGCCGTAGAACACGGCGACCAGGACGCACACGGCGTACTGCGAGCCGACCGCGGACGGCACGTAGTACAGGACGAGGGTGGACAGGGTGCAGCCCACGCCGCCGAACCAGGCGACGGTGGCGCGCCAGCCGACCTTGTCGCCCACCACCCCGAAGAGGAGGTTCGTGACGATGTTGGTGACGAACATCAGGGCGAGAAGGCGCAGCCACTGCGCGTTGCTGAGCCCGATCTCCGTCACGAACCACGCGGGCAGCATCACCAGGAAGCCGAACTGCGAGGCGGTGTTGAACATCCGCACCGCCGCGCCCGCGCCCACCCGGGGCTCGCGGTACAGGATCGTCAGGCTGCCGACGAGCCCGGCCAGGGGGCTCTCCCCCTGCGGCGCCAGGCGCCCGGAGCCGGTGCGTTCGCGGATCAGGAGCAGCGGCAGGAGCCCGCCGACGACGACCACGCC
>NZ_LIPN01000491.1 GCF_001418325.1 Streptomyces atriruber | reverse complement strand
GCCGGACTCCGTCCGGCGGGGGCGGTGTTGGGGTGGGTGCCGATCACGGTTGCCAGGTCACCCGGTGTTCCGTGAGGCGGGCCAGGACCGCGTGGTTGGCCTCCCAGCCGTCCGGGAACTTGACCGTGACGCCCAGTTGGACTGGTTCCGTCGACGGGTGGTCGTCGAGCAGGGTGCCTACGCCCGCCCGGCAGACCACGATGCAGGCGTGGCGGTGACGGGACGCCAGGACGCAGAGGCGGCCCGTCTCCAGGTGGAACGCCGTGGCGTCGGGGCGGCCCGAGAGCGGGTGCAGGACGACCGTCACGTCGTACTCACGGCCCTGGAGGCGGTTGGCCGTGTCCACCGTGACGTCCATGACGCCGAGGTCCGCGAGCGCGGCCCGGACCGCGGCCGCCTGGTCGCGGTGGGCGGTGCCGACCGCGATGCGGTCCGCGGTGAGCGGCGTGGGGTCCGGACCGCGCTCCGACGTGGCGGCGCCGCCACGGTCCAGGAGGCGGCGGACGACCTGGGCCAGCGCCCGGACCGCCTCCGGGTCCGTGCGCGGCGTGTTCCGCGCGGGCAGTTCGAGCAGGCCCCAGCCCGCCTCCGCCGCCTCGTCGATCACCCGGTCGGGAGCCGAACCGTCCGACGGCACCGCGAAGTTCAGCGCACGGTCCCCGGGCCCCGTGCCGCTGCGGAACGGCGTGTACGGATAGAACGCGTCCGAGACGAGCGGCGCGGCCGAGGCAGGCAGCCGCCAGGACACCGGCAGGCGGTGCTGCGGCAGCTCGGGATTGTGCGCGAGGAGCGTCGCCACGGCGGACGCCGACGGGTCGTACGACAGACCCGCCCACTGCTCCGCGCCGACGATCGAGAACGGGTCCAACTGCCCCGGGTCGCCCACGAACAGCGCCCGCTCGAAGAGCCCCGCCACGGCGAGCAGCGCGTCCGAACGCATCTGGTACGCCTCGTCGACGATGGCGTGCCCCCACGGCGCGTCGAGCTGTTCGGCGTCGACGTGCGCCCACTTCGCGGCCGTCGAGATGACGACGTCCAGGCCCGCGAGGTCGCCCGCCTTCGTCGACTTGCGCACGTTCGCCAAGTCGTCGAGCGCCTTGTCGTACGGATCGGGGTCGCTGCTGTGCAGACGGCCCACGGGCAGCTCGGGATCCTTCTCCGCGAGCCGCAGGACGAGGTCGTCCACCTGCGCGTTCGTCTGCGCGATGACCATCAGGGGGCGGCCCGCCGCGGCCAGTTCACGGGCCGCGCGGACCACGAGCGTCGACTTCCCCGCGCCGGGCGGGGAGTCGACCACGACGCCGCGGTGCGTGCCGTGCAGCGTGTCGTGGAGGATCGCCGCCGTGGCGCGCGCTGCCTCGGCGCCGGGGTCGAAGGAGGCGCCCGCGGGCGGGGCGAGCTGCATCACAGGGTGTCCTCCGCGGTCACGGGGTCGGGGCTCTCTGCGGTGTTCGAGGGCGGCCCGCCGTGCGTCCACGGGGTGTCCTCGGGGTCGGGCAGCCTGGGGCCGCCGCGCTGCTCGTGCTCGAAGAGCGTCCAGCAGATCCGGTCGCCCTTGCCGGGGACGGAACCCGGCTCCGGCTCCTTGCCGCGGCCCATCTTGTCGGTGATCCGCAGCACGACCGCGTCCTTGCCGCCCTCGCTCTCGTACGCCACGAACTCCGCGGTCTGCGGCTTGCCGCCGAGCGCGCGGTACACCTTCGTGCGCTCGCCGAGGTGCGGGTGGTCGTCCGTGCGGACGGTGACGAGGGGGCGCGGCCGGGGGCTCTTCGCTTCGTTGTACGCCATCACGACCTCCGTCACCTCGCCGACGAACGCCTCGCCCGCGAGACGGCGGCCCGCCATCACCAGGGGGTCGTCGAGGGCCTCCTGGGCGTCGAGGCGGGCCTGCTCGCGCTCGCGGGTCGCCAGCTTGTTCGCCGCGGTGACCGCGTCGTCCACGCGGGGCTGCGGCGGCTCGCCCGCCGTGATGCGGTCGCGGTGGGCGGTGAACGACCAGCGGTCGCGGGTCCACCGGTCGGTGGCGTGCGCGGCCTCGGGGAGCGTGCACAGGGCGTCGAGACCGCGCCACACGGCGTCCCAGGTGGGGCGGGTCCTGGAGTCGATCAGGGCGTGGATCTCCTGCTCGGCGGCGGTCAGCCGCGCCAGCCGCTCGTCCGCCTCGACGCCGTCCTCGGCGGCCGCCAGGGCGCTCCGCGCGCGGTCGTACCGCTCCATGGCGGGGGCCAGCAGGTCGTTGTCGAACGCCGGGTCCGTGGCCGGGCCCGCGGGCGGGCAGAGCAGCTGGCCGGCGCCGTCGCGGGCCAGCTCGGCGCGGAGCGCGGCCTCGGCGCCCGAGGTGCCCTCCGGGGCCTCGATCCAGGCGAGCAGGGCGCCCAGGTGCTGGTCCTCCAGGCTGGACTGGCCCGTCGCCCAGTGCCGGGAGAGCAGCTCGGTCATGGCGGTGAGCAGGGACGACCCGGGAACGCGGGCGCGCTCCCCGAAGTGCGTCAGCCAGCGGCCGAGCAGGGGGACGCGGGGCGGCGCGGGATGGGGCGCCTCGGGGTCCTGCTCCGCGGTGCGGCGAAAGCGCGTGGAGCGGCCCAGCAGCCGGACGAAGTCGATGCCCGCGCGGCTCGGCACGATCAGCTGCGGGGCGTCCGCGCAGAGCTCCACCTCGACCTTGACGCGCTTGCGGGTCTCCGGGTCGGTTTCGTTGCGCTCGGCGGCCTCGACGTCCGCCGCGTACCCGTCGACGTACGGCAGGACGATCTCGGCGAGCTGCGCGAGGAACGCGAAGCGCAGGTCGCGGTCGCGGGGCTGGGGCACGACGAGGAGCCGTGGGGAGGTCCGCTCCGTCCCGACCAGGGCGCCGAGCGGCGCGCCCGCCTCACCCGCGGTGATCAGGGGAACCAGCACCAGGGGGTGCTGGGAGATGTGCCGGTGCCGCACCGTGGCCCTCGGCTGTGCGCGGCCGGTGGTGACCGCCTCCAGCCGGGCGAGGCTGTCGATCAGCGACAAGGTCGTCCCTCTTTCGTCCGCGGGTCCTGCCGGTCCTGCCGGTTCTGCCGGTCCTGCCGGTCCTGCCGGTCCGGGGTCAGCGCGACGCACCCCCCGGGGCACCCGCGCCGGAGAGCGCCTCCTGCCGCAGCCCCGCCGCCCTGCGCAGCGCGGCCACCGCCGGGTCGTCCGGATCGCCCGCCGCGCCGCGGGCGGCCGCGAGCACCTCGCCGATGGACGTCAGACCGCCGAGCTCACCGCGGATCGCCCGGCCCAGGGACGTCACCTCGCCCTCCTCACGGGCCCGCTCCCGGCAGTGGAAGGCCAGCTCGCAGGCGGCCAGGCACTCGGGGGCGTACGTCGCGGGGACCGACTCGACCGCCGCCGTCAGCTCGGCGGCGGGGCGCCGCACGTCGAAGGTCGTGCCCGGCGGCAGCTCCGCCGCGATGTCCTCGACGCGGGTCAGCCGGGCCAGCTGGCGGCGCGTCACCGACAGCTGCTTGCGGACGTCGACCGCGGACGCCGACGGCAGGTTCGAGAAGTCCTTCGGGCAGACCAGGAGCACGTGGTGCCGCACCCGGGGGGCCGGGTCCATGCGCTCGGCCACCTGCTCCAGCGCCAGGGCGTACACCGCGGACTGGCGGGCGGCCGCGCCGACCTTCGCCGCGTCCGCCGAGCCGTCGATCATCGGGAAGGACTTGATCTCCACGACCGTCCAGCCGCCGTCCGGATGGACCACCACCGCGTCCGGCTCCAGGAACGCGGGTGTCCCCGCGACGTCCAGCGCCAGCATGGGGTGGTCCAGGAGCGTCCAGCCGCCGGACGCGGTCGCGTCCCGCAGCGCGAGCGCGGTCCGCGCGGCGCGCCCCTCGGGGCCCGCCGCCGACAGGTCGGGCACGGCGGCCTCGCCCGGCACCGGCTCGGGCCCGCCGCCCAGCCTGCCGTGCGTCAGCCGCAGCAGCTCCGCGCCGCCGTCCGCCTTGACCCGCGCCTCGAAGGCATTGCCCCGCATGAAAGCGAACTGGGACTGGCCGAAGCCGGAGGGCGAGCCCAGTGACTCCGCGAGCGCCGTCTTGTCCACGCCCGCGCCGTCCAGCAGCGCGCGCCGATCGCACCCGGGGTTGGCCGCGAGCGCGGCCAGCGCCCGGGCATCCAGCGGACGCGCGGGAAGGTCCGCGCCGCGCAGCTCAGTGAGCCTTCCCCAAGCTCTCGACTTCGCTCGAGCGGGGGAGGTCCCAACCCGGAGCGCCGTCCCCGGCTTCGGCCGGGTGTCCTGCTTCGGTTGGGCGGGCACTCGACTCGGCGCCGTGGGGGGCACTCTGCTTGCGCTGTCGGGGAATTCGCTCACCTGTCGAAGTCTGGCACCCCGCACTGACAATTGAGGACTCTGTGGCGGACGAGGGCCCGGCGGTCCGCAGGAAGCGGGCCCGCAGGCGGTTCGTCACGGGCTCCGTGAGCCGCTGCACGGGCCGCACGAGCAGCAGCCCGACGCCCATCACGGCGGCGCCCGCGACCGCGTCGAAGAAGTAGTGGTTGGCGGTGCCCATCACCACGATGGTGGTGATCAGCGGGTAGGCGACGGCGGCCACCTTCGTGAGCGGCGAGCGGCCGCACCGCCACAGCATCACGCCGCACCAGAGTGCCCACCCGACGTGCAGGCTGGGCATCGCCGCGTACTGGTTGGTCATTCCGCCGAGCCCGCGCGGCGCGCTCGCCTCGCCGCCCCACCAGCCGAAGTCGCTGTACTGCGCCATGGTGTCGACGAAGCCGTGGCCCTTGCTCAGCAGCCGGGGCGGACAGGTCGGCAGGAGCGTGAAACCGATCAGGCCGATCATGGTGGAGGTCATCAGCCACGCGCGTGCCGCCCGGTAGTGGACCGCCTTGCTGCGGAACAGCCAGACGAGGACGGCGGGCGTGACGAGGTAGTGCAGCGAGGCGTACCAGAAGTCCGCGGGGACCCCGATCCAGGCGTTGGCGGTGAACAGGCGGTTCAGCGGGCTCTCCGCGTTGAGACGCAGGAACTGCTCGGCCTTGAGGATCCCCACGCCGTGGTCGACGGCACTGGCGACGTCGCCCCGCACGATCAGCCGGCCCGCTGAGTACGCGGCGTACACCAGCACGATCAGCGGCAGCTCGGTCCACCAGCGGAGCCGGTGCCCGGTTATGCCCGTGGTGCCCGGCACGTCGGTCTTCGGCATCCGGAAGGTCCCCCATCGTCTCTGTTCATGCGGCGTCTACCGCCGCCTCACTTTACGGCGATCGCCGGGGTGGTCGAGGCATCCCCCGGTCGTCTTAGACGCAGAGATCGGCGACCGGGTTGCCAGGCAGGGCGGGTGCTCTGCCACAGGTGGGTGATGATGGAGGGGGCAGGATCCCGCTGTCCGTAAAAAGCATCAAAAGTGTCACCGGAGCTCGTGGCCGGATCGACATGTGTACGACTTGGAGAGATTCCCATGGCACCGCGCATCCTGCTGGCCAGGCACGGACAGACGGAGTGGTCGCTGTCCGGGAAGCACACCGGCAGGACCGACATCCCCCTTCTGGAGGAGGGCCGCCGCGGCGCGAAGCTCCTGGGCGAGCGGCTGCACCGCGCGCCCTACGACGGCCTCCCGGACGTCGAGGTGCGCACGAGCCCGCTGTCCCGCGCGCGGGAGACCTGCGAGATCGCCGGCTTCGGCGACCGCGCCACCACCTGGGACGCGCTGATGGAGTTCGACTACGGCGCGTACGACGGCATGACCCCCGCCGACATCCAGGCGGTCCGCCCCGGCTGGTTCATCTGGCGCGACGGCGTTCCCGAGGGCGAGACGCTGGCGCAGGTCTCCGCGCGCGCGGACGAGGTCGTGGACTGGGCGCGCGGCGCCGACCGCGACGTGCTGGTCTTCGCGCACGGCCACATCCTGCGGGTCATCGGGGCGCGCTGGCTGGGGCTCGGCATCGAGTTCGCCGCCCGCATCCGCCTCAACCCGACGTCCCTGTCGGTCCTGGGCTGGGCCTACGGAGAGCCTGCCGTCGAGTCGTGGAACGAGACCGGTCACCTGGTCTAGCCCCCGGACGGCTACACCGCGCGCGGCAGGGAGGCGTGCCTCTCCAGGAACTCGCTCACCCCGGCCGTGCTGCGGTGCGGCAGGAGTACCCGTGCCGTGGTGGCGAGCATCGACTGGATGCGTGAGGACTGCACCTCGCCGAGGAGCGCGAGGACCCGCAGCCCCGCCTCCGCCGCCTCGTCGGGGCACCCCGCGCGGGCCAGGTCGTCGGCGAGCTCCGCGGTGTAGAGCGCGATGTTCCGGGTGAACTGCGGGGTCTGCGCGGACGCGATGGCCGCGGCGAGCCGGGCGTGCCCCGCGGCCCGTTCCCACTCGCCGAGTGCGGACCAGCACTGCGCCTCCAGGCCGGCCAGCTCGGCCGGGCCGTAGAAGCTCATCCACTCCGGGTCGTCGTCCCCGACCCCCCGGTCGAAGAGGCTGTGCGCGCGGGACAGCGCCTGCTCGCAGCCCCCGCGGTCGCCGAGCCCCGCCC
>NZ_LIPN01000490.1 GCF_001418325.1 Streptomyces atriruber | reverse complement strand
AGATGTGGATAAGCGACAGCTCCGCCCCCGCGCCCGCCCCGGTCACGCTCACCCAGCTGAGCAGCCAGGCGGGAACGCACTACCCGCTGGCCATCGGCGTCGTCCCTGACGGCCGCATCGAGGTCCGAGTGACCTACCGGCCCGACGTGTTCGACGGGCAGCATGCCCTTCAGGTGGGTCGGCAGCTGACACGCGTCCTCGAACGGCTCGCGGCCGACCCGACGCTGCGGGTCGGCGACATCGACGTACTGGGCACGGCGGAGCGCACCGCGGTCGTGGAACGCTGGAACGACACCGACCGGCCGGTCGGGGCCGGAACGCTCGGGGAGCTGTTCGACGCACAGGTGCGCCGCACCCCGGACGCGCCGGCCGTGATCGGGACGGACCGGCAGTGGACGTACGCCGAACTCGGCCAGGCCGCCGACCGCGTGGCGCACGACCTGCTGACGCGCGGTGTTCGCAGGGGAGACCTCGTCGGCGTGATCATGGAACGCTCCGTGGACGTGGTCGCCGTGCTGCTGGGCGTGGCCCGGTCCGGAGCCGCGTTCGTGCCGGTCGACCCGGCCCACCCGGCGGAGCGGATCGCGCACGTACTCGCCGACGCGGAGCCCGTACTCGTGGTGTGCACGACCACGACCGAGCCGGTACTCCCCACGGGCACCGCGCGCTGGGTGTTCGACGCCCCCGAGACCGTATCCCCCCTCGTCAGGCGTACGCCCCGGCCGGATGAGCCCGCCTGCCGCGTGTCGGACCCCGCGTACGTGATCTACACGTCCGGTTCGACGGGCACGCCCAAGGGCGTGGTCGTCACGCACGGCGGCATCGGCAACCTCGCCACCGGCCAGATCGAACGCTTCGCCGTACGCACGGACTCACGCGTCCTGCAACTCGCGTCCTGGAGCTTCGACGCCGCCGTCTCCGAGCTGTGCATGGCCCTGCTCTCCGGCGCGGCGCTCGTCGTGGTCGACGGCGACAGGCTGCCGCCGCACGGCTCGCTGGAGGAGCTCGCCGCCGAGTTCGGGATCACGCACATGACCGTGCCCCCATCGGTGCTGGGGACCGTGGACGCACTGCCGGACACCGTCGAGACGCTGGTGGTGGCGGGCGAGGAGTGCCCGCCCAGGCTGGCCCGCCGTTGGTCGGACCGCCGCCTCGTCAATGCGTACGGCCCCACCGAGGTGACCGTCTGCGCGGCGATGAGCGAGCCACTGCGACCGGCGCGGGAGGACGGCCCGGTGCCGGTCGGCCGCCCGCTGATCAACACCCGGGCCTACGTGCTCGACGACTTCCTGAAGCCGGTCGGCCCGGGAACCGTGGGCGAGCTGTACGTCATGGGCCCAGGGCTGGCGCGCGGATATCTGCACCGGCCCGACCTGTCGGCGGAGCGGTTCGTG
>NZ_LIPN01000049.1 GCF_001418325.1 Streptomyces atriruber | reverse complement strand
GGGGACGGGGGCGGCGCTGGGGTACTGGGGGCTGATGCGGGGGCTGCCCGAGGAGGCTCCCGTCGAGGTCAGCGCCGCAGAGCCCGTTGCGCCTCGTACAGATTCCGTGGCCGCACCTCTCCCGTAGTGCCGTACAGCTCCAGGCGCGCGTGCAGGTCGCCGGTGAAGTCCGGGACGTCGATCTGGTCGAACTCGTGGACCGTGTTGAGGCCGACCGTCGCGCTGTAGGGGGCGAGGCCGTCGATCTTCATCAGGCCCGCGCGGTCGTTGGTGACGCGGATGTTCCAGTGCGTGAAGCGGGCTCCGAAGAGGGGGCCCGCGCTCGCGTCGCCGCCGTGCCTGCCGTTGTTCTCGACGGTGATGTCGGTTCGTACGTTCGCGAAGGGCATCCCGCGGTGGCTGTCGAACGTGCCCATCTCCATGTGGCCGCGCGACCAGACGTTGTAGGAGGACAGCCCCTCGACGTTGATGCCGTGCAGTTGGGTGCCGGGCGGTGCGGGGGCCGTACGGGCGTCGATGCGGAAGTCGTCGATGAGGTTGTCGTGCGAACCCTCGCGGCAGAAGTACGGGTGATGGGACCCGCGGCCCGCCACGCGCGTGCGGCGCAGGGTGCAGGCGGAGGCGGCGACCAGACCGAAGCCGTTGTCCACGTGGCGCACGACGACGTCGTCGGCCCAGCAGTCGTACGCGCACTGGAACGTGACGCCGTTGTAGCCCTTGTCGAGGAGGTGCGGGGACTGCGGCGTCTCGACGGCCTCCAGGGTGAGCCCCTCGACGCCGGAGCCGGTCAGCGCCGTGACGTGGGTGGTCAGACGGGGATCCCATGCGGGGCGTACGTCGAGCGGGAGCGGCCGCTCGAAGGTGACCCGGCGCTTTCCGGGGTCCACGGCGGCGATCCGTACGGGCCACTCGTAGGGGACGTACGAGGTGAGCTTCGTCTTGTCGTCCCAGGTGTACGCCTTCGGGCCCGCGCCGTCGCCCGCCATGTGCTCCAGGAGGGTGTGGTCGGAGTCGTCGGAGAGGCGGAGGAGGACGAGGTCGCCCTTGCGGACGCGGGAGGCGTCGGCGACCGTCACGGACCACGACCCGCGCGGGGCGGGGCGCACGCTCGTGAGGGTCTCCCAGGCGTCGCGCTTGTTGCCGGTCCAGCCCTCGAAGGGCCAGTCCCTGGCCTTCACAGCCGCGGTGAGCGAGTCCCAACGGTCCTGCGGGCAGAGCCAGATGAGGCCGCCGGCCCAGGACCAGCTGGACTTGTCGCCGCCGTAGCGGGAGCCGTAGGGGCCGATCAGCTCGGTGAGGTTCTTCGTGGCGAGGAGGGTGGTGCGGCCGCTGCCCGCGCCGCGGAGGGTGACGTGGTCGTGGGCGATGTGGATGAGGCCGTCGAGCCGGTACGTCCCGGGCCGGAGCACCACGGTGCCGCCCCCTTGCCGGCCTGCCTCGGCCAGGGCGCGGTTGATCGCGGGGGCGGCGTCCGACGTGCCGTCGGGGCTCGCCCCGTAGTGGCTCACGTCGAGGATCCGCCTGCTGCGGGGGAAGCGGCGGGTGCCCGAGTCGGCTCCGGCGTGGCCCACGTAGGGGATCTGGGGG
>NZ_LIPN01000489.1 GCF_001418325.1 Streptomyces atriruber | reverse complement strand
GGAGACCCGGGCCGCGCTCGTCGACCTCAACGCCGCCACCGAGACCATCCGCGCGCACAGCAGGGCCATGCGCCGCGCCGAGCAGGCCCACGACCAGCTCACCGATCTCGTGCTGCGCGGCGGCGGCGCCGACGAGGTCGCCGACGGCATCGCCGCCCTCCTCGACGGTGGCGCCCTCATCCACGACGCGGACGGCCTCGAACTGGCCCGCACCGGCACCGGACCCCTGCCGCCACCCGCCCCCGCCGTCGCCGCCTCGCGCGCCAGCGGCCGCGCCGTGCCGCAGGACGGCACCTGGGTGTGCGCGGTCCTCGCCGGGCCCGAACTCCTCGGCAGCATCGCCCTCACCGGACGCCCCGAACTCGACGACACCGACCGGCGGTTGTTCGAGCGGGCGGGCGTCGTCACCGCGCTGCTCCTGCTGCTGCGCCGGTCGGTCGCCGAGACCGAGGACCGGGTGCGCGGCGAACTCCTCGGCGACCTGCTCGCCACCTCCGGCGACCCCGTCGGCCTCGCCGGGCGCGCCCGCCGCCTCGGTGTCCGGCTCGACCGGCCGCACGCCGTGTTCGTCGCCCACAGCGAGAGCGCGCCCCGCCCCCGGCTGCTCGCCGCCGCCCACCGCACCGCCCGCGCCCACAGCGGTCTGGCCGGGCTCCACCACGACGACGTGGTCATCGTGACCCCCGCCATGACCCCGGGCGGCGACGCCGTCGCGCTCGCCGCCGCGCTCGGCCAGACCGTGGGCGCCCCGGTCACCGTGGGCGCCGCGGGCCCGGTCACCGGCCCCGCCGGACTGCCCGCCGCGCACGCCGAGGCCCTGCGCTGCCTCTCCGCGCTGCGGGCCCTCGGCCACACCGGGCACGGCGCCGCCCTCGCCGACCTCGGCTTCGTCGGGCTGCTCATCGGCGAACAGGCCGACCTGGGCGGCTATGTGCGGGCGACGCTCGGCCCCCTCCTGGACTACGACGCCGAACGCGGCACGGAGCTGGTGCGCACCCTGGAGGCGTACTTCGGCCACGACCGCAGCCTCACCAAGGCCAAGACGGCCCTGCACGTCCACGTCAACACGGTGGTACAGCGCCTGGAACGCGTGGCACGGCTCCTCGGTGACGACTGGAACACGCCCGCCCGCACCCTGGAGATCCAACTCGCCCTGCGGCTGCACCGGTTGACGCCCCCGGGCTGATTTGTCACTTCCGCGGCTGTTGGAACCGTCACCCGTGCGACCTACCCTGGAACCGCCTGAAAGGGAGTCGCATGAGCGGACGCATCGAGCGCACCGGGACGACTGCACGACCTGTACGGCTCGGCAAAGGGGAGCGGATCGCCGACTGGGCGGACGGTAGACTCGGCATCAACACCCTGGCCAAGAGCCAGATGCGCAAGATCTTTCCCGACCACTGGTCGTTCATGTTCGGGGAGATCTGCCTCTACAGCTTCATCATCCTCATCCTGACCGGCACCTACCTCACCCTCTTCTTCGATCCGAGCATGACCGAAGTCGCGTACGACGGGTCGTACGTGCCGCTCAAGGGCATCCTGATGACCCGGGCGTACGAATCCACGGTGGACATCAGCATGGAGGTGCGCGGCGGCCTGCTGATCCGGCAGATCCACCACTGGGCCGCGCTCGTCTTCGTCGCCGGGATGCTCGTGCACATGATGCGGGTGTTCTTCACCGGCGCGTTCCGCAAACCGCGCGAACTCAACTGGGCGTTCGGCTGGACCCTGCTGTTCCTCGGCATCATCACCGGCCTGACCGGCTACTCGCTCCCCGACGACATGCTCTCCGGCACCGGCATCCGCTTCGCGCAGGGCGCCATCCTCGCCACCCCCGTCATCGGGACGTACCTCTCCTTCTTCCTCTTCGGCGGAGAGTTCCCGGGGGACGACATCATCCCGCGGCTCTATCCCATCCACATCCTGCTGCTTCCGGGCATCATGCTGGGGCTCGTCGTCGTCCACCTGATCCTGGTCTTCTACCACAAGCACACCCAGTTCGCCGGTCCCGGCAAGACCGAGAAGAACGTGGTCGGGGCGCCGCTCCTGCCCGTCTACATCGCCAAGGCGGGCGGCTTCTTCTTCCTCGTCTTCGGCGTTCTCGCGGTCATGGGCGCGGTGGCCACCATCAACCCGGTCTGGCTGATGGGCCCCTACCGCCCCGACCTGGTCTCCACCGGCGCCCAACCCGACTGGTACCTCGGGTTCTCCGAGGGGCTGATCCGGGTGATGCCGGGATGGGAGATCAACGCCTGGGGCCACACGCTCAACCTGGGCGTCTTCATCCCCTTCGCGCTCTTCCCGCTGATCCTCCTCGCCATCGGCGTCTATCCCTTCATCGAGTCCTGGGTCAAGGGCGACCGACGGGAGCACCACATCGCGGACCGCCCGCGCAACGCGCCGGTGCGCACCGGCCTCGGTGTCGCCTGGCTCACGCTGTTCGGCGTGCTGATGGTCGGCGGCGGCAACGACCTGTGGGTGACCCACTTCCATCTCTCCATCAACGCCGTCACGTGGTTCGTGCGCATCGGCGCCTTCGTCGTGCCCGTCCTCGCCTTCCTCGTCACGCACCGGATCTGCCTCGGCCTGCAGCGCAGGGACCACGAGAAGGTGCTGCACGGCCGGGAGACCGGCACGATCCGGCGCCTCCCGCACGGCGAGTACGTCGAGATCCACGAACGGCTGCCGCAGGCCGAGCTGTACCGCCTCACCGCCCACGAGCAGCCCCGCCCCTACGAGCTGGGCCCCGTCGTCGACGCCAACGGCGTCACCCGCAAGGTCCGCCCGTCCGAACGCATCCGTGCGCGTCTGGCCCGCGCCATGTACGGCCCGAAGGCGCAGGTGCCCAAGGCGACACCGGAGGAGTATCTGGCCGTCCGGCGAGGCGAGGGCGATCACCACTGAAGGCCCGTCGTCAGCACTGGCGGTGAGGCTCGGCGGCCGCACCGCGGGCCGCCTCGGTTAGCCTCGCAGCGTGATGGCATCCGAGAAGACTCCGAAGCTGCTCGCGATCAGCGACCTGCACGTGGCGTACGCGGAGAACAGGAAGTACGTCGAGACCATCCGACCCCGGTCGGACGGCGACTGGCTGATAGTCGCCGGCGACGTCGCCGAGCGCATGGCCGACATCGAGTGGGCGCTGCGCACGCTCGCCGGCCGGTTCGCCAAGGTGGTGTGGTCGCCGGGCAACCACGAACTGTGGACCCCCAAGGACGACCCGGTCCAGCTGCGCGGCGACGAGAGGTACCAGCACATCGTCGCGCTCTGCCGGGAGTTGGGGATCGCCACGCCCGAGGACCCCTACCCCGTGTGGCGCGGGCCGGGCGGCCCCGTCGTTGTCGCCCCGCTCTTCCTCCTCTACGACTACACCTTCCGCCCCGAGGGCACGCACACGAAGGAAGAGGCGCTGGCGGCCGCCCACGAGGCGGGCGTCGTCTGCACCGACGAGTACTTCCTGCACCCCGACCCGTACGCCACCCGCGACGACTGGTCCCGCGCCCGTGTGAAGCAGACCGAGGAGCGGCTCGCCGAGCGCCCGGCGGGCCTGCCCACCGTCCTGATCAACCACTGGCCGCTGCTGCGCGACCCCACCCGCATCCTGCGCTACCCCGAGTTCGCCCTGTGGTGCGGCACGGAGCGCTCCGCCGACTGGCACGTGAAGTACGACGCGGCCGCCGTCGTCTACGGCCATCTGCACATCCCGCGCACCACCGTGCACGACGGGGTGCCGCACATCGAGGCGTCCGTCGGCTATCCGCGCGAGTGGCGCAGGGACTTCCATCCGGATCCCCACCTGCGCCAGGTCCTGCCGGTGCCGCCCGTCGAGGGGTGAGGGGCGAGCCCCGCCACCCCTCGACACGGACCGCACAACGACCCGTCCCCCGCACGGGTCGTTGTGGCTGACGCAGCCCCGGCCCTCCACGCCGACGGGCCGGTTCTCGGGGATTCCCGGTGACACACCGCGTGCGACGTCCGATCCGTGGTGTCCGGGCGGCACGTGATGCTGTGGTCGGCGTGGCGCGCGCCGCCGCGACCAGCGGGATCGCCACGGCGGCGGCGAGCGCGGCCAGAACGAGGTTCCGGGCCGTCCTGCGCCTGCACGGCGCGATGAGTGTCCGCATGTGGTGCTCGATCACTTCGCGTCCCCTTCCGTGTGTCCGGTTCCTGACGTGCTGCTGTTGTCGGGCAACTCCCCCGTGCGCGTCGAGGGCGGAGTGACACAGGGCGCCGCCGACCCGTACAGACGCTAGAAGGTCGGGCGGTCCGCGGCCATGGTGCACGGTGCGCAACGGCGGGCCTCGGTTGTGCACGGTGCTCAGTGCTTCCGCATCAACGCCGCAGTGCTCAGCGCAGCCGGAGTTCGAGGATGCGCAGGGCGTGCACGAGGTCGGGGACGCCGGTGCCGTGGGTGAGCAGGTCGACGCCGAGGACGGCCTCCGCGGTCCGCAGGTGGGCCCGGACGGTGTTGCGGCTGATGCCCAGGCGGAGGGCGGCCCGCTGGGCGTCGGTGTCGGTGTCGAGCCAGGCCTGGAGCGTGCGGCGGTGGCGGGCCTGCAGGGGGCGGAGCAGGGTCTGGGCCCAGGCGGCGGCGGTTTCGACGGCCAGCAGGTCGTCAAGGCCGGGGGGTGGTTGGTGGGCGTCGCCCGGCGGGTCGGCGGCCGCACCGCTGAGCGCGAAGGCCAGGTGCACGGCGGCATGACACCGGACGTCCGTGAGGTTCTGGCCCAGGGCCTGTTCCACCTGTCTGATGTGCGCGGTGACGGTGTTGCGGCTGAGGCCCAGCAGACGCGCCACACCGGACCGGGGCACGCTCATGGCCAGACGGGTGATGTCGGCGCTGGTCTTGGGAACCGAGTCCAGCGGCCGCAGAAGCGTGCGGGCCCAGTGGGCCGCGGGCTGCGCGGGCAGGAGGCTCTGCAGCGAGGCCTGGCCGTGGTAGAAGGCCACGCGGCCGGGGGCGGCGCGGGCGGCGGCCAGGGCGTGCGCGGACTGGCTGTAGGCCTCGGCCGTCGCCCCGAGGGGGTGCGCGCCGCTGATGCCCAGTGCGTAGCGCGGGTTGTCCCTGACCAGACGGAGCAGGGTCTCGCCCAGTCCGGGCGGTCGGCCACGGCCTCCGGGGGCGCCTTCCTCCTCGTCGTCCGCGACGAGGCAGATCAGATGTTCCTTGTAGGCGGGGCAGTGCACCACCAGGTCCCGGCCGTGGTAGCCGGAAGGGTCCTGATGGATCCGCGCGATGCGGTCGCGGTCGGCCGTCGGACAGCGCAGCAGATGGATGCGCAGCCGTCCGGCCTCCAACAGCGGCGGAACGTCACCACCGGTCATCCGCCGGGCCAGTACCGGCCCTCCGGCCATCAGCGCGTGCAGCAGGGCGAGCCGTAACTGACGTGCCTTTCGCTGGTAGTCCCGCATGCTGCGATCGCTGTCGCCCGCCCGGCGCAGCATGGCGAGGACGCTGCTGGTGTGGGGGATCAGGGCGGCCGTCTCCGGGGCGGGCTCCGCGGCACCGGCCACCACGAGCACCGGGCGCGGCCCGTCCGGCCCGATGCCCTCACAGCGCACGTGCAGCTCTTTGGCCCGGGTCACGGCCGAGGCCAGCTCCCCGGTGCTCAGGCGGGCGAGCAGCGACGCGATCGGGCGCAACACGCCCGAGGGAAAGTCCTCGGTGGCCGACTCCACGCTGTGCGCGTCGTCGGCGACCAGCGCGACGTGGGCACCGGTCTGCCGGTGCAGCCAGTCGAGCACCCGTCGTATGTCCGGCTCGGCCGCGCCCCCGACCTGCCGCCGCACCTCGCGCAGCAGACCGTCGAGCCCGTCGGCCTGCCCCTGCACTTCCGTGGCACCGATCGCTCCGTCCCCCTTCGTGCCTGCCCCGGGGCGCCCTGCCGCCCCGGGTCGGGAACAGTTTCTCAGTTCGTCGCTCGACACGTCCGCCGTCGTGGCGGACCGCGGGGCGCGGGTTCAGCGGGCTCAGCAGGCCCCGAGGTCCTGCCAGACGCCCCACTGTCCGGTGGTGCCGGGCTCCTCGCCCGTCGTCCACCACTTGGCCTTCCAGGTGTGGCCCTTGTGCGAGACCTGCTGGCCGCCGGTGTAGACCGAGCTCGCGGCCCAGGGGGCCGCCGTGCACTGGTTGCCGTTGCCGCCGGTGATGGTGAGGGAGTACGTCACCGAGTGGGCGGCCGCGGGGCCCGCGCCGTTGACGGTGATCTCGTACGTGCCGTTGACTGCCGCGGCGGTCGTGCTGAGCGTGAGCGTCGAGGCTTCTCCGGCGGTCACCGAACCGGGGCTGAAGGATGCGGTGACACCGGCGGGCGCGCCGGAGGCGTCGAGCTTCACGGTCTGGGCGGAGCCCGCCGTCACCGCGGTCTTCACCGTCGCGCTGACGGAGCCACCGGCCTTGACCGTCCCGGCGGCCGGGTTCGCCGTCACCGAGAAGTCGTCCTTCGGTGCGGTGTCGCCGCTGGTGAAGGGCGCGAAGATGCGGGAGAAGTCCCATGTGTTCTGCTCGATGCCGGAGCAGTTGTCCGCGGCGGCGCCACCGGGACAGCTTCCGTTGTCCCGCTGGAGCGCCCAGAAGGAGATCATGTTGATCCCCTTGGCGACCGCCCAGTCGTACACCTGCCTGGCGTTGGCGAGCGTGAATGTCTCGGCCGGTCCGAAGTCGTCGACGCCCGGCATCTCGGTGATGCCGATCATGCCCCAGAGCTGGGCCGGGCTCTTGCCCGGATAGAGCTTGGCGAGCTGGTCGTACAGTCCCTGGGCGGCGGTCTTGGTGTCCTGCGCCATGTCGTGGGCGGCGTTGTCGTAGTAGTCGAACGTCATGAGGTTGGCGACGTCGACCCGCGCGCCGTTGGCCACGGCGCTCTTGAGCACGGCGAGACCGCTGGGTGCCAGGCCCCGGGTCGTCGTCGGCAGGGTGTACGAGATCTCCAGCTTGCGCCCGTTGGCGGCGGCCCAGTCCTGGACCTTCTTGATCGCCTTGTTCCGCCGGTCGATGCCGGCGGCGTTGTCCAGCGCGTCGACCTCGATGTCCATGTCGAGCCGGGGGATGTCGTAGGTGGTGATCACCTTCTGGTAGACGGCGGCTATCTGGTCGACGTCCGTACAGCTGTCGGCGATCTCGGTGCCGGTGGTGTCCGCCGTGTAGCCGCCGAAGGACGGAATGACGTCCCCGCCGCGCCCCTGGATCGTCTTGATGTCGGCTCCGAAGGACGACGAGGCGATGGGCAGCGAGGTGTCGCCGTTCCAGTAGGCGGTGCAAGAGCCCTTCGTCGCCGTCTGGAGGAACGCCATGGTCAGGTGCTTGGCCCCGGACTGGGCGCTGAGGGCGGCCGGGCTTTCCCCCGTCCACGACTCGAAGTAGGGGGCGAAGACGTGGGC
>NZ_LIPN01000488.1 GCF_001418325.1 Streptomyces atriruber | reverse complement strand
GCTTCGGGGGGGGCTGGTGACCGCCGCCGATGGCTACTTATACGCGGCGAACGCCTTCGTGAACTCAAGCGGCTGCTGCTGGATCGACGAGCACGTCGGCTGCGCGGAGCCGGAGCCGCCGCCCTCACAGGCCTTGTCGCGGGTCGAGGACCACATCGAGAGCCAGCCGAGGTCCTTCTCCCCGGCGAACTTCACGAGTTCGGCGGCGTCGTCGGTCTTGAAGACCTCCGTCGCCACGTCGTTGACGCCGATCATCGGGGTGACGGCGACGGCCTGCCACGCGGCCCCGTCGGAGAGGCCGAGGGCGGTCTTGATCTGCTTCTGCGTGGCGGTGGCGGCCTGGATCGCGTACTCGCCCATGTCGCCGCTGTAGGACGGCCCGTAGTCCATGGCCATGATGTTCACCGCGTCCACCTGCACGCCGTTCTCCTTGGCGTTGGCGAGCAGATCGACGCCGGGCTGGGTCAGGCCCTCGGGCATCACGGGCAGCGTGAACGACACGTTCAGGTCCGGGTGCTCCTTCTGGAGCTGGGCTATCGCCTGGGAGCGGCGGGTGTTGGCCGCGGTGTCGGGCAAGGCGGCGCCCTCGATGTCGAAGTCGACCTTGGTCAGCTCGTAGGCGTCGACGACCTTGCCGTACGCCTTGGCGAGGGCGTCGGCGCTGTCGCACTTGAGGCCGAGCTCGGAGCCCGCGGCCCCGCCGAAGGAGACGCGGACGTCCCCGCCCTTGGCACGCAGGTCGCCGATCTGCGCGGCCACCTTGTCGTCACCGAGGCCGGTGGTGCCGCCCCACAGCGGCTCACAGCCGCCGCCGGAGGTGATGAAGGCGAGGTTGAACTCCTTCACGCCGGTCTTCTCCGCGGTGTCGAGGAGGTCGTAGGCCGGGGTGAGGGAGGTGTCGACGAAGGGCGCGAACCCGGCGGCGTCGGCCTTGGTGCCCTGCGCGGGGTCCGCGGCCCGCGCGGACTCGTCGGCCGGGGCCCTGGTCGCCAGCGCGGTGCCGGAGAGGAGGAAGGCGCCGCCGCCGACGAGGGACGCGGCGACGAGTCCGCCGATGACCTTGGACCGGGTGCTCACCGTGCGCCGGTGCGTGCTGCTCATCGCGTTCCTGCCTTAGCTGTACGGGGGTGGGGGTGCGATCACGCTAGCCGCGCGGCGGACGACAAAAGGGGTAACCCTGCGCCGAGTTGAGGATCTTAGGGTGCGCTTAAGGAAGAGATCGGGGACGGTTAAAGGTCGGGGTCGGCTGCGGCGTGCGGGTCGTTGTCCGCGCCCCTGACGGGGGCCTCGGGTGGCGCTTTTAAGGGGCGCGGGGAACTGCGCGGGCAACCACGACGCACCCGCGGTGAGGCACCGGCCGGACAGGTTCAGCCCGTGCTGGGAGCACGGCGACGTCGGCGTACGGCCGCCCCCCGGTGCCCCCGGCGCGCCGCCACCGGCCGGTGGGACCCCAGCTGTATCCAGATGCGGACCTCCGTGCCGCCGAGGACCGAGCTGCCGATGCGCAGATCGCCGCCCGTGGACTCGGCGAGGCGGCGCACGATGTCGAGGCCGAGGCCCGTGGAGCCGTCCTCGCCGGAGCCCGCGCCCCGGGCGAGCGCGGCCTCGGGGTCGGCGATGCCGGGGCCCGCGTCGGAGACGAGCACGATCACGGCGTCCTCGCCGTTGTGGACGTCGACGGAGAAGGCGGTGCCTTCGGCCGTGTGCCGGAAGACGTTGCCGAGCAGCGCGTCGAGCGCGGCGACCAGCTCGGGGCGGGCCACCGGTATCCGCACCGGCCGGTCGATGCCCGCCACCCGGACCTCGCGCCCCTCGTCCTCGGCGAGCGCCGACCAGAAGGCCATCCGCTCCCGGATCACCTCGGCCGCGTCGCAGCCCGCGCCGGGGCCGACCGTCGCCGTCTGCGGCTTCGCGTCACGGGCGGTGCGGATGATCGTGTCGACCTCGCGCTCCAGCGTCTCGACCGCCGTGCGGGTCTGCTCCGCCGCGTCGCCCTCGCCGAGCGAGGCCGCGTTCAGCCGCAGCACCGTCAGGGGCGTCCGCAGCCGGTGGGAGAGGTCGGCCGCCAGCTCCCGCTCGTTGGCCAGGAGTTGTACGACCTGGTCGGCCATCGAGTTGAACGCCACCGCGGCGAGCCGCAGTTCGGTGGGACCCTCCTCCGGCACCCGCGCCCCCAGCTTTCCCTCGCCGAGGTCGTGCGCGGCGCCCACCAGGCGTTTGGCGGGCTGGACCATGCGTACGCCCAGCCGGTCCGCGACCGCCACCGAGCCGATGACGAGGGCGATGCCGACGCCCGCGAGCACCAGCCACGCCGTGGTCACGCCATTGCTGACCTCGGCCTCGGGGACGTAGATCTCCACGACCGCCGTGCCCGAGCTGAGCGCGGTCGGCTGGAGGACCACGAAGCCGCCGGGGACGCCGGTGGTCCTGGCCCGGCCCTCCTTGCGGGTGGCCTCCACCGCGCGCGCCCCGGCCCTCGGGTCGCCGACCTCGAAGGCGTCGGCGTCCCCGACGGCAGGCACGTACACAGCCATCCGTCCGTCGCCGCCCGCCTCGGACGAGGCGACGGCCCGGGTGAGCTCCGCGCGGTCGGTGGTGATGGAGAGCGTGGGGCCCATGCCGGCGCCGTGCCGTTCCGCGTTCGAGATGGCACGGTCCCTCGCCATCTCCTTGACGACGAGGCCGAGCGGGACCGCGAAGGCCACCACGACCATCGTGGTGACGGCCAGGCACACCTTGACGAGGGCCCACCTCACGGCTGTGGCTCCGCCAGTGGTGGCTCCAGCTTCACGCCGACCCCGCGCAGGGTGTGCAGGTAGCGCGGCCGGGCGGCCGTTTCGCCCAACTTCCGCCGCAGCCACGACAGATGTACGTCGATGGTCTGGTCGTCGCCGTAACTCTGCTGCCAGACCTCGGCGAGCAGCTCCTTGCGCGGCACGACGACGCCGGGCCGCCCGGCGAGGAAGGCCAGCAGGTCGAACTCGCGCCGGGTCAGGTCGAGCCGCGCGCCGTCCAGCTCGGCCTGGCGCCGCAGCGGGTCGATGCAGAGCCCGCCGACCTGGAGCACGTTGCTCGGCGGCGCCTCGCCCGCCGTGACGCGCGCCCGGCGCAGCACGGCGGCCATCCGCGCGGAGAGGTGCTCGACGGAGAACGGCTTGGTGAGGTAGTCGTCGGCGCCGTCGTTCAGGAGCCGTACGATCTCCGCCTCGTCGTCCCGCGCGGTCGCGATGATCACGGGGACGTCGGTGATCCCGCGGAGCATCTTCAGCGCCTCCGACCCGTCGAGGTCGGGCAGGCCGAGATCCAGGATCACCACGTCAAAACGGAAATGGGCGACCTCCCGCAGCGCCTCAAGGGCGGTGCCGACGCTGCGCACGGTGTGCGCTGCCTCGGTCAGATGCCGGATGAGGGCGGAGCGTACGAACTGGTCATCCTCGACGACGAGCACACTTGCCATGGGCGGCACCGTACGCCATACGGCGGAATGCGGTCTTCCCCGGGAAGCGCGCGGTCCGGCGGGCCCCGGGTGCCGGTGCCCCGCGGGACAGGGGCGTGCGGCGTGGTGCAGTATGGCCCGCGATGCGCAGAGGACTCGTACACGGAATCGCATGGTCGCTCGCCACGGGCGCGGCGGTCACGCTGTCCTGGTGGGGCGTCCACACGGTGATGGCGGGGACCGCCTACGACCCGCCGCGCGCCCTGCCGCTGGCGGCCGACGACGGCGACCCGGACGACGCGGAGCCGATCGTCTCCTCGACGCACCGCTCCACGACCTCGCCGTCGGCGAAGCCCACGAAGTCACCGGACCCGTCGAAGTCACAGAAGTCGCAGAAGCCCCCGAAGTCGCCCACGCCGTCCGGAACGCACTCCGACCGGCCCACCTCGCCCCCGCCCGAGAACTCCGGCACCGGCACGGTGAAGAGCTACAACACCGCGGGCGGCCGGGTCGTCTTCGACCTCGGCGAGAGCTCGGCGACGCTGGTCTCGGCGACCCCGGCGGCGGGCTGGTCGGTGCAGACGTGGAAGCAGGACAAGTGGATCCGCGTGGAGTTCACCGGCGGCGCGGCCCGGGTGTCGGTGTTCTGCACCTGGCACGACACGGCGCCCCGGGTGGAGATCGACAAGTACTGAACGTCACGTACCGAACGTCACGTTCCGAACGCGGCCGATCAGCGGAAGACCGACGGCGGCGGCGCGGGCGAGGCGACCGCCGCGGCGTCCGTGACGGCTGCCGCTCCCCCGCTGAAGTCCTTGAGCCCGCGGCCGTGTTCGAGCCTGCCGGGATGCGGGTCGCCCGCGCAGCGCCGGGTCAGTTCGGCGACGGGCAGCGGCCGGTCGGAGCCGAGCAGCACGGCGTTGCCGAAGCGTTTGCCGCGGAGCACGGCGGGGTCGGCGGCGAGGGCGAGCTCGGGGAAGAGCTCGGCGGCGGTGGCGAGCTGGCCGCGCAGATGGGCGAGCGGCGGGCCGTCGGCG
>NZ_LIPN01000487.1:1483-2026 GCF_001418325.1 Streptomyces atriruber | reverse complement strand
CCCAGGGCCTCGGCGACGACGCCCCGGACCTGCTGCCCGCCCGCGATCCCAGCGCGGCACCCCTCGTGCCGCCCGTTCCGCAGCAGCCGCAGCCCGCCGACGCCCCCATGGATCCGCACGCGGCGATCACCGCGGCCGTCGAAGCGGGCCGGCACGGCGAAGCGGCCTCCCTCGCGGCGTCCTGGGAGCAGAGCGCGCTGCGCATGCACGGGCCGGGCTCCAAGGACGCCATCCACTGGATGGAAGTACGGGCGGACCTGGCGAGATTCGCCGGTGACCCGGCGCGCAGCTGCGAGATCTGGCTCGCGGTGGCCTCGGCCCGGCTGACGTCGGGCCAGGCCCCCGATTCGCCCGAGGTGGAAGCGGCGGCGGACCGGGCCCACCACCTCTGGGACCGCATACGGGACGCCGAGGCCGTCCGTGCGCTGGGCCCCGCCCTGGTCACCCTGCGCCGCCAGGTGCCCGGCCGCCAGCGCGGCACGCTGCTGCTCGCGCAGCGCCGCCTGGAACAGTTCCACACCCAGCAGATCCCGAGGGCGGTGC
>NZ_LIPN01000487.1:0-1428 GCF_001418325.1 Streptomyces atriruber | reverse complement strand
CACGGACGGGCGGTCGGCATGCCCTTCACTCCGACTCCCGCCGCCGCGCGGAAGTTGACCGACTTTGAGCCAGAGTCGACGAGCGCGGCGGCGACCGCCTCACATCTCCCCGTCCTGGTTCGTCAGTACAGCGAGACAGCACTTCGCCCTTCCACCACCGTCCCCCGGCGGATCCGACCTCCGAGAGGCCGCGCTGCGGTGGTCATACCCGCCCCGCACGTCACTCGCTGCCCGTTACTCGCCGCTCGCCTAGGGAGTAGACGCCATGAGCATCTCCGTGCTCCTCGTGGACACCGACGCCTTGCTGCGCACCTGCTGCGCCACGCTGCTGGCCGCGCAGCCGGACATAGAGGTGGTGGGGGAGGCCGGCGACGGTGCCCGAGCCGTGGAGCTCGCCGAGCGGCTCCGCCCGGACGTCGTCCTGATGAACCCACAACTGCCCGTCATGAGCGGCATCGAGGCGACCCGTCGCATTTCGGCCCGCCCCCAACTGTCCGGCGTACGCGTCCTCGCGATGGCCGCGCCGACCGCCGACTCGCAGGTGTTCGACGCGCTCGCGGCGCACGCGTGCGGGTTCCTGTTCCAGGACACCGAGCCCGACGAACTGCTGCGCGCGATCCGCGTGGTCTCCCAGGGCCAGGCACACCTGTCTCCCCGCATCGTGCAGCGGGTCATCGACGAATGCGTCCTGCGCGAGCGGGCCCCGGAAATTCCTCTGGACGGCCTCACGCCGCGCGAACGGGAAATGCTGGTACTGATCGGCACCGGCCTCTCCAACCAGGAGATCGCCGAGAAGCTGTTCCTCTCCTGCACCACCGCCAAGACCCGGGCCTGCCGCATCATGGCCAAACTGGGCGCCCGCAACCGGGTGGAGCTCGTCTCCATCGCCTACCAGTGGGGGCTCGTCCGACGCCGGTCGGTCCCGCTGGGCTGACAGGGACCGGGGGTTCGGTCGAGGGCGCGGGGGGAGTCGTACCGCCTGTGACTGCTGAGTCACCCGCACAGTAGAGTGCCGCGGACGCACGCCGAAGCACGCCGACGCACGTCCCACGACAGGAGCCCCCGCCCTCATGAAGCGGACCCGAACCGCCCTGGCCGCGCCCGCTCTCGCCCTCGCGTCCCTCATGGTCCTGAGCGCCTGCGGAGACTCCGACTCGGATTCCTCGTCCTCGGACTCCGCCACCGGAAAGTCCGGGGAACCGGCGAAGGCGCCGGAGAAGACCCCGGACCCGGCCGCCGAACTGCGCCGTGCCGCCCTCACCGCCAACGAGGTCAAGGGCTTCACGGTCAAGAAGCCCGACGCGAAGTACGCGTTCGCCACGTCCCAGGACCAGATGAAGGTCGACAAGTCCGTCTGCGCTCCGCTCGCCTACGCGACGAACCAGCTGCCCCTCGGCACCCCGAAGGCCGACCTGGTCCGCCTCGCCA
>NZ_LIPN01000486.1 GCF_001418325.1 Streptomyces atriruber | reverse complement strand
GCGGGGGGATGTGCGTACTCGCCATCCCTGCGCCGCGTCGGATGTTTCTGGGTGTCAGGGTTGGCTCGGTGCTCCGTGCGCACATCCCCCCGCGTCCCCTCCGGCGCGCTCGCGGGTGCCGGGGAGTGCGTTGCGACGGTGGTTGTGGCGGCGGAGGCTGCGGCCGTGGTGGTGGGCTTCTCGGGCAAGCTCGCCGGTTGGGGCGTCGGGGTCGTCTCGGAAGGGCGCGAGAGCAGTTCCTGGGGTATCAGGAGGAGTACGCCCGTGCCGCCTCGTGCCGACGGGCGGAACGACACCGTCAGGCCGTGTTTGCGGGCCAGCCTGCCGACCACCGCTAGTCCGAGCCGGGTGCCGGAGAGGCCGCTGAGGCCCTTGGTCTCGCCGGACACGGCCTGCTCGGCGCGGCGCTGCTGCACGGCGCCCATCACCAGGCCGCTGTCCTCGACGGAGACGATGACGCCGGCCGCGACCTCCTCGATGTAGACGTGCACTTCGGAGGTGGGCGGCGAGAAGTTGGCGGCGTTGTCGAGGAGTTCGGCGAGGGCGTGCATGACGCCCTCGGCGGCGTGGCCCGCGACGGCGACCTCGCTGGCCGAGTGGACGCGCACGCGCTGGTAGCCGCCGATGCGGCCCATCGCGCCGCGCAGGATCGACTCCATGACGATGGGCCTGGCCCAGCGGCGGCCCGAGCGGGCGCCGGTGAGCACGGCCACCGAGTCGGCGATGCGGCCCGCCTGTGCGGTCCTGTGGTCGAGGTGGAGGAGGTCGGTGAGGACGTCCTCGTCCGCGTGCCTGCCCTCCATCTCGCGCAGGTCGGCGAGCATGCCGGTGGCCAGGGCCTGCATGCGGCCCGCGGCGTTGGCACTGGCGGCGAGGGCGGCGGCGCGCTCGGACTCGGCCGCGCGGGCGCGGACGGTCAGTTCGTTGCGCTCACGGACGAAGTGCTCGGTGAGGGCGGTCCGCTCGCGGGCGAACTCCTCGGCACGGGCGGCCTGTTCCTGTACGAGCCGTCCGGCGTCCTGCTGGACGGCCTCGACGCGGCGGCGCAGCAGGGCGTTGGCGCGGACGGAGTGGAAGGCGAGCGTCACGGCGGCGCTCAGCGCGACGGACGCGGCACCGGATCCCCAGGCCAGGGGGGTCCGCACGGAGCCGGGCGCGAGGGCGGCGGCGGCTCCGGTGAGTGCCGCTGTGACCAGGGCACTGGCCAGCAGGACGAGCGCGGTCGGGCGCAGCGGAGGTTGCTCCGTCCCGGGGCGCGCTAGGGGGGTTGGCGCGGTCATCAATCGGGGGTCCTAGATCGGAAGCGACACACTCTGCTCAAGTCGGGATCACTATAGGAGAGTTAGTGACCGAGTTGGGAATCTTCCCGTCCGGATCGTGAAAAAACGGGTGAGGCGGGGTGTCCGGAAGGGGCCCCTGCGGGGGCATCCTGGACGGCATGAGCGATCTCGACGCCGACCCCGGCGGCCCGACGCGGAACCGGGGAGACCAGGAGAGGGCGGGCCGGGAGGCGGCCGACCCGGACGGGTTCGCGCGGGATCTGCGCGCCGCCGTGCGCGGTGAGGTGGACCTCTCCGTCACCGCACGGGCCCTGCACACCATGGACGCCTCCAACTACCGCCGGGTGCCCGCCGCGGTGGTCGCCCCGCGCGACGCCGACGACGTGGCCGCGGCCCTCGCGGTCTGCCGCCAGCACGACGTGCCGGTGGTCCCGCGCGGCGCGGGCACCTCGATCGCCGGACAGGCCACGGGAGTCGGCGTCGTCCTCGACTTCACCCGCCACATGAACCGCATCGTCTCCCTCGACCCGGGGGAACGCACCGCCGTCGTCCAGCCGGGCGTCGTCCTGGACGACCTGCGCTCCGCCGCCGCCCCGCACGGCCTCACCTTCGGCCCCGACCCCTCCACCCACAGCCGCTGCACCCTCGGCGGCATGATCGGCAACAACTCCTGCGGCTCGCACTCGGTCGCCTGGGGCACCACCGCCGACAACGTCGCGGCCCTCTCCGTGGTCGACGGCGCGGGCACGCCCCGCCGCCTGGCCCGGGGCTGGGACGCCGCCCCCGAAGGACTGCGCCCCCTGGTCGACGGCGACCTCGCGCTCCTGCGCACCGGCTTCCCCGACCTGCCCCGCCGCATCTCCGGATACGCCCTGGACGCGCTGCTCCCCGAGAACGGCACGGACCTCGCCCGCGCCTTCTGCGGCTCGGAGGGCACGCTCGGCGTCCTCACCGAAGCCGACGTACGCCTCGTCGAAGCGCCCCGCGCGCGGGCGCTCGCCGTGCTCGGCTACGGCGACGAGAGCGCGGCGGCCGAAGCGGCCGCCGGACTGCTCCCGCACGGCCCGCTGACCGTCGAGGGCATGGCCGCCGACCTCGTGCGCGAGACCTCGCAGAAGAGCGGACTGCCCAAGGGCGGCGCCTGGCTCTTCGTCGAGACGGGCGGCTCGAGCCCGGCCGAGGCACGCGCGCACGCGGAGACGATCGTGCGGGCGGCCGACGTCCTCGACGCGGTGGTCGTCGACGACCCGGCGGGGCAGCGGGCGCTGTGGCGCGTACGGGAGGACGCCAGCGGCACGGCGACGCGCATGGCCGACGGCAGCGAGGCGTGGCCCGGCTGGGAGGACTGCGCGGTGCCGCCCGCCCGGCTCGGCGCCTACCTCAGGGACTTCAGGGCGCTGCTCACCGACCACGATCTGCGCGGCACGCCGTACGGGCACTTCGGGGACGGCTGCATCCACGTGCGCATCGACTTCGACCTCCTCACCCGGCAGGGCGTCGCCCGCTTCCGCGGCTTCTCCGAGGAGCTCGCGGAGCTCGTCGTCGCGCACGGCGGCTCGCTCTCCGGCGAACACGGCGACGGGCAGGCCCGCGCGGAGCTCCTGCCCAAGATGTACGGTCCCGAACTCGTCGGCCTCTTCGAGCGCGTGAAGGACGTCTGGGACCCGGCGGACCTGCTCAACCCCGGCATGCTCGTGCGGCCCGCGCCCCTCGACGCCGACCTGCGCTTCGCGCCCCTGCCGCGCGAACCGGTCGACGTGGTCTTCGGCTACCCGCACGACGGCGGGGACTTCTCGGCGGCGGTCAGGCGGTGCGTCGGCGTCGCCAAGTGCCGTACCGCGTCGCCGGGCTCCCCGACCGGCGTGATGTGCCCGTCCTTCCGCGTCACGGGCGAGGAGGAGCACTCCACGCGCGGCCGCGCGCGGCTGCTGCACGAGATGCTCGCCGGTGAGGTGGTGACCGACGGCTGGCGCTCGACGGAGGTCAAGGACGCCCTCGACCTCTGCCTGTCCTGCAAGGGCTGCCGCTCGGACTGCCCGGTGGGCGTCGACATGGCCACGTACAAGGCGGAGTTCCTGCACCACCACTACGAAGGCCGCCGCAGGCCCGCCGCCCACTACACGATGGGCCGCCTGCCGCGCTGGCTGCGGGCGGTGGCGGCGACCCGCACGGCGGGGATCGTCAACGTCCTCGCCCGCGTCGGCCCGTTGGCCGCGCTCGGCAAGCGGCTCGGCGGGATCGCCGCGGAGCGGGCGGTGCCGGAGGTGGCGCCGCGGACGTTCCGGCAGTGGTGGCGGAAGCGGCCGCGCGGCGGCGGCCGCCCCGATGCCGTGCCCGGCCGCCCCGACGTCGTGCTCTGGCCCGACACCTTCACCGACCACCTCTCCCCGGCGGTGGGGCAGGCCGCGGTGGCGGTACTTGAGGACGCCGGACTCACCGTCGCGGTGCCGCCGCGCGGGGTGTGCTGCGGGCTGACGTACGTGTCGACGGGGCAGCTCGACCACGCCCGCGCCGTGCTGCGCACCACCCTGGACCGGATGGAGCCGCTCCTGGACGCGGGCACACCGGTCGTCGTCCTGGAGCCGAGCTGCGCCGCGGCGCTCCGGACGGACCTGGCCGAACTGCTCGGCGACGACCCCCGCGCGGGCCGTCTCGCCGCGTCGGTCCGCACGTTCGCCCAGGCCGTCGAGGAGCTGGCCCCCCAGTGGCAGCCACCGCACGTCGGCCGCCCCGCCGTCGGCCAGACCCACTGCCACCAGCACGCGGTCCTCGGCGACGCGGCGGAGCGCCGCCTGCGGGCGAAGGCGGGCCTGACGGGCGAGTTGAGCGGCGGCTGCTGCGGGCTCGCCGGGAACTTCGGGTTCGAGCAGGGGCACTACGACGTCTCGAAGGCCTGCGCCGAGGAACAACTGCTGCCCTCGGTGGCGGCAGCCGACGCGGACGCGGTGGTCCTGGCCGACGGCTTCTCCTGCCGAACCCAGCTGGAGCAGCTGGCCGGGGTGCGGGGACGGCACCTGGCGGAGATCCTCGCGGAGGGCATCGCGACGGACGGACCGGCGCACCGCCGCCCGGACCGTGACCGGACCCGGGACCAAAGTCCCGACGACAGGTGACCTTTGCGGAGGCGGGACGGTGTCCGGTTGAGGCAGGATCGGCATGGTTCATGATCATCTGCCGAGGCGTCAGCTGAGCTGCGCCCGCGAGAAGTCAGGTGTGCCACCGTGCCGAAAGAGCCGCAGGAACCCGCAGCGCCGAGGGGCGCCGCGGTGTCGGGTGAGGTCGCGGAGTCGGGGGCGGG
>NZ_LIPN01000485.1 GCF_001418325.1 Streptomyces atriruber | reverse complement strand
AGATACCACTCGGCGGTGTTCAGGGCGCCCCGCTCCACCCAGCGGTAGAGCTCGTCGAGCCGCTCGGCGGGGTCGCCCCAGTCACCGAGGGGAAAGGCGCGCCCGGTCAGATCCCCGACCCGTGCCCCCGCCTCCGATCCCTGCCCCTCGGGGGGCACCCCCTCGGGCTGCATCTCCGGCTGGCTCACCCGGCACTCCTCTGACGAGATCACGCGTTTCGACGCTAAGTCCTACCGCCCAATGGGTGGCCATGAGCCCGGATTCACGGCTTTTCCGCCCGGAAGAGCTGCTTGATCAGGTATAGGAAGACGCTGGATGTCACTCGAAAGAGTGCTGGGGCGACCCGCCCGCCGACCACGTAGGCTCGTTCTTGGCGGCAACCCCGCCAGATGGACCCGCACAAACGGACCCGTACGAAACGGAGCTGATCGTGATCCCCGGTGGTGGCCAGCCCAACATGCAGCAGCTGCTCCAGCAGGCCCAGAAGATGCAGCAGGACCTCGCGGCGGCGCAGGAGGAACTGGCGCGCACGGAGGTGGAGGGCCAGGCGGGCGGCGGCCTCGTCAAGGCGACGGTCAACGGCTCGGGCGAGCTGCGCGGCCTGGTGATCGACCCGAAGGCGGTCGACCCCGAGGACACGGAGACGCTGGCGGACCTGGTCGTCGCGGCGGTCCAGGCGGCCAACGAGAACGCGCAGGCGCTGCAGCAGCAGAAGCTGGGCCCGCTGGCCCAGGGGCTGGGCGGCGGAGGCATCCCGGGGCTTCCCTTCTAAGAAACCCCCCGGCCAACTACGGTACGTAGAAGGCCGACACTCTTAAAGAAGGCTTCAGGCTTCAGGAAAGGCGTTCCGTGTACGAAGGCGTGGTTCAGGACCTCATCGACGAGCTGGGCAGGCTGCCCGGCGTCGGTCCCAAGAGCGCGCAGCGGATCGCCTTCCACATCCTCCAGGCGGAGCCGACGGACGTGCGCCGTCTGGCGCACGCCCTCCTGGAGGTGAAGGACAAGGTCCGCTTCTGCGCGACCTGCGGGAACGTCGCACAGGAGGAGCTCTGCAACATCTGCAGGGACCCGCGCCGCGACCCGTCGGTCATCTGCGTCGTAGAGGAGCCGAAGGACGTAGTGGCGATCGAGCGAACCCGCGAGTTCCGCGGCAAGTACCACGTCCTGGGCGGCGCGATCAGCCCGATCGAGGGCGTGGGCCCGGACGACCTGCGCATACGAGAACTCCTCGCGCGCCTGGCCGACGGCACGGTCACGGAACTGATCCTCGCCACGGACCCGAACCTGGAGGGCGAGGCGACGGCGACGTACCTCGCGCGCATGATCAAGCCCATGGGCCTGAAAGTCACCCGCCTGGCCAGCGGGCTCCCTGTCGGGGGAGATCTGGAATACGCGGACGAGGTCACCCTGGGCCGCGCCTTCGAGGGGAGACGACTCCTAGATGTCTGACGCCACGCTGAACACCGTGACCGACAACCCGGACGACTTCGCGGTCCAGATCTCCGACCAGATCGAGAGCTTCATCGTCTCGGTCCGCGAGGTCGCGAAGGGCGACGAGCCGGACTCGGCGGTCCCCTTCCTCCTCCTGGAGGTCTCCCAGCTCCTGCTGGCCGGCGGCCGCCTGGGCGCACACGAGGACATCGTGCCGGAGGAGCGCTACGAGCCGGACCTCGGCCCCGAGCAGGACGTCGACGACCTCCGCGAACGCCTCGCCTCCCTCCTCGACCCGATCGACGTCTACTCCGAGGTCTTCGACCCGTACGAGCCCCGCAAGGCCCCCGTGGCCTGCCGCATCTCGGACGACTTGGCAGACGTGGTCGCGGACCTCTGCCACGGCCTGGCCCACTACCGGGCGGGCCGCACGACAGAGGCCCTGTGGTGGTGGCAGTTCTCCTACTTCTCCAACTGGGGCTCCACGGCATCGGGCGCCCTCCGGGCCCTCCAGTCCCTGGTGGCTCACGTCCGCCTGAACCAGCCCCTGGACGACCTGGACGGCCTGGACACGGACGAGGACCTGACGGAGGACTCGCTCGCCGAGGAGGCGGGGAAGGTCATGGCCGAGGAGATCGCGGGGCCGTTGGGGTTGAGGACGGTCAAGTAGACCGGCCCTCGGGCCCCCTTGCCGGGTCTCTGCCCCTCCTTGCCGGGGCCGCAGCCGTGCCTTCGGGCCGCTGTCCACCGTTCACCCGTCGAGCCGAGCACGCGAGACCGGGGGCACGAATGGGCAGGTTCAGCAGCTGGCCGACGTGAAGCGCCGGATGCGCGAGCGCCGCCCTGAGGTGTCCGACGCAGAGTGGGCGGACCGCCGAGAGGCGGCACGTTCCGCGACGGCGGCGTACGTACTCGCCCGCCAGAAGTCACCGAAGCAGCAGCCCAGTTGACCACCCGGCGCTATGAGGGACGCTTCATCGTCCCGCAGCTCCGACGAACCAGAGGGCTTCCATGACGAGGTGCGGGCCACGAAACGCTTAGACCGGACGCTCGCCATCGACAATGGCCACGGTCCACCGCGCACCGTCACCTGCCTGAATCGCCAACTTCTGCTGGACACGGTCGGTATAGACCCTGCCGACCGTGACCGGCGTGTCGCACTTGATGTCGCTCGGGTTGTCCTTCGGATGCCCCCTGGCGATCAGCTTCATGGTGCTGACGCCAGAGCATGTGATGTGCACCGAGTACACGTCCTTGGAGGGGGTGAAGTCTGGCAGATTCTCCGTCCCGACGCCCTTGCGCACCGGCACGAGGTACTTCGCGTGAGCCGGGAGGCGCAAGCTCTTCTCGACGCTGCCACCGTTCGAGCCCGGAGCCGACGAGGCGCTCGCTTCGGGCGTGCCAGCGGCGGGAGGAGTGTCACCGCCTGTGCTGTTCGAGCAGGCGGTGATGAGCAGAAAAGGAAGCATGACGGCAGGGAGTGCCGTTTTACGGCCCATGAAAGTCTCCTGACGGGGATACCGGTCCGGCGCAGTCACGCGCAGGACCGGCGGGACAAAAACTAATGGATGGTCCATCCCTCGCGGTACGGGGCCCAGAAGGTCACGTACTTTTTGTGGCCCACCGTGCAGTTCCTGTACCGGGTCCCGTAGTAGCCGTAGACCCGCTCCTTCCTGATGCCGTAGTCCCCGTAGACGGTGCTGTGCGCCTTGACCTTGCCGCCGGTTTCGACACCCAGTTCAGAGGTCCAACTCTTCTGAGCAGAGCCCTGAACGGTGGCCTTGATTTTGCCGAGCCATCTAACCTTGAATTCGGACTCGACGTTGATGGAGCCGCCGTAGGTTGTCGTTCCCGACTGCTTGGTGATGAACTTGAAGTCCAGTGCATACCCCTTGTTGTTCTTCGCGAACGTGGAGTACTTGACGGACGTGGTGTTCTTCAGGTTCCTCGTGATGTGAACGAAGGGGCCCTGAGGGCAGTCCTCGCTTGCCGGACCCTTGTCTCCCTCGCCGAGGTCGGGTCCGTCCGTCTCGCCGGGGACCGGCAGGTCCTCTTCCAGCGCCGAGCCTGTGTCGGCGCCGGTCGCCACATCGGCGCCCGAGGCGGGCGTGTCCGTCACGGTGCCGGGTTCGACGGCCGCGCCATCGGCCGTCACGGGCGGTGCGACAGGGCTGTCGGCTGCAGCAGCTGAGGCCGAGCTGCCCAAGATCAGCAGACCGGTAGTCACGGCTATGGCTCTGGTCGTGAGACTCCTCATGACCTTCCCCCTATCCCAAAAGCGGCCTCTCATAGGGCCGCGGTCAGGCAAGATCACAACATGTGAGAGGGTGAATACGGAAGGTACTTGAGTGAATCCTGAGGTTCGTCGAGTCGTTTACCGGGTCATTTGTCGCCGCTCTCTCCGGCTTGCCGCAGACGCGAGGACACCGGTCCATCGCGCCCGGCCGGGCAGCAAACACCACGTCATCACCGACGGCCAGGGCAACCCGCTCGCGGTGTCGCTGACCGGCGGGAACCGCCACGATGTCACCCAGTTGCTGCCTCTGCTCGACAAGATCCCGGCCGTCGTCGGCCAGGTGGGCGGACCGCGTCGGCGCCCGGATGCTCTGCTGGCCGACCGCGGCTATGACCACGACATCTACCGGCGCCAGCTGGGGCAGCGCGGCATCCGACCCCTGATCGCACGTCGGGGCGAACCGCACGGCACCGGCCTCGGAGTCGGCGGGTGACGTGGAGCGTGCGATCGCCCTGTACGAGGAGACATTGGCTGGCCGCTTGTGCGCTATAGGTGCGGATCACCCGACAACGAAGACGGTGCGTGAGAACCTGCGACTTGCACGCCGGAGAGCCCTGAGCGCCTGGAAGTTCAGGAAGCCGACGGACTGACCGGGCCCAGTGCCGTGAGCAGCTGACCCGGCACGACATACGGTGCCGTCGGTGTCGGTTCCGAGTACCAGAACAGGGGCCACGTGTTGCCGGCCAGCGCCGGGACGCCGATGTACGTGACCGTGCGGCAGCCCGCGCCGCCGAACCGCTGTACGCCCAGCGGCCAGCTGTGGTCCTTCGCCGCCCCCGGGGCCACCAGGAAGTACATCCAACGGAACCCCGTTGCCTCGCAGATGACTGGGCCCGCGTTTCCGTCCGCCTCCGCGACGAGTCGCGCCGCCACCTGTTCTCCTCGTACGCCTTGGATGCGTACCGCGTCGAAGTGGACGCCTGAGACGCGGAGATGGTGGCCCGCCAGGGGTACCCACTCCGGCCAGTGAATTGCGTTCGCCATGGTCACACCGTGGTGTCTGCGGGGTTACGCTCGGTAGTGACTGAGGGGATACGCGCCTTCGTGTATCCGACGGAGGTGGTCGCTGTGTCCGTTCAGTACAACCCGACCTGGCGGTACAGCGGGAACCAGTTGAAGCGGTGGCGCATGAAGGCGAACGTCAGCCGGGAGGAACTGGGGGCCGCCGCCAATTACGCGCCGGACACCATCAAGGCCATGGAGCAGGGTGTTCGGATGCCCACGGGGCGAGTGTTGGACGTCGCCGATGGGATGTGCGGGGCTGAGGGGCTGCTGAGCGCGGGCAAGGAGTACGTCCAGCGTGAGAAGTTCCCGCGGCGCGCGCAGGACTTCATGGCTCGCGAGGATGAGGCGCTGTCTCTGTGGTCGTACGAGGTGGCCCTGATTCCCGGGCTGTTGCAAACGGAGGCGTACGCGAGGGCGCTGTTCGGGGGACGTTGTCCCCCGGTGGATGAGGAAACGGTCGAGGAGCGGGTTGCCGCACGACTGGGACGGCAGGCCCTTCTCAGCCGGAAGCCACCTGTGGCGATCAGCTTTGTGATCTACGAGGCTGCGTTGCGGGTACCACAGGTCGACAAGGCGCAGGCGGTCCGCCTGTTGGAGGTTGGCGGGCTGTACAACGTTTCGCTGCAGGTGTTGCCGTTTAAGCGAGCCATGTCCTCCGCCCTCGCGGGCCCAATGGTTCTGTTGGAAACCCGAGACCACGAACGGCTCGCCCTGTCCGAGGGCCAGTCCGTAAGCCAGTTGACCTCCGATCCGGATGTGGTCACGGCCCAGAGTGAGCGGCTTAGCATGATCCGCACGGTGGCTCTCAGTCCGACTGAGTCAGCCCAATTCATCGAGCGGATGGTGGATGACCTATGAGCGACGTGCCGCAGTGGTTCAAGTCCAGCTACAGCGATGACGAGGGTGCCAACTGCGTCGAAGCGGCTGCGGACCGGGACGAGTCCACATCCATAGGCATCCGCATCCGCGACTCGAAGGTTTCCTCGGGCCCCGAAATTGTTCTCTCCGCCCCCGCGTGGCTCGCCTTCATCGGCGCAGTTCAGCCCGGAGCTTGAGCCCCGGGACCCGAGCTCTTTCCTGGGTTTGGTTCACCGGTGAAATGAACCCAACCAACCTGCCCAAAAGGGGAGTTGCAGGTTCCGTCACCCTCAAGGGTGACGTTCAGTAGTCAGCTTGCGGCGGAACGTAAAGTCGCTCTAGGTTCGCGGCAAAAGGACGGCCTCGGCCGGTGCGCCAACACCGGGTCCGAGGCCTAGCTCGACGTATCGAGTGCCTTCGATCTCTAGTCCCAACTTTCGAAAGCAGCCGACCGTGGCTAACGCTCACCCTAATCCGGTCCCCCCCTCCCCGTCCCACCCGATGGCCAAATCGGGGTACGGGAAACGCCTCGCGGGTGACGAAGAACCGGACACCAAGCCCGACTTCGCACACCTGATTCCCCGCGACGCCGAACTCGCGACGTTCATCGACCACCTCCAGGACGGGGCGGCGATGGGTCACAAGGTCATCGCCGCCGCCCACCCCCGCTACGGTCAGCAGGCGGTCCGTACGTCCTTCAGGCGCCTCACCGAGGCCGGTCACCTGCGCTGGGTCAAGGAGCACATCACCGTCGAGGACAACTCGATGCGGTGGGTGACCAGGACTTATTGGTCCAGGGAGCCCAAGTCCTCCGAGTGGTGGGCGGAGTTCGTACGGGCCCGGCACGGGCGGGACGTCACGGCCGACTACCAGCCGGGCCTGGCCAGGGTGTCCGAGCCGGAGCCGCAGCCGACCGCACCCCGTGACGACGAGCCGAGCACCGCACACCTCACCCTCGTCCAACTCCGCACCGCCGACCGCCGCATGGCCCTCTCCGAGGGTGAGTGCAAACAGCTGGAGCCCAGCGCAGCGGAATGGCTCGCGCGGGGCGCGACCCCGTCCGACATCACCCGCGCCCTCACCGAAGGGCTTCCGCCCACCGTCACCAACCCGGGCGGCCTCGCCCGCACCCGACTGGAGAACAAGATGCCCCCCAAGCGCCAGGCCCCCGCCAAGGCCCGTGCCCGCGTCACCCGCGCCGTCATGGTCTGCCCGTTCTGCGACGAGCCCGAGACCTCCGTGGAGCTGGTCAACGGGATCTGTATGGAGTGCATGCCCGCGGAGGAGCGGACCGGGTACGTCCCGGACACCTTCCTCGCCCGCCCGCGCCAGGCCCCGGACCGGGCCGCCGGGCCGGAGGTCGTGGACGTCACCGAACGAGTCGACGCCCTGCGCCGCGCGGCGGGCCTGCCGACGATGCGGGGCGGCGTATGAGCGTGCAGGAAGTGTCGACCCGGGCACCATGGAGTCAAGGAGGCGACGCCATGACACCCAGGACCACCGACCGGCCCCAGATGTCCGTCCAGGAATTCGAGGAGCTGGCCAGTCGTGCGCCGGAGACGGTGCGGCTGGAGTTCATCAATGGAAAGGTCCAGGTCAAGCCGGTGCCGGACGGTTCTCACGGCCAGATCGTCATGTGGCTGATCAAGCACTGCATGCAGCAGCGGCCCGAGCTGTCCCTCTTCCCCGAGCAGGGCCTCAAGGTCGAGGGGTACAGGGGCGGCCGGGCCCGGCCGGATGGTGTGCTCGCGCCGGACGAGAATTTCGTGGGCCAGGGGCAGTGGGCCGAGCCGACCGGCGTCCTCATGGCCGTGGAGGTGACCTCGTACGACCGTGACGCCGACCAGCGTGACCGCGTGGAGAAGCCCGACGGGTACGCCGCCTCCGGCATCCCGGTCTACCTCCTCGTGGACCGGGGCGCCGGTGAGGTGCGGGTCTACGCGGATCCGGAGAAGGGGAGGTACCGCAGCCTCGTCCGGCGGGCGTTCGGTGACGCAGTCGAGCTGCCCGAACCCGTCGGCATCACCCTGGAGACCGCCAAGCTCAAGGACTACACCGCCTGAGGCCCCCGGCCAGGCCCCGCCGGACCCCGTCAGAACCTGTGACCCACCCCACTTTCCGGAGTGCTCCGCTCCGAGCTGGGCATGTGCCAAGCCGAGCGGTCGGAACGTACGCCCCGAGAAGCGGGCCGTATGCCGGGGTGATCAAGCTGTGAGCGGGACATCTCACGATGTGATATCGGCCTGGCGAATTTCGGCCGCTCGTTAGACTGAGCCGACCGCAGTAGTGCGGTAAGAGACGGACTGAGCGAGGAGCGCACGTGAGCCTTGTCGTGCAGAAGTACGGAGGCTCCTCCGTAGCCGATGCCGAGGGCATCAAGCGGGTCGCCAAGAGGATTGTCGACGCCAAGAAGAACGGCCATCAGGTCGTTGTCGTGGTGTCCGCCATGGGTGACACGACGGATGAGTTGATCGATCTTGCCGGGCAGGTTTCACCGATCCCTGCCGGGCGCGAATTCGACATGCTGCTGACCGCTGGTGAGCGCATCTCCATGGCCCTGCTGGCCATGGCGATCAAAAACCTGGGCCACGAGGCCCAGTCGTTCACGGGCAGCCAGGCCGGCGTCATCACCGACTCCGTCCACAACAAAGCACGGATCATCGATGTCACCCCGGGCCGCATCCGGACCTCCGTCGACGAGGGCAACATCGCCATCGTCGCCGGGTTCCAGGGCGTCAGCCAGGAGGGGAAGAACATCACGACCCTCGGGCGTGGTGGTTCGGACACGACCGCCGTCGCCCTCGCCGCCGCGCTCGACGCAGAGGTCTGCGAGATCTACACGGACGTGGACGGCGTCTTCACCGCCGACCCGCGTGTGGTGAAGAAGGCGCGGAAGATCGACTGGATCTCGTTCGAGGACATGCTGGAGCTCGCGAGCTCCGGGTCCAAGGTGCTCCTCCACCGCTGTGTGGAGTACGCCCGCCGTTACAACATCCCGATTCACGTCCGGTCCTCGTTCTCGGGGCTCCAGGGCACGTGGGTCAGCAACGAACCGCAAGGGGACCGCAAGGTGGAGCAGGCCATCATCTCCGGTGTCGCGCACGACACCTCCGAGGCCAAGATCACGGTCGTCGGCGTGCCCGACAAGCCGGGCGAGGCCGCCTCGATCTTCCGCGCCATCGCGGACGCCGAGGTCAACATCGACATGGTCGTGCAGAACGTGTCGGCCGCCTCGACGGGCCTGACGGACATCTCCTTCACCCTTCCCAAGGCCGAGGGCCGCAAGGCCATCGACGCCCTGGAGAAGACCCGCGCCGCCATCGGTTTCGACTCGCTGCGTTACGACGACCAGATCGCGAAGATCTCGCTCGTCGGTGCGGGCATGAAGACCAACCCCGGCGTCACCGCGACCTTCTTCGAGGCGCTCAGCGACGCGGGCGTCAACATCGAGCTCATCTCGACCTCCGAGATCCGCATCTCGGTCGTCACGCGCGCCGACGACGTGACCGAGGCCGTCCGTGCCGTGCACACCGCCTTCGGGCTCGACTCCGACACGGACGAGGCCGTGGTTTATGGAGGCACCGGCCGATGAGCCGTAAGCCGACGCTCGCGGTCGTCGGAGCGACCGGGGCCGTCGGCACCGTCATGCTCCAGATCCTGTCGCAGCACGCCGACATCTGGGGCGAGATCAGACTCGTCGCCTCCCCGCGCTCGGCCGGCCGGAAGCTGGCCGTGCGCGGGGAGGAGATCGAGGTCCTGGCCCTGTCCGAGGAAGTCTTCGACGGGGTCGACGTCGCCATGTTCGACGTGCCCGACGAGGTGTCCGCGCAGTGGGCGCCCGTCGCCGCCGCCAAGGGCGTCGTCGTGGTCGACAACTCCGCCGCCTTCCGGATGGACCCGGACGTCCCGCTGGTCGTCCCGGAGGTCAACCCGCACGCCGCGCGCGTGCGGCCGCGCGGCATCGTCGCCAACCCGAACTGCACGACGCTCTCGATGATCGTGGCCGTCGGCGCGCTGCACGCCGAGTTCGGCCTGCGCGAGCTGATCGTCTCCTCGTACCAGGCGGTGAGCGGGGCCGGGCGCGACGGCGTGGACACGCTGCGACGGCAGCTGAAGCTCGTCGCGGGCAGCGAGCTCGGCACCAGCCCCGGGGACGTGCGCCGGGCCGTCGGCGACGACACCGGGCCCTTCCCCGAGCCCGTCGCGCTGAACGTCGTCCCGTGGGCCGGGTCCCTGAAGGACGACGGCTGGTCGTCCGAGGAGATGAAGGTCCGGGACGAGTCGCGGAAGATCCTGGGCCTGCCCGGGCTCCGCGTCGCCGCCACGTGCGTGCGTGTGCCCGTCGTGACCACGCACTCCCTGACCGTCCACGCGCGCTTCGAGGACGAGGTCACGGTGGACCGGGCGCGCGAGATCCTCGCCACCGCGCCGGGCGTCGTGCTGTTCGACGACCCGGCCGCCGGGGAGTTCCCCACCCCCGCGGATGTCGTGGGCACCGATCCGACCTGGGTGGGGCGGGTACGGCGGTCCCTCGACGACCCCACCGCGCTGGAGCTGTTCGTCTGCGGCGACAACCTGCGCAAGGGCGCCGCGCTGAACACCGCGCAGATCGCGGAGCTCGTGGCCGGGGAATTCACGACCGGCTGAGGTCATCTCCGAAGGTATTGGTACATACCACCCCAGAGCCCAGAGCTATGTGGGATCTGTGTAAGTTCTGTGTCCAACTCGGTGGTCGTGCGTCCTTGAACTGGATCATCTCCGCGTTCGAAAATTCGCGTCTGATCACCGCAACCGGCGGCAGGCGGGGGGACGTCTTTAGCGGTCGCCCTTCTGGGCGGCCTGAGCGCCGGGAAATATGGGCATAGGGGAAGAGCTGGTACGCATGGGGGCATTTGATGCATCGTCACGAGCGGTGCCCGCGCGACCTGCCGCAAACGCGATCCCGGATGCGTACAACCCTGATGGGGGGAAGCGTGTCCAACAAGCGTGGCAGAGGTACTCGACTTCACAGCGGTACAGGCGAGAGGCGCGGCGACACTGCGCCCCACTCGCCGTCCCCGCGCGACCGGTGGCATGCCGGTGATCGCACCCATGCCCGCTGCGCGACCGACCCGCATCCCGGCGCAGCGCGAGGGCGCTGACGACACGATGACCGCGGGCACAACAGTCGACCATCTCACCGAGACCTATCGCGCCCACTACAGGTCGCTGCTCGGCCTCGCCGCGCTGCTCCTGGACGACACGGCGTCCTGCGAGGACGTCGTGCAGGAGGCGTTCATCCGGGTGCACTCGGCGCGCAAGAGGGTGCGGGACCCCGAGAAGACGCTGGCCTATCTGCGCCAGACCGTCGTGAACCTCTCGCGGTCCGCGCTGCGGCGGCGCATCCTCGGGCTGAAGCTGCTCTCCAAGCCGATGCCCGACATGGCGAGCGCGGAGGAGGGGGCGTACGACCAGCTTGAGCGCGACGAGCTGATCAAGGCCATGCGCGGCCTCCAGCGGCGCCAGCGCGAGGTCCTCGTGCTGCGCTACTTCGCCGACATGACCGAGGCGCAGGTCGCCGAGACGCTCGGCATATCGCTGGGTTCCGTGAAGGCGTACGGCTCGCGCGGCATCGCGGCCCTGCGGGTTGCCATGGAGGCGCCGGCATGAGTGAGCGCAAGCGTGATGAGCAGGGCGGATTTGAGCGGCATGGCAGGAACGAAGACGTGAACCACGGTCCCGTAGGCGAGTCCGAGTCCGAGCCGGAGTCCGCACCCGAGGCCGCGTCCGAGTCCGCACCCGAGGCCGGTTCCGGCGCCGCTGAGGCGGGCGCGGAGAGCGGTTCCGGGTCGCTGGACAGGCTTCGCGCGGTGGTCGGGACCGGCTCAGGCTCCGGCGGCACGAGGGGTGACGAGAGCGGGCCCGGCTCCGGGGATGAGCTCGGCTCCGACGAGCTCGCGCTGCGGCGCCTGATGCGGCAGGCCGTGCAGGAGATCGAGCCGGGCGACCGCGCCCTCGACCACCTTCGCAAGGCGGTGCCCGCCCGCCGGGCCCGCAAGCGCCAGGCCGTCGTCGGCCTCGCCGCCGCCGCGCTCTTCATCGGCACCGCCGTCCCCGCCCTGGTGCACGTCACCAACTCCAGCGGCGACTCGGACGACCGCACCTCGATCGCGGGCAACAGCCAGGACGCGCAGGGCGGCTCCAGCCAGGGCAAGGGTCCCGACGGCGGCGAGAAGGACTCCGGAGCGAAGCCCGACAAGTCCAAGGGCAAGGACAAGAAGGACAAGAAAGACAAGAAGGGCGACAAGGAGAAGGGTGGTACGGGCGGTGGCGGCACGGGATCGCCCGACCCCTCCACCTCCGAGGTCGCCAGCTCGCCCGTCTGCGACGCCGCCCAGCTCGGCGCCACGGGGAGTGCGAACCCGGCGGACGCCAACGGCGCGGTGTACGGCTCCTTCCGCGTCTCCAACATCTCCGACAGCAGCTGCACGGTCGAGGCGGCGGGTGCCGTCGGCGCGGTGGCACAGGGCGCGGCCGACCCGGCGAAGGTCGGCGTGATCGACCACACGGCCGGGGACGCGGCGACCGGTCTGCCCGATCCGTCGCAGGAGGCCAGCCCGCTCGTGCTGCAGCCCGGCGCGGCGTACGAGGTGCGGTTCGCCTGGCTGCCGTCGGACAAGTGTCCGTCGGACGGCGGGGAGCCCACGCCCAACCCGACGCCCTCGGAGGGCGGCACCGGGACTCCGGAGGGCGGGACGCCCGACGGGATGGACGCCCAGCTGGAGCGGTCGGACGGCGGCGTGGCCGACGGCAGCGTCGTGGTCTCCCTGACCGCCGAGGCGGGGGCGCCGTCGGCGGGCGCGACGATCACCAACGCGTGCGCGGGGACGGTATACCGGACCGGGGTGCTGCCCGCTTCCTAGGCGGGCGGCGCGACAGGCTTGTTGTCGGCGCCGGTCGGGTCCGGGACGGACTCCGCATCCGGGGTGGCTGCGGGAGCATCCGGGGTGGCTGCCGCATCCGGCAGCAGACCGAGCCGCGCGTCGCGGGCGAACTCCGCCTCGCGGCGGAACAGCCGGAACCACATGAAGATGACGAAGCCCGCGAAGACGAACCACTCGCCGGTGTAGCCGAGGTTCTGGAAGGCCTTCAGGTCCAGGCCGGTGTTGTTGGGCGCGGTCGCCGGGACCGCCTTCATCCCCGAGTCGGCCTTGTCGAGGGTGATCCACGCGTCGTACACGTCGTCGCGTACGAGGTTGACCAGCGACGCCGAGCTGATCGCGCCCACCTGGCCCTTCGGCAGGCCGCCCGCGGCGCTGACCCCGTTGGAACCGGGGCTCTCCGAAGCCTGCAGCGCGCCCTTCACCGTGACCTCGCCCTCGGGGGCGGCCGGAGCCTTGGCGTCGCTCGCGTCGCCGGGCAGCCAGCCGCGGACCACGGGCAGCGACTTTCCGCCGTCCGTCCGCAGCAGGGTCAGTACGTAGAAGCCGCTCTTCTCGTCCAACTCCCGGTCCGGAACGAGCAGTTGCTTGCCGTAGCGACCGGTCGCCGTGGCCTGTTCGCCGGAGGTTTCCTTGTCGACGGGGAGCAGTGAGCGCAAGGGCCGCCCCTTGGCGTCGCCCTCGGACTCCGCGGCCTGTTCCTTGACCTGCTCCTTGGCCGACTCATGATCCTGTACGCGGTCCTCGAAGCGGCCGAGCTGCCAGGAACCCATGAAAATGCAGATGGGGATGGCCAGCACGACGAAGACGTTGATCCCCCACCAGCGGGGCGTCAGCAGAAACCGGTACACACCCCCACGGTACGGGGCCCCTACGGGGCGCCTGCCCGTGGGGTCCCGCCACTCTTCCCCTGCCGGGAGGGGAGACGGGGGAAGAGTGGCGGGCGTCCGTCGCGTGGTCGGGAGGACGTGGACCCGCCCTGCTCCCCTGAGCGCCCC
>NZ_LIPN01000484.1 GCF_001418325.1 Streptomyces atriruber | reverse complement strand
GGTCGGTGGTCATCCGGAGGGCCTGTCCGTGCGGAGGGGGAAACGGGGCGGGCGTCCGTTCGGACTTCCGTTCGCGGCGGCGGTCCTGCTGGTCAGGAGGCGGCCCGCGCCGATCAGGCCGTGGTCGTCGTCGGGGGCGCCGAGGGTCACCAGGGCGTCCACGCGATCCGCGCCGAGCCCGAAGCACCCCTGGCGCACCAACTCCGCGACCAGCAGCTCCCGGTAGCGCTCCCCGACCGCCAGCGCGAAGCCGCCCATCAGGATGAAGCGGCACACGCCGATCGAGGTGAAGACGGCGGAGACGGCCTGGGCGAGCGGTACGAGAGTGCCGCGCAGGACCGCCGTGGCGAACGGGTCGCCCTCTCCGATCGCCTTGGCCAGCGCCGGATTCCCGATCGCGTCGGGATGGCCGCCCCCGCACAGCGCGGCGAGCCGGGACGCGGCGAACCCGGCCGGATCGGCGGCCGCCGTGCGCCGGGCCGCCGCGAGCACGCCGCGCCCGGAGGCCACGGCGCCCAGATGCCCCCGCCCGCCACAGTCGCACAGCGGCGCGTCGGGCGAGGGATCGCAGACCCAGTGCCCGAGTTCACCGCCGTGGCCCGCGGGGTCGACGAGCACGTCACCGCCGCGGAACACCTTGTTGCCGATGCCCGAGCTGACGGTGAGGAGACAGAACGGCTCGGGCTCCGTGGCGGCGTACCGCCAGGCCGCCGCCGTGAGGTCGTTGACGACGGCGACCGGCGCACCGATCCGCTCGCTCAACAGCGCGCCGAGGGGCAGGGGTTCGCCGCGCCGTCCCCACACCGTGGGTGCCGCGACGACAAGACCCTCCGCCGTCACCGGACCCGCGAAGGCGATCCCGACCGCGCGCGGCGCCGAACCCGTCCCGGCGCCGTGCCGGCCGACCTCGCGCACGATCTGCTCCACCACCCGCTCCTGGAGCTCCGGCACGGGGGCTTCCGGATGGAGGGCCATGCCCTCGACAGGGACGCGGCGCACCCCGGAGAGGCGGCCGGAAGCGGGGGTGTAACTCCCCACCCGCAGCGTGGTTCCGCCCACGTCCAGCACGGTGAAGGGCCGGTCAGCGTCCGTCGTGGTCATGCACTGCCTCCTCGAAGACCAGCAGGTGCAGATCCGTGGCGTCGGAGTCGTTGAGCAGGCCGTGCTCGCCGTAGGGTCGGTTGACGACGACGTCGCCCGTCGCGACCCGGAACTCCGCTCCGTCGCGGAACATCAGCCCGCTCCCGGAGAGCACGACGTACGTCTCACGGTCCGAGCCGTGCCGGTGCCTCCCGATGGACGTGCCGGGCGGCAGGACGGCCAGATCGATGAACTCGGCACCGGGAGCGCCCGCCTCGCGGGTGAAGATGCGGTGCGCGAGGATGGTGCCGAGGCCGCCGTGGTCGTGCTCCTTGGCGGTCAGCAGATCCCGTACGTTGGCCGGGCGCCCTCGGCCCGTCGCCGTCCCCGCCGCGTCCTCAGCCATCGCGCCGCACCGCCCGGTCCGCCAGCGCGTCCAGGGCCGCCCGCAGCGTCTCGGTCGGCAGGTGCTCCAGCTCGTCGACGAAAGTGGCCTTGCCGAGGGCGGTCGGCACGACCAGGTGCAGCTTGCGGCCGCGGCGCTGCCACGAGGCGCGCAGGGCCTGCGTCATCAGCTCGGGCGTGCAGGTGGCGGGGTCGTACACAGGCAGCCCGATCCGTTCGAGCAGGGTCACGATCCGCTCGCAGGTCTCCGCGTCGGTGAGGCCGAGGAGGCGCGCGAGGTGCGCGGAGAGTGCCATGTCGACGGCGACCGCCTCGCCGTGGGCCAGTCGGTGGCCGCCCGCCGTCTCGATCACCGGGCTGAAGGTGTGGCCGAAGTCGACGAGCCGGGCGAGCTCGTGCTCGCGCAGGTTGGGGCAGAGCTCCTCCATCATGAGCCGCATCGCGGTGCGGATGACGTACGTCTCCACATCGGCGCCACCCGTGCCGGAAGGGGCGCGGCGAAAGGCGTCCGGGTGCCGCTCCAGCGTCCTGAACAGGTCGCCGTCGAGGATCACCGCCATCTTCACGATCTCGGCGAGACCGCAGCGGATCTCGCGCGCGGGCAGGGTGTCCAGGAGCGCCGGGTCGTTGAGCGAGGCGTGGGCGGGGTGGTAGGCGCCGAACATGTTCTTGGTGTGCAGGGCGTTGACGCCGGTCTTGACGCCGACTCCGACGTCGACCTGGCCCACCAGGCTGGTGTTGACCTTGATGTAGCGGATGCCGCGGGCGTACATGGACGCGGCGAAGCCGACGACGTCCGCGACGATGCCGCCGCCCACCGCGAGCATCACGCCGTGCCGGTCCAGGCCCGCCGCCTTGGCGGTCGCGCAGATCTCCTCCACCGAGGTGAGCGACTTGTTGCGCTCGCCGGTGGCGATGGTGTGCACGCTCCAACTGCCCGGCTCCAGGCGGGCGGTGAGGTAGCCGCGCAGCCGCTCCCCGTAGATGCGGTCCACAGTGGGGCCGATGAAGGCCACCACGCGGCGGCCCGCCACGTACCGGGCGAGCAGCGGATTGTCCGGGTGGAAGACCCCGCCCGTGACGTCGACGCGGTAGCCGGTGCCGTCCGGTGCGAGCAGGTCGAAGCCGCCGGAGTCCTCACGGACCCCCTCGGCCTCAGCAAGAACCTGGCCTGCCATGACTCTCCTTGGTGTCGTTCTCGTTCACGTTCTCGGTGTCGTGCGTGTGGTGCTCGTCCGGGGGCCGGGTCCGGGGCGCGAAGACGTCGGCGAGGACGCGGACGAGCGTGGACGCGGGGAGCTCCTCCAGCGGGACCGGGCGGCCCCGCGCGTCCGCCACCGGCAGCCGCCAGTTGGGGTGCACGGTGGCGGTGCCCGGCAGGTTCTGCGGGCGGCGGTCGCCCGTCGCGTCCGGCAGCCAGACGCCGAGCATCCGGGCCGGGGTGAGGCGCAGGAACCGGTGCAGGGCGGCGATCTCGCCGTCCGGGTCGGGCAGCAGCCCCAGCCGGGCCAGCTCGGCGAGCCAGCCGTCGCGCTCGGCGGCGGCCGCCGCCTTCTCCTCGGCCGCCGGCCGGGTGAGCAGCCCGAGCCGCGCCCGCAGGTCCACGTGTTCGCCGGAGAGCCAGGCCGCCGTCGTGGGCAGGTCGTGGGTGGTGAGCGTGGCCAGACAGTCCGTCCGCCACTGGTCGGGCGGCAGCGGGCCCTGCCGTCCCGCGGAGCCGCCCAGGTACTCGAAGCGCTGCACGGACGTGCCGAGCATGCCGCGGGCGGCGAGCTCCTCGCGCATGCCGTCCTCGACGGTGCCGAGATCCTCGCCGATCACGCCCGCGTCCGCGCGGTACGCCTCCAGTGCGAGGACCCCGAGCATGGCGTCCCGGTCGTACTCGACGTACGTGCCCTCGGTGGGCGGACGCCCCTCCGGCACCCACCACAGCCGGGAGAGGCCCATCACGTGGTCGACGCGCAGGGCACCGGCGTGCCGCAGCCCGGACCGGAGCAGCTCGGCGAAGGGCCGGTAGCCCTCGGCGGCCAGGGCGTCCGGCCGCCAAGGGGGCTGGCCCCAGTCCTGGCCCCGCCGGTTGAAGTCGTCCGGCGGCGCGCCCACGCTCATGCCGGCGGCCAGACAGCGCTGCAGGGCCCAGGCGTCGGCCCCCTCGGGCGCCACACCGATCGCCAGGTCGTGGACGAGCCCGACCGGCATCCCGGCACCGACCGCCGCGGCCTGCGCGGCCGCCAGCTGCTCGTCGGTGACCCAGGCGAGCCACCGGTGGTGGTCGACGGCCCCGGCGAGCTCCTGCCGGGCCCGCGCCACGGCGGGGGAGCGGGGGTCGCGCAGCTCGGCGGGCCAGGACCGCCACGCCCCGCCGTGCACGTCGGCGAGCGCGCACCACGTGGCGTGGTCGGTGAGGCCCTGCCCCTCCCGGGCGACGAACGCGGCGAAGGCCGCGGCCCGCCCCGGCGACAGTGGCACGTCGTGCACGGCGCGCAGCGCCCGGTGCTTGAGGTCGCGCACGGCCTCGCGGTCGATGAGCGAACTCCCGTCCAGCACCGCTTCGTTCAGCTGTCGGGCGCGGGCGACGAGACGGTCCACGACGGGGCGCGCCGCCGGGTCGAGATACGCGAATTCGGGCACCGCCTCCACGCGGACGTGCATCGGGTCGGCGAAGCGCCGCGAGCTCGGCCGGTAGGGGGAGGGATCGGGCAGCGGGCCGGGCTCCGCGGCGTGCAGCGGCCCGAGCTGGACGAACCCCGCGCCCAGGGCCCGCCCCGACCAGGAGGCGAGCTCGGCCAGGTCGCCGAGGTCGCCCATGCCCCAGGAGCGGCGCGAGAGCACGGAGTAGAGCTGGACCAGGAAGCCCCAGGTGCGGCCCGGCGGGGCGGGCAGGCGGTCGGGCACGGCGAGCAGGGGCGCGTGCGCACGCCGCCCGTCGGGTGCGCGGACGTGGAGGGTGTGGTGGCCGGGAGGGAGTGCGGGCGTCAGGCCGGTGGTGCCGCCGGACTCCGGCCGGACGTGCACGTCGGCGCCCCGGGGGAGGTCCAGGGGGAGGGCAGGGAGCGCGGGCCCGTCGTTCGGGACACCCGCTGTGGGCACCCGCAGCACCACGCATGGCGGCAGCAGCCGCCCTGCCCGCTCCCGCCGGTGGGCTTCGAGGGCGGCGCGCGCCGTCGCCTCCGTCGACGCGTCCACGCCGCACGCCGCGAGGACGGCGACCAGCGTGTCCTGGGAGACGTCGACGCGGCGGCCCCGGTCGGTGGTGTAGGCGGCGGCCACGCCGTGGGCGCGGGCGAGTGCGGTGAGCGCGTCCGTTTCGCGCGGGCCGCCCGCGGTGGGGGAGTTCCTCGTCATGTGAGCGCCCCTCGTCTCGGTGCGGCGGTCGGCGCCGGGGTGAAGAGCCGTTCCAGGACGACGGCGACGCCGTCCTCGTCGTTGCCCGGCGCGATCTCGTCGGCCATGGCGCGCACCTCCGGATGGGCGTTGGCGACGGCCACCCCGTGTCCCGCCCAGGCGAGGAGCGGGATGTCGTTGGGCATGTCGCCGAACGCGACGGTGTCGGCGGCCGTGAAACCCAGGAGCCGGGCGGCCCGCGCGACCCCCGCGCCCTTGGTGACGCCGAGCGGCAGCACCTCCACCATGCCCTGCACGGAGTGCACGACGGACACGTCGTCGCCGCACAACCGCTGGGTGACGGCGGCCAGTTCGTCCTCCGGCACCCCTGGATGGTGCAGGACCAGTTTGTCGATGGGGCCGGACCACAACCGTTCGCGGTCGGCCGTCACGTCCCATCCGTGGCGCACCCGCTCGCCGAAGCGCGGCGTCACCTTGAAACGGCTCTCGGGCGGCGCCGTGACGACCCCGAGCTCCAGGGTGCCGAGCACCTCCTCGACCCGACCGACCACCGACCGGGCCAGTGCGAGGTCCAGCCGTGCGGAGTCGAGGAGGCGGTCCGCGCCCGCGTCGTAGAGCTGCGCGCCCTGCCCGCAGACCGCGATGCCCCGGTATCCGAGCGCGGTGAGGAACTGCCTGCAGGCGGCGGCGGGCCGCCCGGTGACGACCAGATGGTGCGCGCCCGCCCGGGTGGCCAGGGCGAGGGCCCGGCGGGTGCGGTCCGACACGGACAGGTCGCCGCGCAGCAGCGTGCCGTCGAGATCGGTGGCGACGACCCGGTAGGGCGGGGGCGCCGACCCGGCGACCGGGACCGCGTCCCAGGCGACCCGCCCCGAGCGCAGGGTCACCATGACGACGAGTTCCCGCCCCACGGGCGGCCCGTCCAGGGCCCCGCGGAACGTGCCGTCGTCCCCCGGCCCGAGCGCCAGGAATCCGGCCCCGCTCCCGACGGGCACGGCCTCGTCCGAGGCGACGGCTTCGGCGGCGGACTCCAGCGACGCGCCGGGCCGTGCCGCGGGACCGGGCGACGCCCCCGGCCTTGCCGCGCCCCCCGACTCCACGACCACCTCCACGCGCTCGGCCCCGGCGTGGACGTACTCGACCCGCCACCGGCCGCCGTCTCCCTCGCCGTCCGTGGGCGGGGTCAGACGGCAGCGGTCGGTGAGCCGCCCTGCCCAGTCGTCGCGGCCCGTGAGCGCCACGAGTTCCGCGCACCGCGCAAAGTCCGCGCGTGCGTGGGCCGCCTCGAAGAGCCGCTCCTGGGCGGCGGCGTCCAGCGGGGCGCACCGGGCGTACGTCGCCGCGTCGCCCCGCTCGGCCGCCGCCCGCGCGATCCGCTCGCCGTGCAGGGCGAAGTCCGCGTCGTCCAGCGCGTCGAACCAGCCGTAGGCGATCGTCTCCGCCACGGGGAGCGGGAGCCGTTCGCCGCGCAGCAGGGGGCCGAACGCGGCGAGGCGCAGCTCCGCGCTCCGCGTCCAGGTGAACTGACGGGCGACGCGGCGCGAGTTGGCCGACAGGCGGTCGTACGTGCCGGGGTCCTCGCGGAAGACCGCGGCGGCCTCCCGGATGCGCGCGGCCAGTTCGCGCGCGAGCCCGGGGTCGTCGTCACGGAACGAGCCGCGCACGGAGAACCCCGTCGCCGCCGGGTCGGTGAGCGGCCGCGCGTGCCCGAAGTGACCGGTGACCCGCTGGTCGGTGGCGATCGGCACGGCCCCGCACGCCATCGCCTCGGCCTGGGCGATGAGGAAGCCGTCCAGTTCGTACTTGGAGGGGTTGACGCAGAAGTCGGCGCAGGCCGCCTGCTCGAAGAGGGTGTCCTCGTCGGCCAGCCGCCAGTCCAGGTACACCTGGCCGGGGTGGCGGTCGGCGACGCTCTGGAAGTAGGCGTTCGCGACCGTCGCGGCGGACTCGCCGCCCCCGCCCGTCGAGCAGCGGATGACGAAGCCGATGTCCGGGTCGGTGGCGAGGACCTCCTCCACCGCGCGCATCAGCTCCAGCTGGCCCTTGTGGTGCACGGCGTAGCGGGCCGAGTGGAAGAAGACGGGGTGCGCCGGGTCGAGGCCGAGGCGGCTCAGGACCGCGGCGCGGTCCACGCTCCCCGGATCCCGGCCGAGCCAGCTGTCGGCCACCCCGCAGCCGCCCATCAGGAGCTTGTGCGGATGCGCGCGCAGCTCGCGGGCGAGGGGCAGCGTCTCGAAGAGCGCCTCGAAGGGGGTGCCTTCGAAGGTGCTGTAGTAGGCGCGTTGGCCGGGCGAGACGAAGTCGACGAGGTCCGCGTGCGCGGCGACCAGGGGGAACACGCCGACGTGATCGGGTCGGCGCTCCTGGTGCATCCGCGTGCCCGCCAGCGCCCGCGCCACGGTGGCCGCCGCGCTGTCCTCCGGTGGCAGCGGGCCGTCGAGCGCGTCGAGGTCGATGGCCTCGTCGGCCCCGAGCAGCGTGAGGAGACGTGCCACCTGCGGCCGGTAGACCTGCTGGCCGACCGGCGCGTTGGCCGCGACGGTGCTCACGGTGCGGTGCCGCGGGTCGGCGGCGAGCACCGGCGGCAGCAGGTAGTGGTAGTACGGCTCGAAGCCGTGGACGATCGAGGGCTCCGGCCCGGCCGCCTCGGAGACCGCGCCGGACCTCAGGAAGCGCACCCCGTCCACCTGGAAGACCAGCGGCTTGAAGTACGCCAGGTCCCTGCCCTCCAGACCGGGCGGTGGGTAGAGCCGGTCGGGCAGCAGGTCCAGATACGCGTTGGACAGGAAGTACACGTCCACGCCGTCGAGGCGGAGCCGGTAGGCGCGCGTGGTCAGCTCGACAGCGATCTCCGCCGGATGGCCGGGCCACACCTTGGGGTCGAGGACGAGCGGCACCACGTGGTCGGCGCGGTAGTCGAGCTCCTCGACCGGGAACGTCTCCCGGAGCCGGTCGAGATGGCCGTGCGCCGGGGTGATCACCGACACGCGGTGACCGCGTGCCGCGTATGCGCGGGACAGGTTCCAGACCAGCGGCGAGAGACCGCCCCGCATCAGCCGGTTGTCGAAACCGCCGCACTCGTACGAGAAGTTGATGATGTGCACGTGCCTGCCGCTCCCTCAGCCGGCCGCCGCGGCGCTCGCGCGCGCACACGCGCTCCGCAGCCCCAGCAGGTCGATGAACTCGGTGTGGGTGCCCGCGCTGCCGCAGGCGAACGCCCCGGACACGGACCCGGCGAGCACGCACTCCGCCACCGGCCGCCCCTCGAAGAGGGAGTGCAGGAACGCGGTGACGAAGGCGTCCCCCGCGCCGTTGCTGTCGACCACGGGCCGCTCCGGCCGCACCGCGGGGAAGTGCCGCACCTCCGTGTCGCCGCGCTCCAGGACGTGGCAGCCGTCCGCGCCGTCCGTGGCGACGACGAGGCGCGCCCTGCCGTCGTCGAGGATCGAGCGCAGCACCTCGTCGAGCCGGTCGTGGATCGCGGCCGCGCTGAGGAAGACGTGGTCGGAGGCGAGGGCGTAGGTGCGGTGGTGCGGGTTGTGCCCGTCCCAGTCGTGCAGGTCCGTCGAACAGGTCACGCCGAGCCTGCGGATGTCGTCGTACATGTCGCGGTTGGTGCCGGTGATGGAGAGGTGGACGTGCCGGGCGCGTTCCAGGTGCGGCAGGTAGAAGTCGCGCGGCAGCCGCAGGTCCGCGGGGTGCCGGCCGTCGTAGAAGGAGAAGCGGCGGCCCTGCGGGTCGACCAGGTTGACGCCGCGCGGCGTGCCGTGCGGCGACACCACGTGGCTGAAGTCGAGGCCGCGGGTGGCGTACGCGTCGAGGACGGAGCGGCCCTGCACGTCGTCCCCGAGGAAGTCGATGAACTTGGTGGCCAGGCCGAGGGCGTGCCAGCCGAGCGCGACCCCGTTGCCGGTGTGCGCCACGTAGTCGTACACGGGCGGCACGAACACCGAGTCGCCGGGCGGCAGGCGCAGCGCCTCGACGCGAACGATGGTGTCCACCCCGGCGCCGCCGACCACCAGGACGTCGTACTGCGGCTCGCTCATGCGCGTGCTCCCTCTGTCTCGTGGATGCCGGATGCTGTCTGCCGGATGTCCGTCTGCTGGATGTGCCCGTCCTCCAGGACGACCGCCGAGTCGATGTCGGCGCCCGCGGGGATCCTGGCGCCGGGCAGCACCACGCTGCGGCGCACCCGGGCACCCGCGCCGATGCGCACGCCGGGAAAGAGCACGCTGTCCTCCACCCGGCCGTCGTTGACCAGGTCCGCGGGGACCACCGACGCGCGCACCCCGAAGCGGTCCGACACCCAGGCGCGCCGCACGTCCGGAGCCACGGTCCACGGCATGCGCCCGACGGGGAGTCCGGCCGTGGGAGAGGCGGCGAGGGCGAGGTGCGCGCGGTGGTAGCGCTCGACGGTGCCGATGTCCTCCCAGTGCCCCGCCACCTCGTGGCCGCGGATGTGCTCGCCGGCCGCGAGCATCGCCGGGATCACGTCCCTGCTGATGTCGTGCTGCCAGCCGGTGCCGTCCAGCAGCTCCAGGTACCGGCGCAGCACGGCCGCGTCGAAGACGCAGAAGGCCGCGAACACCAGGTCGCTCGTGGCGACCTCCGGCTTCTCCACGAACGCGGTGAGCCGCCCGCGCGGGTCGAACTCGACCATGCCGAACAGGTGCACCCAGCGCGGGTCGATGCGCTGGTACGCCAGGGTGAGCGCCGCGCCCGAGGCGCGGTGGGCGTCGATCAGCGGCCGGTAGTCGAAGCGGTAGACGTGGTCGGCGTGCAGGACGAGGACGTGCTCCGGATCGCGTCGGCCGTCGGCGCCCTCGAAGACGTACCTGCTCTTGCGGATCAGCGCGTCCGCGGTGCCCCGCTCCAACGGCCAGGTGCGGGCGGGCAGTTCCGCCGGAAGCGCGGCCTCGGAGGTGGCGTACGCGGTGTCGTACGGGCCGAAGTGCACCCGGAAGTCAGGCCCCTGGTTCCACACCCGGTGCAGGTCGTCCATGAGCTGCCGCTCCTCGTGCTGGGAGAGCAGCAGCACCTCGCCGAGGCCCGAGGACCGCGCGTTGGCGAGGCTGAAGTCGATGAGACGGCAGGCCCCGCCGTACGGCACCAGCGGCTTGAGCCGCCCCGCACCGAGCGGCCCCATGCGCCGCCCTTCGCCGCCCGCGAGCAGCACCGTGCGGACCGCGCCCGTCGCGTGCGTCGCGTCCGGATCAGCCATGGTGCACCTCGTCCCATGTCACGCGCCCCGAGGACAGCGTCAGGAGCAGCCGTGCCCCGGGCCCATCGGGTGCCGGGCCGCTGAACTCGCCCGGTGCGGTGCGCTCCAGGGGCTGTACGCGGGGGAGGGCGCGGCCGTCCGCGCCCGTTTCGGAGGGGGTGATCAGCTCGACGCGCTCCGCGTGCGGGAGCCGGTAGACGATGCGGCCGTCGGCGCCCACGCGGCAGCGACCGCGCAGCCGGTCCACGTCCCGCCGCGGAATCGCCCCGCCCGGCGCCCGGTCGACGACCCGCTCGCAGGCGGCGAAGTCGGCCCGTCGCCAGGCCGTGCCGAAGATCCGGCGCGCGGCCTCGGCGTCCAGGGGCGCGTGGCGCTCGTAGACGTCCACGGCGCCGTGCGCGACGGCCGCCTCCTTGACCGCCTCGGCCTCCGCCGCCGTGTCCCGCAGCTGCTCGAACCAGCCGTGCCGCAGGGCGAGTCGGACGGGCGGCTCGGTGGGCTCGCCCCGCCAGAGGCGGCCGAAGGCGGCCAGATGCAGCTCGGCGCAGCGCTCCCAGGTGAAGGCGCGCGCGACGGCGGACGCCCGCGCCGACAGCTCCCGGTAGCGGTCCGGCTCGTCGGACCACAGCGTCACCGCCTCCCGGATCCGGTCGGCGAGCGCCGCGGTGAGCAGCTCGTCGTCCTCGGCGAACGACCGGTTCACGGCGAATCCGGTGCCCGTCGCGGGGCCCTCGGCGTGCCGGAAGTGCGCCATGCCCTCCTGGTCGGTGGCGATGGGCACGGCGCCGCACGCCATCGCCTCGCCCTGCGCGATCAGGAAGGTGTCCATCTCGAACTTGGACGGGAAGAGGCAGAAGTCGCAGCTCGCGGCGTACGCGAACACCCGCTGCTCGTCGACCCGCTCCCACTCCAGGTGCAGTCGGCCCGCGTGCCGTCGCGCGACCTCGTGGAAGTAGGGGTCGTCGATGCCCTCTCCGGCGATGCAGCGCAGCACGAAGTTGGCGGCGAGCCCCTCGCTCAGCACCCGGTCCACGGCCCGGACCAGCTCCACCTGGCCCTTGTGGTGGACCGCGTAACGCGCGTTGTGGAAGAAGGTGGGCAGGGCGGCATCGAGGCCGAGGCCGCCGAGCACGTCCGCCCGGTCGACGTCGGCCGGGTCCCGGGCGAGCCACTCGTCGGAGATGGCGCACCCGCCCACGAACATCTTGTGAGCGTTGCGCCGCACGACATCCGCCATCGGAAGCCGCTCGAAGAGCTCGGCGAACGGGGTGTCGCGGAAGGAGGCGTAGAAGTCCAGCTGCCCGGGGGAGAGGAAATCGATCAGGTCGGAGTGCTCGGCGGTGAGTTCGTAGAGCGCGACGTGGTCGGGCGGGTAGGCGTAGTGGAGGTGGGTGAGCTGCTGGTACTGGAGAACGGCCGCCGGATACGGGCCTTCCCCGCGTTGCGCGTGAGTCGTCGACTCGGCCTTGGCGTCGAGGAGTTCGAGGAGCCGCCGAACCTTCGGCCCGTACACCTTCTTCGCGATCGGCATATTGCTCTGCACCGTGCTGACGACCAGTTTCGCCGGGTCGTCGCGCAGCGCGGCGGGCAGCAGATAGTGGTAGTACGGCTCGTGCGCGTGCACGATCGCCCGCTCGTCGCCGAACCAGCCGCGCAGGAACCGCACGCTGTCGACCTGGAAGACGAGCGGCTTGAAGAAGACCAGGTCGCGGCCCTTGGCGGAGTAGGGCGGATAGAACGTGGTCGGCAGCCGGTCGAGGTGGTCGTTGGAGAGGAAGTACAGGTCGACGCCGTCCAGCCGGATGCGGTGCGCCGTCGTGCGCAGCTCGATCGCGGCCTCGGCGGGGAAGCCCCGCCAGACCTGCGGGTCCAGGACGAGCGGAAGGGTGTACGTGTCCTCGTACGGCAGGTCCTCCACGTCGTAGCGCGACCGCAGGTCGTCCAGCCTGCCGTGCGCCGGAGTGACGATGGAGACCCGGTGGCCGCGCGCGGCGAAGGCCCGCGAGAGGTTCCACAGGTACACCGAGGTGCCGCCCTGCAAGAAGGTGTGGTCGAAGCCGCAGCACTCGAAGTAGGTCTCGATGATGTGCATGCGGGGCTCGACCGGTACGCCGGTCTCGGAAGTCATCACGGCCTCACGTCCTCGGGTTCGCGGTGGGCGCCGCTGCCGCCCTCGCCGAGCCGCAGGGCGTGGCGCAGGTCGATCGCGGCGTGGTAGGGGCGCGTGTGCGCGTGGTTGTAGGCGAGTTCGTGGAGCAGTCGGCGCAGATAGAGCAGCCGCCGCAGCGGTCCGGCGGACGCGGGGCCGAGGAGCAGCTCGCGCACGCGCTCCCGCCAGTGGTCCGCGACCGCGAACACCTGCCGCAGTTGGTCCTGTTGGGCCGCGGGCAGGTGGGGTGCGCCGTCGAGCGAGCCGAGCATGGTCTCCAGGGAGTCGACCTCCAGGCGGCCGGCGGTCTCGAAGGCGGCCTCGTCCGCGGCGAAGTACTCCAGGCCTCGCTGCAGCGCGACGAGGTCCTCCAGCGGTGACTGCGCGGCCCAGCCCGGTGCGGTGGGAGCGGTGCTCGGGGTGGAGAGGTCGATCAGGGTGGGCGGCTGCCACAGCAGGTGCGACAGATGCAGGTCGCCGTGGCAGGGGCCGCCCGTCCAGAGGGCGCCCGGCCGCTCCAACTCGGCTCGCAGGGAAGCCACTTCCGCGTCCATGGCGCGAAAGGCGCGCCGCACGGCCCGAGCGGGCAGTGCCGCATCGGCGGTCGTGCGGTCGTGCAGCGCGGCGAGCCGGTGCTCGGCCTGTGCGAGCTGTTCGGCGGCCGGGTAGGCGGGCTGCGGAGTGCCGTCGCCGAGGCGGTCGGCCAG
>NZ_LIPN01000483.1 GCF_001418325.1 Streptomyces atriruber | reverse complement strand
TGCTGGGGGTGCGGGGGTGGCGTCGGCGGAGTAAGTCGTCTTCGTCCGTTACCGAGTGAGAAGGATGCTTATACGTGGTTTAGCGTGTTCGTATGCCTGATCATGAGCCGGAGCCGCACCAGCACGGCGCGCACGGGCGCGTTCCCACCCGGAGCGAGCGGTGGGACGCGTTCAAGCAGTCGCCCTTCCTGCCCGCGATCGTGCTGGTGTTCATCCTGGCGGCCGCCGCCGGGCTCTTCGCCGGGTCGTACACCTTCTCCATGGCGAAGCCCACCCCGCACCACATCCCCACCGCGGTGGTCGACGTGCGGGACAAGGGCGACTCGGCCCGCGGCAAGGCCTTCCTCGACGGCATGGAGAAGGCGCTGAACGCCTCCTTGGAGGTGCACCGGTACGACAGCCGGGAGGCGGCGCGACTCGACGTGGAGGAGCAGAAGGTCTTCGCGATCCTCGACGTGGCCCGCGGCGGGGACAAGGTGACGCTGGACGTCTCCGGGGCGTCCGGCGCCTCCGTCGCGCAGGTGCTCGCGGAGACCGCGCCGAAGGTGGGGGAGAAGGTCGGCGTCCCGGTCGCCGTGCGGGACATCAAGCCGTTGCAGGAGGGCGACCCGCGCGGACTCGCCATCTTCTACATCTCGCTGGCGGCCGTGATCATCGGCTTCGTGGGGGCGATCCAGCTGAGCGTGCACGCGCGCGGGCTGAATCCGGCGGAGCGGATCGGCTTCACCGCGCTGTACGCGCTGCTCGGCGCCTTCGTCATCTCGGCGGTCGTGGACTGGTGGCTGGGGGCGGTGGATCTGCCCTTCGTGGAGTCCTGGCTGATCCTGGCGCTGACGATGTTCGCGTCGGGGATGGTCTTCACGATGTTCAACACGATGTTCGGGCGCTGGGCGATGATCCCGACGTGGGGGCTGATGGTGCTCCTGGGGAATCCGTCGTCCGGGGGCGCGGTGTCGTGGCCGCTGCTCCCTTCCGTGCTCGGGCACATCGGGCGGTGGCTGCCGCCGGGGGCGTCGGTGAACGCGCAGCACACGGCGGTGTACTTCGGCGGGCACCAGCACGCGTTCCCGTTCCTGGTGCTCGGCGGATGGGCGCTGCTGTCCTCGGCGGTGTTCTGGGTATGGCGGCACCGGCATCCGGGCGGGCGGGAGTCCGCACCGGCCCATGCGGTGGCCCCTGCCGGGTAGCACCGGCGGTGGGGGACCGGCGGGAGGGGGGAAAACGACGGAAGCCCCGCCGAGGCGGGGCTTCCGGAAGAGGTGGCTGGGGCCGGGATCGAACCGGCGACCTATCGCTTTTCAGGCGATCGCTCGTACCAACTGAGCTACCCAGCCACGCAGTTCACCGAGGTGATCTGCAAGCGGTCCTGACGGGATTTGAACCCGCGGCCTCCACCTTGACAGGGTGGCGAGCACTCCAAACTGCTCCACAGGACCAAGCGTTGTGCGAGCACTAGTCTCGCACAAGGTGTTGCGTGCCCCCAACGGGATTCGAACCCGTGCTACCGCCTTGAAAGGGCGGCGTCCTGGGCCACTAGACGATGAGGGCTAAGAGGCCCGCCTGGGCGCTTTGCAGCGCGTCGGGGACGTGAGAAGCATATGGGATGCGGGGAGCTATCGCCAAAACGGTTATCGGTGGTCCGCGGGAGGCTCCCCGGAGGACCGGGCGGAGGAGGGGGAGGGCGAGGTCGTGGCAGGTGGTGCGCCGGGCCGGTTCTCCTTGGGGAGATGGCGGCTGACCTCCGCCTTCGTCAGGCCCAGGCCGCCCAGCCTGATCTCGTCCCAGGCCTGCAGCCGCTTGGTCGTGCGGTCCAGGTAGAGGATCGACGCCTGGACCGGATCGGGGTACTTGCCCTCGACCGCGCGCAGCCCGCTGCCGCCCGTCGAACCCTCGATGCGCAGCCGCGTGCCGCCCTCCATGACCTCCATCTCCTGGTGGTGGACGTGGCCCGCGAGGACCAGCGGCACTTCGCCGTCCGTCTCGCGTGCCGCCGTCGGGTTGTGGGCGACGGCCACGTCGACCGGGGTGCCCGCCGCGCGTTCGGCGCGCAGGGCGGAGGCGAGACGTATGCCGGCCATGTGCTCGACCGAGTCGCCGCCGGCCTTCTCCGAGCGGTCGGGGGTGTACTGCGGGTCGCCGATGCCGGCGAAGCGCAGGCCCGCGACGGTCTCGGCCCTGCCGTCGTCGAGGACGTGGACGTTCTTGAAGCGCTGCAGGTAGCGCTGGGTGGTGTGCGAGTCGTGGTTGCCGCGCACCCACACATAGGGCGCGCCGAGGTCCTCGACCGGGTCCAGGAAGCTGTTCTCGGTGGCCGAGCCGTGGTCCATGGTGTCGCCGGAGTCGACGATGACGTCGATGTCGTACTGGTCGACCAGGGAAGAGATGATCTTCCAGCTCGCCGGGTTCAGATGGATGTCCGAGACGTGCAGGACGCGCATGGTGGTGGGGTCCGGCTGGTACGCGGGGAGCGTGGACGTCACGTCGTAGAGCTTCGTGACGTTGGTGACCAGGCGCGCCAACTCCTGCTGGTAGACGTCGAATTCGCTGACGATGCTGCGGGCGTTGCCGACGACGGAGGGGGCGCTGCTGAGCAGGCCGGAGAACTTCGGCTCCAGGACGGACTTCGGGTTCCAGGTGGCGTACGCCGCCGTGCCGGACGCCGCGAGGAGGGTGAGCGCGAGGCCGCCCGCGGCCAGGGCGCGGCGCGGGCGGCGGTAGACGGCAAGGCCCAGTGCGGTCGCGCCGCAGACGACGGCGACGCAGGAGCGCACGGCGAGGTCGAGCGTGCCGTGGCCGACGTCGCGCGCGACCTCGTCCTGGAGGCCGGCGAGCCGCTCGGGGTGGTCGACCAGGGCCTGGGAGCGCACCGGGTCCAGGCGGTCCACGTCGACGTCCAGGCGGATGGGGGCCGTGTGGGAGCGGAGCTCCAGGGCGCCGAGCGGGGAGACGTCGATCTTCGTGCCGCCGGAGACGGACGGGCGCAGGGCCATGCGGGTGTCCATCGGGCCGACCGGCGCGCGCACGCTGCCGATGACGAGCAGTCCCAGCCAGGCGCCGAGCAGGACGACCGTGATCAGGCCGAGGGCGCGGGCGTACGGGTGGGGCGGGCTGACCCTG
>NZ_LIPN01000482.1 GCF_001418325.1 Streptomyces atriruber | reverse complement strand
TCCCGGTGATCACCGTCGGCGCCGTCTCCTCCTGGGACGACGTCAACTCCCTGCTCCTGGCGGGCCGCGCCGACCTCTGCGCCCTGGCCCGCCCCCACCTCTACGACCCCCACTGGACTCTGCACGCCGCCGCCGAACAGGAGTACACCGGACCGGGCGCGACCTGGCCCGCCCAGTACCGCGCGGGCAGCCGCAGGCCCCAGACCGGCCGCACGGACGCCCCCAAACAGAGGCTGAGACTGGCCGACTGAGCCGCCCCGCCCTCAGCGCGTCACGGTGATCCTGATCAGGGCCACCGTGCCCACGCCCCGGACCGTCAACGCCCCCGGGCCGTCCCGGCGTACACAGTCGAGACGGCCCAGCGAGGCCTCCCGCCCGGCCGCCCCACCGACGGCGATCCCTTCGGTGACGGCCATGACCAGCAGGGTCTCGCCCGCGGCGCACGCCGCCTCCGCCTCCTGCGCGGCGGTGACGGTGACGGTCTCCACCTGCGCCGTCGCCCGGCCCCTGCGGGTCATCACGTTCATGTTGCGCACCGCGCCCGCCGTCACCCGGCAGTCCGTCGTCGCGTCGCCGGGGAAGGCGAAGGGGCTCAGCGGCCCGACCGGCCACGCGGTCCCGTCCACGGTCAGGACCATGCCCTCGCCCTCGACCGGAGTGATCACGCGGTCGAGGCCGGGAAAGACGGAGAACGCGCCGTCCCCGGCCACGTCCGCGACGCTCACCCGCCAGTCGGTGCCGTCCGCGACCTCCCTGGTGATACCGCCGCCGTTCTTCCACGGCACACTGCGGTACGCGCTCCAGCGCAGCACGTCTGCGTCCATCCGCCGACTCCTCCCGAGCCCAGGACCACCGAATCCGGGGCCAGCCTATGCGGGGTGCACGAACCGCGCCCCGGCCTCCCGGAGCCACTCGTCGAGCGCCGCGAACACCGCCGCCGAGCGGGCGCCCGGCCAGTCCGAGGGCAGCAGAGCGGCGGGCAGACCCGGGTCGGCGTAGGGGAGCCGGCGCCAGGAGTCGAGGGCCAGGAGATGGTCGCGGTACGCCTCCTCGGGGGCCGGGGGCGTGTCCCCCCGGGCCTCCCAGGAACGCAGCACCGGCTCGTGGCGGTCCAGGAACGCCTCGTGCTGCTTGGCCAGGGAGGAGAGGTCCCACCAGCGCGCGACGGCCTCGGCCGTCGGTGCGTAGCCCAGGTGCTCGCCGCGGAACAGGTCCACGTACGAGGCGAGTTGGAGGCGTTCCAGGGTGTGCCTGGTCTCCTCGTAGAGATGGGCGGGGGCGATCCAGACGCCGGGTGCCGCCGTGCCGAAGCCGAGGCCCGCGAGGCGGGAGCGCAGCACGTGCCGCTTGTGGCGCTCGGCCTCGGGGACGGAGAAGACGGCGAGGACCCAGCCGCCCGTCGCCCGCGCGGGCGACGGGCCGTAGATGCGGCGGTCGCCGTCCTCCAGGAGCTGGCCGGCGTCGGGCGAGAGCGCGTATCCTGCCGCGCCCGCTTCCGTGCGTCCGGGCACGAGGAGACCGCGCCGCTTCAGCCGGGACACCGAGGACCGCACCGACGGCGCGTCGACGCCGACCGGCGCGAGGAGGCGCACCAGCTCGGCCACCGGGACGGGGCCGGGCGCGGCCCGGCCGTAGGCGCCGTAGAAGGTGACGATCAGGGACCGTGGAGTGTGCTGCTCGGACACGTGATCACTCTACGGGCCCGGCTCCTGCGGCGGCTGTGTCCGCAGCCGGAAGCGCTGCAGCTTCCCCGTCGCCGTCCTCGGGAGCGCGTCCAGGAAGACGATCTCGCGCGGGCACTTGTACGGCACGAGCTCGCCCTTGACGAACTCGCGCAGCCGGTCCGCGTCCGGGCGCGCTCCTTCGCGCGGGACGACGTATGCCACCACTATCTGGCCGCGCAGTTCGTCGGGGCGTCCCACGACCGCCGTCTCGGCGACGTCCGGGTGGCGCAGCAGGGCCTCCTCGACCTCGGGGCCCGCGACGTTGTACCCGGCCGAGATGATCATGTCGTCCGCGCGGGCGACATAGCGGAAGTAGCCGTCGGGGTCGCGGACGTAGGTGTCGCCCGTGACGTTCCAGCCGTGCCGCACGTACTGCAGTTGGCGGTCGTCGGCGAGGTAGCGGCAGCCCACCGGGCCGCGCACGGCGAGCAGTCCCGGTTCGCCGTCCGGCACCGGGGCGCCGGAGTCGTCGACCACGCGCGCGTGCCACCCCGGTACGGGGCGTCCCGTGGTGCCGGGCCTGATCGCGTCGTCTGCGGCGGAGATGAAGATGTGCAGCAGCTCCGTCGCGCCGATGCCGTTGATGACGCGGTGTCCGGTGCGCTGGTGCCAGGCCTGCCAGGTGGCCGCGGGGAGGTTCTCGCCGGCCGAGACGCAGCGGCGCAGCGAGGAGACGTCGTGCGCGTCGAGCTGGTCCAGCATCGTGCGGTACGCGGTGGGCGCGGTGAAGAGCACGGTGATGCCGTACCGTCCGATGGCGGGCAACAGCTGCTTGGGGCCCGCCTGTTCGAGCAGCACGGAGGAGGCGCCGAAGCGCAGCGGGAAGATGACGAGGCCGCCGAGCCCGAAGGTGAAGCCGAGCGGCGGGCTGCCCGCGAAGACGTCGTCGGGCACCGGCTTGAGGATGTGCCGCGCGAAGGTGTCGGCGATGGCGAGCACGTCGCGGTGGAAGTGCATGCAGCCTTTGGGGCGGCCCGTCGTGCCGGAGGTGAACGCGATCAGTGCGACGTCGTCGGCCGCCGTGTCCACCGCCTCGTACCGCCCTGGATGGCGGGCGGCGCGCGCGAGGAGGTCGTCGGGGCCCTCGCCGCCGTACGTGGTGACGCTCAGGCCCGGCACGCCTGCCTTGATCAGGTCGTCGACCGACCGGATGTCGCAGAGCGCGTGCCGCACCTCGGCGATCTCGCACATGGTGGCGAGCTCCTGCGAGCGCTGCTGGGCGAGGACGGTCACGGCGACCGCGCCTGCCTTCATCACCGCGAGCCAGCAGGCCGCGAGCCACGGCGTGGTGGGCCCGCGCAGCAGGACGCGCTGGCCGGGCCGTACGCCGAGTTCGCCGGTCAGCACGTGCGCGATCCGGTCGACGTGCTCCCGCAGCGTGCCGTACGTCCAGGTCTCGCCGGACGGCGCGTGGAAGGCGGGTCGCTCGGCGCCGAACCGTTCGGCGGACCGGTCGAGGAGCTCCGCGCCGCAGTTGAGGCGGTCGGGGTAGTGCAGTTCGGGCCGGTCGTGGACCAGTACGGGCCACCGTTCGCGCGGCGGGAGGTGGTCCCGGGCGAACGTGTCGACGTGGCCGGATGGTGTCAGCCCCGGGTTGGCTGGATTGCCGGTGGGTTCCATGGCGGCTCTGCCCCCTTGCCTGCCGGTCGGGCGCTGTGGTGGGCTCGCTCCATGAGCGTATCGTGATGGTGACGACAGTCAACGGTGCGCGATAAAGGAGGGGTCCGGGATGACGGCATTCTCGCTCAATCCTGAACAAACCGCCCGTTGTGCGGAGCTGCGGACACTGGCCGCCGAGCGGCTGCGCCCCCTGGCGGAGAAGGGTGAGCCCGGCCATGTGAACCGGCCGCTGGTCGCCGAGCTCGGCGAACTGGGCCTGCTGGACTGCCTGTTCGAGGAGCGGGGGGCGAGCGGGGAGCAGCCCGGGGAAGGGGCCGGTGTCCGCGCGCGGGGCGCGGGCGCCCTGGACCTCTGCCTGATGCGCGAATCCCTCGCGTACGCCTGCACGGAGGCGGAGACCGCCCTCGCCCTGCAGGGCCTCGGCGCCCACCCCGTGCACGCCCACGGCTCGGCCGCGCAGCGGGAGCGGTGGCTGCCGCCCGTCCGTGCGGGGCACGCCGTCGCGGCCTTCGCGCTCTCCGAGCCGGGCGCGGGCTCGGACGCGGCGGCCCTGAGCCTCGCGGCGGAGCGGGACGGGTCCGGCGGCTGGCGCCTCACCGGCGAGAAGTGCTGGATCTCCAACGCGCCCGAAGCCGACTTCTACAGCGTCTTCGCCCGTACGTCCCCGGGTGCGGGGTCCCGCGGCGTCACCGCGTTCCTGGTCCCCGCCGACCGCGCGGGCCTCACCGGCACACCCCTCGACATGCTCTCCCCGCACCCCATCGGCGCCCTCGCCTTCGACGGCGTGCGGGTCGACGGCGACGACGTGCTCGGCGAGGTCGACCGCGGCTTCCGGGTCGCGATGACCACCCTCAACCGGTTCCGGCCGAGCGTCGGCGCCTTCGCGGTCGGCATGGCGCAGTCCGCACTCGACGCCACGCTGGCCCACACGGCCGAACGGACCGCGTTCGGCGGCACGTTGAAGGACCTGCAGTCCGTCGGTCACCAGGTCGCCGAGATGGCCACGCGCACGGAGGCGGCCCGTCTGATGGTGTACGCGGCAGCGGCGGCGTACGACCGCGAGGGCCCGCAGAGCCCCGGCATCGCCCGGCGCGCCGCCATGGCGAAGCTCATCGCCACGGAGACCGCCCAGTACGTGGTCGACGCGGCGGTCCAGCTGCACGGCGCCCGCGCACTGCGCCGCGGCCACCTCCTCGAACACCTCTACCGCGAGGTCCGCGCGCCCCGCATCTACGAGGGCGCGAGCGAGGTCCAGCGCACCATCATCGCCAAGGAGCTGTACGCCCACCAGGAGGAGCCGCCCGCATGAGCAGCCTGCACCGCGTCAACCCCGCCGAACTCTCCCCGCCCACCGGCTTCTCGCACGCCGTCACCGCGACCGGCTCACGCCTCGTCTTCCTCGCCGGGCAGACCGCGCTGGACGGTGCGGGCAAGGTCACCGGATCGACCCTGCCCGAGCAGTTCGAGCGGGCCCTGACCAACCTCCTCACGGCCCTCCGCCACGCGGGCGGCACCCCCGCCGACCTCGCCCGCGTCACGGTCTACGCCACGGACGTCGCCGACTACCGCGCCTGCGCCCCCGAACTGGGCCGCATCTGGAAGCGGTTGGCGGGCCGCGACTATCCGGCGATGGCGGTGGTGGGCATCGTGCGGCTGTGGGACGAGGAAGCACTGGTCGAACTGGACGGGACGGCCGTGCTCGCCTGACCGCGTCCCCCTCCGGCCCGTCGACGGGCCGCGGCGAGAGCCTGCTCCAGGGAGCGGGTGCCGGTGATCACGCACAGCGTGTACGTGACGTCGTCGAGCTGTTGGCGCAGTGCGGGGTCCACCGCGGCGCGGTCCGTCTTCGCGTGGAGCGATTCGTAGCGTTCGACCAGGTCGGAGAGGACGGTGGGGTGCGCCTGCAGCATGAAAGCACTCCTGTACAGGTGTCGGTGGGGGGAACTGCTGAAGGGAACTGATGCCCCTGTTACCCCCGGTTTCCGGCGTCATGCACCGACGTTCTCCGGGAAGGCGGAATGCCCGCTACCGGGTGCAACGTACGGATCGCGGGGTAACCGGCGACGACCACGACCACTGGGGTCGTGGGCGACGGAACGTCCGAGAGTTCCGCGGAAGGGGTTACCGCGTGCGTACACGAAGGGTTTCGGGTGTCATCGGAATTACGGTGCTCACGGCGGCGCTGCTGTCGAGCTGTGGCGACAGCGACGACGGAGGCGGCTCCGACGAGCCGTTCGCCAAGGACAGCGCCGACCAGATCGCGTCCAAGGCGGTCGCGGCCACCAAGGGCGCCGATTCCATGCGCATCAAGGGCGACATGCGGCAGGACGGCAAGCCGGTGAGCCTGGACATCGCGGTCGATCAGGAGAAGAACTGCGAGGGGTCGATCGGCACCGGTGGCTCGAAGGCCGAGGTGCGGCACACGGACGGCACCTTGTACATGCGCGGCAACGAGCAGTACTGGAAGACGGCGCTGAAGAACCAGCCCGGCTCCGAGAAGGTGCTGTCCGAGGTCGCCGACAAGTGGGTCAAGATGCCCGCCGACGACGCCTCCACCGCCGGCATGTGCGACAAGCAGGGCCTGGTCGCGTCGATGGACGAGAACAAGTCCGAGCGCAAGGGCATGAAGAAGGGCGAGACGACGTCCGTCGACGGCAAGGACGCGATCGCCCTGACGAAGAAGGGCTCCGGCGGCGAGACGAACACGATGTACGTCGCCACGGAGGGCAAGCCGTACATCCTCCGCGTCACCACGAAGGGCGGCGACGCCCCCAACGACGCGACGTTCGGCGACTACGGCAAGCCCGTGAGCCCGAAGGCGCCGGGCAAGGACGAGACGGTCGACCTCAAGGAACTCGCCGCGTCGGGCGGCTAGTCGGGACCGAGAGGACCGCCGGGGCCCCACGGCCCCCGGCGGTCCCGGCCCGGTCAGATGTCCCGGAACGTCTCGATCTGCGCGCCCACCGAGTTCAGGCGCTCCGCCAGCTCCTCGTAGCCGCGGTTGATCACGTACACGTTGCGCAGCACCGACGTGCCCTCGGCCGCCATCATCGCGAGCAGCACGACCACGGCGGGGCGCAGCGCGGGCGGGCACATCATCTCGGCGGCGCGCCAGCGGGTCGGGCCCTCGACGAGCACCCGGTGCGGGTCCAGGAGCTGCAGACGGCCGCCGAGGCGGTTGAGGTCCGTGAGGTAGATCGCCCGGTTGTCGTAGACCCAGTCGTGGATCAGCGTCTTGCCCTGCGCCGCCGCCGCGATGGCCGCGAAGAAGGGGACGTTGTCGATGTTCAGGCCCGGGAACGGCATCGGGTGGATCTTGTCGATCGGCGCCTCCAGCTTGGAGGGCCGCACGGTGAGGTCGATCAGGCGCGTCCGGCCGTTGTCGGCCGGGTACTCCGCGCTGCGGTCGTGGTCGAGCCCCATCTCCTCCAGGACCGCGAGCTCGATCTCCAGGAACTCGATCGGCACCCGGCGCACCGTCAGCTCCGACTCCGTGACGACGGCGGCGGCCAGCAGGCTCATCGCCTCGACCGGGTCCTCGGAGGGGGAGTAGTCGACGTCGACGTCGATGGTGGGGACGCCGTGCACGGTCAGAGTGGTCGTGCCGATGCCCTCGACCTCGACGCCGAGCGCCTCCAGGAAGAAGCACAGGTCCTGGACCATGTAGTTCGAGGACGCGTTGCGGATGACCGTCGTGCCCGCGCTGCGCGCCGCGGCCAGCAGCGCGTTCTCGGTGACGGTGTCCCCGCGCTCGGTGAGGACGATGGGGCGGTCGGGGGCGACGTCGCGCGCCACCTCGGCGTGGTACAGCCCCTCGGTCGCCGCGATGTCCAGACCGAACCGGCGCAGCGCGATCATGTGTGGCTCGATCGTGCGGGTGCCCAGGTCACAGCCGCCCGCGTACGGCAGCTTGAAGTGGTCCATGCGGTGCAGGAGCGGGCCGAGGAACATGATGATCGAGCGGGTGCGGCGGGCCGCCTCCGCGTCGATGGCGTCCATGTCCAGCTTGGCGGGCGGCACGATCTCCAGGTCGACGCCGTCGTTGATCCAACGGGTGCGCACGCCGATGGAGTTGAGCACCTCCAGGAGGCGGTACACCTCCTCGATGCGGGCGACGCGGCGCAGCACCGTGCGGCCCTTGTTGAGGAGGGACGCACAGAGCAGCGCCACGCACGCGTTCTTGCTCGTCTTGACGTCGATGGCGCCGGAGAGCCGACGGCCGCCGACAACTCGCAGATGCATGGGGCCCGCGTACCCGAGCGAGACGATTTCACTGTCGAGAGCCTCGCCGATCCGGGCGATCATCTCAAGGCTGATGTTCTGGTTGCCGCGCTCGATGCGGTTCACGGCGCTCTGGCTGGTGCTGAGCGCCTCGGCGAGCTGCGTCTGTGTCCAGCCCCGGTGCTGCCGGGCGTCACGGATGAGCTTGCCGATGCGTACGAGGTAGTCGTCTGCCATGTGTCGCAGGTTATCTCAGATATGAGATGGCGTACGCGCTGGGGTGGGCCAGATGGGGATCGGCCGTCCGAGGGGCCTTTCCTCGCGCGCGAGTTCGGTGCGCGGGGGCTCAGCCGCAGCCGCACGAGGCATGCCGGCCGCCGTGCACCGACGCGTACGCCGTGGGCCGGGGCCCCGCCGCCGCCCGCGTCACTCGGGCGGCGGCCGCGCGTCCTGCCGACGACTCCGCGTCGTGCACCACTGTGCCCCCGACGAGCGTGAGGCGCACCTCGGAAGAGCTGATATCGGCCACCGGACACCGCGTCACATCGCGGTCGAGCAGCACGAGATCGGCTGTTTTTCCCCTCTCGACGGTGCCGGTGAGGTGGTCCGAGCGGAGTTGACGCGCGGTGCCCAGGGTGTGCATGAGCAGGGAAGACGTACGACCGATGCCTTCCTCGGCGCGGTTGAGGTCGCCCTCTCCCTCCATGCCCTCGCGGTCGATCGCGGTGCGGATCTGGTTCCAGACCTGCAGAGGGTCGACCGGCCAGTCCGAGCCACCCGCGAGCGCCGCGCGCCGCTTCTGGAGACTGCGCGCCGGGTAGAGCCGACGGTGGCGTCCGGCCCCGATGTAGGGCAGCAGGGCGTCCATGGTCCAGACGTTGCGGGTGGCCCACTGGAGCTGCATGCAGGCGACGGCGCCGAGCGCGGCGAACCGGGGGAGGTCGGCCGGATCGACCAGTTGGAGGTGGGCCGTGGTGTTGCGGAGATCACGGCGGCCGGTCTTCCGCAGGGCGTACGCGTACCCGTCGAGGGAGGTGCGCACGGCCCGGTCCCCGATGGCGTGCGCGTGCATCTGCCAGCCCGCGGCGTTGAACGCGGCGCTCAGCCGTCCGTAGTCCGCCGCCGACACGTACAGGTCGCCGCGGTGGTCGGTGGGTTTGCCCTCCTTGTCCAGGTAGGGCTCCAGCAGCGCGGCGGTCTGCGCCGGGTACTCGATGACGCCGTCGAGGAAGACCTTGATGGTTCCGAAGCGCAGTCCGCGTACGTCCTCGAAGTCCGCGCGCAGCCCGTTCGCATACGCGAGCGCGGCGGCCGGGTCCTTCGTCAGGTCGGTCTCGACGCGCAGGGCGGGCACGATGCGCTGGAGGAGGCGGCCCGACTCGGCGAGGCGCTGATAGAGCTTCAGTTCGTCGCGCCCGACCACGGCTTCCATGAAGGTGGTGATCCCGGACGCGGCGGCCTCGGCGAGCGTCTTCGCGGCGGCATCCGCCAACCGGGTCCCGTCGGGTTCAGGGATGTGCCGGGAGACGAGCGGCTGGGCGTCGTCCTTGAGTACGCCGGTCGGCTTGCCGTCCGCCCCCTTGACGATCTTGCCGCCGACGGGGTCGGGCGTGGTCGCGGTGATCTTCGCGATGTCCAGGGCGCGCTGGTTGGCCCACAGGTTGTGGCCGTCGCCGCCGCGCAGGGCGATCGGGCGGCGGGTCGGCAGGGAGTCGAGCATCGAGTGGTGCGGGGCGGTGCCGTGCGGCAGCAGCCCGACCGGGTTCCAGTCCTCCACGACCAGCCACCCGTCGGGCTCCTGGTCGGCGGAGTCCTTGAGGAACCCGGTCAGCGTCTTCCGCAGCTCCTCGACGGTCTGCTCGGCCCCCGCGAGCGAGGGGCGCAGCGAGCGGCTCGCGGCGTCCATCGGGTGGGCGTGCCCGTCGTGGATGCCGCTCATGACGGTGCCGCCCCGCGCGTCCACGACGTCGGTGTCCCGCCCGACGAAGCGCTTGACGGCGGCGTCCGTGCCGACGGCGAGGATCCGCCCGTCCCGCCCGACGGCCACGGCCTCGTGCCGGGCGCGGCTCGACGTGCCGGTGAAGACACGGGCGTTGTGCACGACGAGGGCGGCGGACCGGCGCGGGGACGAGGCGGCGGCGGGCCCGGCCGAGGCGACGATCCCCACGGCCCCCGCGGCCCCCGCGGCGGCGAGCAGACCGCGCCGGGAGAGCGGGGGAGGTGAGGACGGAGAGGCGACCGGCCGAGACCCGACGGACGGGGACACGACAGGCCGAGACCCGACCGACGGGGACACGACAGGCTGAGACACGACGGGTTCGGACACGACCACACTCCAAGGCGTAGCGGCAACGAAACGAGTGGGTGGAACCCTCGACGAGTAATCCGTTAACCAGAACCCGCCCCGGGCGACGGATTCCGTACGATGTGCCGCGTGCCAGGGCCGACTCTCGCCGACATAGCCCGCGCCGCGGAGGTCTCGACGGCGACGGTCTCGCACGCCCTCAACGGCACCGGCAGGGTCGGTGAGGCCACCCGCCGCAGGGTCCGCGAGACGGCGACCCGGCTCGGCTACGGCACACCGGGGCCGCCCCGCACCCGCACGATCGGCGTCGCGGTCACCACGTTCCCCGCCGCCTGGAACTACACGGAGATCGCCTACTTCTCACGCGCCGTCACCGCGGCCACCACCGCCGCCCACGCGCGCGGCTACGCCCTCATCACCCTCCCCGCCGACCGCGCCGCCGACGACTCCTGGCACAGCCTCGCCGTCGACGGCATGCTGATCGTGGACAGCCCGCGCGGCGACCCGATGGTCCGCGCCCTGCGCGCCCGCGGCATCCCGCTCGTCTTCGACGGCGTCCCCGGCGACCCCCGCCCCGGCGACCACTGGGTCGACAACGACCACGAGAGCGCCACCCGCGAGGTGCTCGACCACCTCGCGGCCGCCGGTGCCCGTCGCATCGCCCTGCAGTCCGGCAGCGGCGACGAGCACTACGCCCGCGCGGTGACGGCGGCGTACGAGCAGTGGTGCGCGGAGCGCGGCGCGGCCCCGCTGGTCGTGCCCTTCGACGTGGCCGACGACCAGGGGCACGCGTTCGACGCGCTGCTGCGGGACGCGGACCGCGTCGACGCCGTCTATGCCGCGTACGACCCCGGCGGCCGCCAGCTCCTGACCGCCGCGGCCCGGCACGGTCTGCGCGTCCCCGACGACCTGCGCGTGGTCTGCGCGAGCGAGGATCCCGGCTACGCGGACACGACTCCGCCCGTGACGACGGTGACCCTCGCCCCGGAGCACATGGCACACGCCGCCGTGGCGGTCCTCGTCGCCCTCATCGAGAACGACGGCACCGCGCCTTCGGGCCCGGTGCCGGTACCGGCCGGGCTCGTGGTGCGGGCGTCGTCGCGTACTCAGCCTGCTCGGCCGGGCTGAGCCGTCGCCCCGGCGAGCACCCCGGTGAGCACCGTGCCGACGACCCGGCGGACATCGGCGCCCGCGGGCGCGTCGCCCTCCCGCCCGGCGAAGAGCAGATGGCCGCTCCCGATCAGCGTGAGCCCGAGCGTCTCGGTGTCGGAGTCCGCGGTGAGACGGCCGAGGCCGCGCTCCGCCGCCAGGTAGGCGGTGATGACCGTCCCGGCCTCCGTCAGGAGGGGGATGCCCGTCGGGGTGGTTCGGCGCAGCTCGGTCCGCAGGCCGTCCCGGGCGGTGACCAGGCCGAGGACGCCCAGTGCGACCGGCCCGAACAGGTCCGTCAGCGCGGCGGCGAGGTTGTCGACGACCGTGCCCGTGCCCGCGGCCCCGCGCAGGACCGTGCCGCGCGCCTCGACCCCGGCGATGCGGTCGCGCACCAGCTCGGCGAGGAACACGTCGAAGTCGGCGAAGTGCCGGTGCAGGACCCCCTTGGCGCAGCCCGCCTCCGTGGTGACGGCGCGGCTGGTCAGCGCGTTCGGCCCCGCCCGGAGCAGGACGCGTTCGGCGGCGGCGAACAGCTGCTCGCGCACGTCACGGATGGCCACCCCTGTAGGCACGTGGGTTCCGCCCCTCTCTTGCTCCGACTTCTGCTGTTCCTGCCGCCCGGTTGACGAGTGGGCGCGTGCCCACTCAAAGTGGGCGCATGCCCACTATCCCTGAGAGCGAGCCGCACCGGCACCGTCGGATGGCCGAATCCTTCGGCGTGGACGCCGAGCGTTACGACCGGTCCAGGCCCCGTTACCCCGAAGCCCTGGTCGCACGCGTCGTCGCGGCCGCCCCGGGGGCCGCCGTCCTCGACGTCGGCTGTGGCACCGGCATCGTCGCCCGGCAGTTCCTGGCGGCGGGGTGTTCCGTGCTCGGCGTCGAGCCGGACGGGCGGATGGCGGACCGGGCGCGGCGGCTCGGGGTCACGGCCGAGGTCGCGACGTTCGAGGAGTGGGACCCGGCGGGCCGGGAGTTCGACGCGGTGGTCGCGGGGCAGGCCTGGCACTGGGTCGACCCGGCCGCGGGAGCCGCCAAGGCGGCGCGGGTGCTGCGGCCCGGCGGCTGCCTCGTCGCCTTCTGGAACGTGCATGAGCCGCCGCCCGCGATAGCGGAGGCCTTCGCCGATGCCTACGAACGGGTGGCCCCCGACTCGCCGGTCTCCGTCCGCGGCACGCCGGAGCGGGCCAGGGACGGTCACGGGCCGCTGCTCGCGAAGGCGGCCGACGGAATCCGCGCCGCGGGCGCGTTCGCCGCCCCCGAGGAGTGGCGCTTCGGCTGGGAGACGACGTACACACGGGACGCGTGGCTGGACCAGCTGCCGACCCAGGGCGTCCTCACGCGCCTCGCGCCGGACGCGGTCGCCGAGGTCCTCGAAGCCGTCGGCACGGCCGTCGACGCGCTGGGCGGCAGCTTCACCATGCGGTACGTGACGGTGGCGGTCGCCGCGGAGCGGGCCGGTCGTCCGGGCGAGATGCGGAACGGAGTCGTCTGATGCCGGTGAACGGCCTCGTGCTGCACATCGACCGCGACAGGGTCCATGCGGGAGACGATGACGTCCCGCCGCACCACATGATCGGTGAGACCCGTGTCGTGCCCGGGGGCGTCACCATCGGTGAGGCCGTCGCCGCCCTCACCCACGGCCCTGACCGCTACCGCCTGGCCTCTGTGGCGGGAGGGGCGACCTGGACGCTGTACGGGGGTCCGGGCGCCGAGAGACCCTTTGCCGACCATGCCGTCGCGCTCGCTGTCATCGCGGAGCCATGCCGGTCCGGGAAGCCGGGGCTGCTGGTCGATCCGGATCTGGCGCTGTCCTGCCTGGCGGGCGCGGACGGGAGCGTGGAGCTCCATTTCCGCTACCTCCACGACGACGACCCGGAACAGGCATCGCAACGGGGGACACCAGGGCGTGCCTCGTCGTACCCAGGGGTCATGTACTAGAGTTATCTCGACATCGAGATATCTGCCGAGGCGCACCAGAAGCCGCCACCCGGTAAGGGTTACCTAACTAAGCCTTACCTTAGCGGACCGACGAGGAGTCGTGGCGGCAGGATGTACGGAACGCGCGAAAAAATCTGAAGGAGACTGTCGTGTCGGCGAACAGCTTCGACGCCCGCAGCACGCTGCGCGTGGGCGACGAGTCGTACGAGATCTTCAAGCTGGACAAGGTCGAGGGCTCCGCACGCCTTCCCTACAGCCTGAAGGTGCTGCTGGAGAACCTGCTCCGTACCGAGGACGGCGCGAACATCACCGCCGACCACATCCGCGCGCTCGGCAACTGGGACTCCCAGGCTCAGCCGTCGCAGGAGATCCAGTTCACGCCGGCCCGCGTGATCATGCAGGACTTCACCGGAGTCCCCTGCGTCGTGGACCTCGCCACCATGCGTGAGGCCGTGAAGGAGCTCGGCGGCGACCCGGCGAAGGTCAACCCGCTCTCCCCGGCCGAGCTGGTCATCGACCACTCCGTCATCGCCGACAAGTTCGGCACGAAGGACGCCTTCGGCCAGAACGTCGAGCTGGAGTACGGCCGCAACAAGGAGCGCTACCAGTTCCTGCGCTGGGGCCAGACCGCGTTCGACGACTTCAAGGTCGTCCCCCCGGGCACCGGCATCGTCCACCAGGTCAACATCGAGCACCTGGCGCGCACGGTCATGGTCCGCAACGGCCAGGCCTACCCCGACACGCTGGTCGGCACCGACTCGCACACCACGATGGTCAACGGCCTGGGCGTCCTGGGCTGGGGCGTCGGTGGCATCGAGGCCGAGGCCGCGATGCTGGGCCAGCCGGTCTCGATGCTCATCCCGCGCGTCGTCGGCTTCAAGCTGACCGGCGAGCTGAAGCCGGGCACCACCGCCACCGACCTGGTGCTCACCATCACCGAGATGCTGCGCAAGCACGGCGTCGTCGGCAAGTTCGTCGAGTTCTATGGTGAGGGCGTCGCCGCCACCTCCCTCGCGAACCGCGCCACGATCGGCAACATGTCGCCGGAGTTCGGCTCCACCGCCGCGATCTTCCCGATCGACGGCGAGACGCTGAACTACCTCAAGCTCACCGGCCGCTCCGAGCAGCAGGTCGCGCTCGTCGAGGCGTACGCCAAGGAGCAGGGCCTCTGGCTCGACCCGGCCGCCGAGCCCGACTTCTCGGAGAAGCTGGAGCTCGACCTCTCCACGGTCGTTCCGTCGATCGCCGGTCCGAAGCGTCCGCAGGACCGCATCGTCCTCGCCAACGCCTCGCAGCAGTTCGCGCTCGACGTGCGCAACTACGTCTCCACCGCCGACGAGGCGGGCGAGGAGTCCTTCCCGGCCTCCGACGCCCCGGCCACCACCAACGGCGTCCCGTCGAACCCGACCACGGTCACCGCCCCCGACGGCTCGACCTACGAGATCGACCACGGTGCGGTGACGGTCGCGGCCATCACCTCCTGCACCAACACGTCGAACCCGTACGTGATGGTCGCCGCCGCGCTCGTCGCGAAGAAGGCCGTGGAGAAGGGTCTGACGCGGAAGCCCTGGGTCAAGACCACCCTCGCCCCGGGCTCCAAGGTCGTCACCGACTACTTCGACAAGGCGGGGCTCACCCCCTACCTCGACAAGGTCGGCTTCAACCTCGTCGGCTACGGCTGCACCACCTGCATCGGCAACTCGGGCCCGCTGCCCGAGGAGGTCTCGAAGGCCGTCAACGACCACGACCTCGCGGTCACCTCGGTCCTCTCCGGCAACCGGAACTTCGAGGGCCGCATCAACCCCGACGTCAAGATGAACTACCTCGCGTCCCCGCCGCTGGTCGTCGCGTACGCCATCGCGGGTTCGATGAAGGTCGACATCACGACCGAGGCGCTCGGCACCGACCAGGACGGCAACCCGGTCTTCCTCAAGGACATCTGGCCCTCCGAGGCCGAGGTCAACGACGTCGTCGCCAACTCCATCGGCGAGGACATGTTCAACAAGTCCTACTCCGACGTCTTCGCGGGCGACGCCCAGTGGCAGGCGCTGCCGATCCCGACCGGCAACACCTTCGAGTGGGACAGCGAGTCGACGTACGTCCGCAAGCCCCCGTACTTCGAGGGCATGGCGCACGAGCCGTCCCCCGTCGAGGACATCGCGGGCGCCCGCGTCCTCGCCAAGCTGGGCGACTCGGTCACCACCGACCACATCTCGCCCGCCGGTGCGATCAAGGCCGACACCCCGGCCGGCAAGTACCTCACCGAGCACGGCGTGCAGCGCCGCGACTTCAACTCCTACGGCTCGCGCCGCGGCAACCACGAGGTCATGATTCGCGGCACGTTCGCGAACATCCGCCTGCGCAACCAGCTCGCGCCGGGCACCGAGGGCGGCTTCACCCGTGACTTCACCCAGGCCGACGGCCCGGTGTCGTTCATCTACGACGCCTCGCGCAACTACATCGAGCAGGGCACCCCGCTCGTCATCCTGGGCGGCAAGGAGTACGGCTCCGGCTCGTCCCGCGACTGGGCCGCCAAGGGCACCGCGCTCCTCGGCGTCAAGGCCGTCATCACCGAGTCGTACGAGCGCATCCACCGCTCGAACCTCATCGGCATGGGCGTCCTGCCGCTCCAGTTCCCGGAGGGCCAGAACGCCGACTCCCTCGGCCTGACCGGCGAGGAGACCTTCTCCTTCACCGGCGTGACCGAGCTGAACAACGGCACGACCCCCCGCACGGTGAAGGTCACCACCGACACCGGTGTCGAGTTCGACGCGGTCGTCCGCATCGACACCCCCGGTGAGGCGGACTACTACCGCAACGGCGGCATCATGCAGTACGTGCTGCGCAGCCTGATCCGCAAGTAAGCGGTCGGGCAGGGCAGTCGAGGGCCGCACCGCCGGGCATGTCCCGGGGGTGCGGCCCTCGCCGCGTTCTTGGTCACACGGTCGTGCTCACCTCGTGACCAGCGACTCCGACGAGCCCGAGCGCATGACGTGGTCGACGTGGATCAGCCGGGCGAGGGCCCGGCCGTTCTCCACGTTCGCCGAGATGCCCACCGGGACCACGTAGTTCCCGTCGGGGAGCCCGGCGTAGTACAGGCCGGGGAGCACTCCGAGGAGGCCCTTCTCCTGGATCGGCGCCCCGTTCCCGTCCAGCACGTGGCGCGGCAGGATGCGGTAGTCGGGGCCGAATCCGGTGCACCAGACGATCGTCGTGATGCCGTGGTGCGCCAGGTCGAGCCGTTCGCCGAAGTCGGCGACGTGCTCCATGGGGACCTCGGGGGCGGGCTTCTCCTCCGGCGCCACGAAGCCCCGTCGGCGGATGCGGTCGTCGATCTCGGCGACGGCGTACCGGAAGGAGCGGGCGGACTCCTCGGCGACGGCGACGACGTTGTCCTTGAGGAGCAGTGTCCCGCCGTCGGCCGCCCGCACGGAGCCGACCAGGGTGACGCCCCGCGCGGCCAGGGTGCCGACGTTGAGGTCCTCGCGCTTGTCCCGCACGGCGGTCACCGGCAGGCCGGGCAGCACGGGGCCGCCGTCGCCGCCCACGGTCCCGAAGTCGTCGTACAGGGAGAGCGCCGACAGCCATTCGAGCAGGCCGCGGCCGCGGTAGTGGCGCGGCCACGCGCGGTGCCGCCCGACCGACAGGAAGGTGCGCCGTCCCGCGCTCACCAGCTCGTGCGCGATCTGCTGGCCGCTGATGCCCGCGCCGACCACGAGGACCGCGCCGTCCGGCAGGGCCGCGGGATTGCGGTAATAGCGGGAGTGCAGCTGGTGGACGGCCGGGTCGACGTCGGTGGCGAGGGCGGGGGTGCGGGGCGCCGCGTAGCCGCCCACCGCCATGACCAGGTTGCGGGACTCGACGGTGCCCCCGGCGGACAGGTGCGTCCTGAACCTCACCTCGTCGTGGTCCGTGGCGTCCGGCAGGCACTCGACCTCCCGGACGGAGGTGTGTTCGCGCACCTGCAGTCCCCGCTCTTTTGTGTAGCGACGCAGGCGCTCGGCCAGCTCCGGCCCGGACATGAACCCGTCGGGGTCGTCGCCGTCGTACTCCAGGCCGGGAAAACGGACCGATCGGTTCCCGCTGCCGACCAGCAGGCTGTCCCACCGCTCGTGCGCCCAGGCCTGACCGATCTCCGCCCGCTCCAGAACGAGCGCCTCGTGCCCCAGCTCCTGCAGCGCCGCGGCCGCGCCGCATCCTTGCTGCCCGGCGCCGACGACGACGGTCTCCACGTACTCCACTGCTGTCATGACAGAACCCCTCTGCGCTGCCGCGGGAACACGGCTACTTAGGTTTACCTAAGTAAGACCTTGCCTCCTCAAGTCGACTTGATGTCAACTGAGTTCATGACACGGCGACATGCGGTCCACATCGGTGAAGCGGCGGCCCTGTACGGCCTGGCGCCGTCGACGGTGCGGTGGTGGGAGCAGCAGGGCGTGCTCAACCCGCCCGCCCGCGACGGCGGGAAACGGCTCTACGGCGACACCGACCTGCGCCGCCTCGGCCTCGCCTATCTGTGCTGCGTGGTCGGCCGGATGCCGCTGGACCAGGCCGCCGTCGTCACCTCGGGAAAGGCCGCACGTGACGACTGGCAGGAGGCCATCGACGCCCAACTCGTGCGCCTGGAGCAGACGATCGCGGAGTTGGAGGCGGCCCGGGGATATCTCCGCCACGCGTTGAACTGCACGAGCGACGACATCGCGGGGAGCTGCACCATCATGGACGCCGAGCTGACCGCGCGCACCCCGCGCGGGCGCTTCCCGGACTCCGACCTGGTCACCGCCGCCCGCACGGCCCGTGGGCACGCGGAGGGGGGCGGGCCGCCGCGTGACGAGAACGCGGCGGCCCGCCCCCGGCTCGGGTGATCAGCTCAGCGGGATGTTCTTCACTGCCGACAGCAGCGGGATGAGCACGTAGTCGCCGTTGCCGGCGCCGCAGTCCGGGTTCGTCTCCTGGGTGTCGGAGATCTTCGTGCCCGTCGTGTACCGCTTGTCCGGGGCGGGCACCACGCTCGTCATGTGGCTCTTGAGCCGCTCCGAGTAGTACACGCACTGGTGCAGGTTGAGGTAGCGGCCCGCGGTCAGGTCCAGGGGCAGGGAGCCCGAGAGGCCGGGGTTGGGCACGTGGTTGCCGTTGCCGGGACCGCAGGTGGGCGAGGTCTCCTTGGTGTTCGAGACCTTCGTGCCGGTGGAGTAGCGTCCGTCGCCGCTCGGCGTCACCAGGGTGGTGAAGCGGTCGGTGCTCGCGCTCCGGTAGTAGTCGCACTGCTGGAGGTTGAGGTAGCGCCCGGTGCCGAGGTTCAGCGCCTTGACCCCGTGCAGGAGCGGTACGGGTACGTGCACGCCGTTCCCCGCGCCGCAGGCCGCCGTGGTGTCGGCGGTGGCGGAGTGCTTGGTGCCGGTGGAGTAGCGTCCGTCGCCGCTCGGCGTCACGAAGGTGTTGAAGTGGTCGTCGAGGCTGCTCGAGTAGTACGCGCACTGGTGCAGGTTCAGATAGCCGGAGGCGGCGGCCCCGGACTCCCCGCTCCGCGTCGATCCCGACGCCTGCGCCCCCGTGCCCACAGCGGCCGCCAGGCCGATCGTCACGGCGAGCACCGGGCGCCACAGGCGGCCGCTGGTCCATCGCGTCATGTCGTGGTTCTCCTCTCCCTGTGCGGGACGCTCAGGGCGCGCCCCGCACCTCGGACCACGAAGTTCCCAGGAGAACGCGGGGGCGGGTATCCCCGGATCTGGGGATACCCGCCCCCGCGGGAGTCGTGCTTACCGCTGCGGCCAGCCGCCGTACGGCACGGTGATGAGCTCCATCGCGTGCCCCGCCGGATCCAGGAAGTACACGCCCCGGCCGCCGTCGTTGCGGTTGATCCCGCCCGGCTGCTTCTGGTGCGGGTCGGCCCAGTGCTCGATGCCGCGCGTCCTGATCTTTTCGTACGCCGCTTCGAACTCCGCCTCCGAGACGAGGAAGGCGTAGTGCTGCGGGGTGATCGACCCGGCGGGGACGGCGGCGAAGTCGAGGGTGACCGAGTTGCTGAGGACCACCGCGATGAACGGGCCCCATTCCTGGGCGATTTCGAGGCCCAGCAGCTCCGCGAAGAACTCCGCGGACTCCCGGTTGTCCCGGGCATGGACGATCGTGTGATTCAACTGAACTGACAAGGAATGCCTCCACAAGGCATCTCCCGACACCTCCATGCCTCACCCAGCCGGTGACCGGCACGCGATGTCGCCGTGGATCTTAGGCACGACGACATCGCGCTGTCGAGCGGGCTCCGCGGTCTCGTCCATGGACTACTTCTTGCGGAGGGCCAGGAGCACGCCCGCCGCCGCGACCAGCACCCCGACCGTCGCCCACCCGAACGCGAGCCGGAAGTCGGCCACTTGGGCCGCGCCCGTGAACGAGCCGCCCACCAGGACCGAGAGGCCGAGCGAGCCGCCCAGCTGGTCGACCGAGCGCTGGACGCCGGAGGCGGTGCCCGCGTCCGCCTCGGTCACGTCGGACAGGGCCGCGTTCTGCAGGGCGATCAGACCGATGCCCATGCCCGCGGCGACGGCGACCATGCCGGGCAGGACGTCCACCCACAGGCTGCCGCGGTCGGGCAGTCGCGCCAGCAGGGCGAGGCCCGCGGCGGTCAGGAGCAGGCCCGCCACCGCCGCGTACGCCGTGCCGAGTGCCTGGACGACCCGGCCCACCACCGCCATCGCGACCAGGAGCGAGGCGCAGAACGGCAGGTAGGCCAGCCCGGCCTGGAGCGGGGTCAGTCCGAGGACGTCCTGGAGGTAGAGGGTCGCCAGGAAGAAGGTCGTGGAGAGGCCCGCACTGAGCAGGACCGTCGCCGCGTTCGCGACCGTGCGCGTGCGGTGCGCGAAGAAGCCGAGCGGCACGAGCGGGTTCTTCGCGCACCGCTCGACGGCCACGAAGGCGCCGAGGAGCGCGCATCCGGCGAGCGCCGCGGGCACGGAGTGGCGCAGCACGCCGAACACCAGGAGCAGGGGTCCGGCGGTGAGGAGCGCCGCGCCGGGCAGATCGAGGCGGCGTCCGGCCAGGCCCCTCCGCCGCGGCCCGTCCGGCCCGACGAGCGCCGGGGTGGCCAGGAGCACGACCGCGGCGACCGGCACGTTGATGCCGAAGATCCAGCGCCAGTCGAGGAGTTGGACGATCGCGCCGGACAGCAGGACGCCGACGACGAGGCCGCTCGCGGAGATCGCGCCCCAGATGCCGAGCGCCTTGGCCCGCTCGTCGGGGGCCGGGTAGAGGAGCGCGATCAGCGACATCGCCGCGGGCGAGGCGAGCGCCTCGCCCGCGCCCTGTGCGAAGCGGGCGGCGATCAGCGCCTCCAGGTTCGGTGCGAGCCCGGCAGCCAGGGACGCGAGGGCGAAGAGCGCGGCGCCGAGCAGGAACATCCGCCGCCTGCCCAGCAGATCGGTGAGCCGCCCGCCGAGCAGCAGCAGCCCGCCGCCGACGACGGTGTAGCCGGTGACGACCCAGGACAGGGAGCTCGTCCCGGCGTGGAAGTGCGCCCCGATGGTGGGGACCGCGACGTTCACGACGGTGACGTCGATGGCGATGAGGAACTGGAGGAGGGAGAGCAGGGTGAGGGTGAGGGCGCGGCGATCGCGCGCAGGGGTGTGCGTGTTCTTCACGAGGTGGGCACTCCAGATCGGCCCCGGGCCGGCCGGTGGGCGGCGGGGGCGGAGGAAGACGGACGCTTCCGTGCCACGGGCCCGCGCGGAGGCGGGCGGGGCACCTGGAGTCACTTGGTCACGGACACGTGGGGGACGGTAGCCGACGGGGTGGCGGCGGCGCACCTGATTTGACGGCGGGCCCGACGCCCGTGACAGGTCTGGACTTGTCCGCGCAGGCTCTCTACGCTCAGCCGCACCATCACGCACTGAGAGCGCTCTCAATAGTTCAACTCTGTTCCACCCCACCCACGTTGGAACGACGAGAGGACACCCTGTGAGACGCAAGACCAGCGCACGCCTCGGCCTGTCCGCCTGCATACTGGCGGCCGCCTGCGCGGGCACCGCCCTCGTGCCCGCCGCGGCCGCCGACCCCGGCACCACCTCATCCGGCTCCGACAAGGCCCTCGCCTCCGACGGCCTTCTCCGGGCCATGGAACGTGACCTCGGCCTTTCGCCCGCCGCCGCCCGCGAGCGGCTCGCCGACGAGAAGCAGGCCGTCAAGGTCGAGCGCGCGGCGCGGAAGGCGGCCGGGCACGCGTACGGCGGGGCCTGGTTCGACGCCGGGAGCGGGCGGCTCACCGTCGCCCTGACCGGGCGCGGGGCCGCCGCCGACGTACGCGGGACCGGCGCCGACGTCCGGTTCGTCGAGCACAGTGCCGCCGAGCTGGACGCGGCGAAGGTGCGCGTCGACAAGTTCGCCGAGAAGGCCAAGGCGCCGCAGGGTGTGGCGAGTTGGCGGGTCGACGCCAAGGCCAACCGGGTCGTCGTCGACGTCGTCGAAGGACACCGCGCCGACAACGATGTCACCTCATTCCTGAAGCGCGTCCGCGCCACCGCCCCCCTGCGCGTGGACACCGTCCCCCAGGGCCCGAGCACCTTCGCCGCCGGAACCGTCGGCGGCGACCCGTACTACACCGGCAACGTCCGGTGCTCCATCGGCTTCTCCGTGCAGGGCGGCTTCGTCACGGCCGGACACTGCGGCCAGGCGGGCGCGGGTGTGCGTGGCTGGGACGGCTCCAACATCGGTTCGTTCCAGGGCTCTTCGTTCCCCGACAACGACTACGCCTGGGTGTCCGTCGGCAACGGCTGGTGGACCGTGCCCGTCGTGCTCGGCTGGGGCACCATCCCCGACCGGCTGGTCAAGGGCTCCGCGGAGATGCCCGTCGGCACGTCGATCTGCCGCTCCGGTTCCACCACGAAGTGGCACTGCGGGAATCTTCTCGCCAAGAACGAGACCGTCAACTACTCGGGCGGCGCCGTCGTCCACCAGCTGACCAAGACCAGCGTCTGCGCCGAGGGCGGTGACTCGGGCGGCTCGTTCATCAGCGGCGACCAGGCCCAGGGCGTCACGTCCGGCGGCTGGGGCAACTGCAGCAGCGGTGGCGAGACGTGGTTCCAGCCGGTGAACGAGATCCTTCAGCGGTACAACCTGCGGCTCCACACCGCCTGACCGAGGGCGCGCCCGGCGGATCGGTCCGACCGCCGGGCGCACCACGTCCGCCTACCGGGCCGGACGGATCGACAGCCGGTGCCGGAACTCGTCGCGCGGGTCGTACTTCGCCTTCACCCGCTGCAGACGCGGGTAGTTGTCCTTGTAGTAGAGCGTGTACCAGGGCACGCCCGACGTGTTCTGCTCCGGGTCGGCCAGGTCCGCGTCCGGGTAGTTGATGAACGCCCCGTCGCTGACCGCGCCCGGCACCGGGACGCCGCCGCTGTCGGCGTACACCCCGCGGTACAGCGAGCGCACCCACTCGATCTGGCGGTCCCCGTCCTGCGTCTCCACGTCCCAGCCCGCCATGTAGACGGCCTTCAGGATGGAGTCGCGCTGGGCGACGGCGGTCGCGTCGGGTGCGACCTTGCGGGCCGCGCCGCCGTACGCGACCAGCCACAGCGTGCCGCTGATGCGCCGGGCCGGGTCGTCGGACGGCCGCAGGTGCTCGTGCAGGACGTCGAGCTGCCGGTCCGTGAAGGTCTTCCGCAGGTACGCGCTCTTGACCTTGAACGGCGACGACCTGGTGTCCGTGATGGAGGTCAGGGCGTTCAGCCACGACAGCGGCGGCCTGCGGATCGCGGGCTCGGCGCCCACGCCCCGGCCGACGGCCGCGATGTAGTCGTCGACGAGCCGCTGCGCGCCGGGCACGGCCGCGTCGATCACACCGGCCAGGACGGCGCCGGAGCCCGCCGCCTGGGTGGTGTTGACCATCAGCACGCTGAACAGGTGCGCGTACGGCGAGTCGGGATCGCTGTTGCGCTCGCACCACTGCCCGTGGTTGCGCATGAGGGTCTTGAAGTCCCGCGCGTCGAGGTCCTTCCACGTCCACCCGGCCCGGAAGGCGAGGAAGGAGGCGGGGGCCTTCGGCAGCAGTTTGGTCGGGTCGTCGCCGCGGGCGCCCGGGGTGCGGAACCAGTACCGCGTCACGATGCCGAAGTTGCCGCCGCCCGCGCCGGTGTGCGCCCACCACAGGTCGTGGTGCGGGGTGTCGGGGTCGCGCTCGGCGATGACGGCACGCGCGGTGCCGTCCTCGTCCACGACGACGACTTCGAGCGCGTGCAGGTGGTCCACGGAGACGCCGTCGCGCCGCGACATCACGCCGTAGCCGCCGCCGACGACGTGGCCGCCGATGCCGACCTCGGCGGTCGCGCCCGCCGGGATCGTCACGCCCCAGCCGACGAACAGCTCGCGGTACACCTCGGCGAGCTGCGCGCCGGGCTCCACGCAGAAGGCCCGCCGCTCGGCGTCGTACGAGATCTCGCGCATCGGCGACATGTCGATGACGGCCTTGATGTCCGGGTGGTCGACGAAGTCCTCGAAGCAGTGGCCGCCGCTGCGTGCGGCGATGCGCTTGCCCTGGCGCACGGCGTGCTGCACGGCGTCGACGACCTCGGCGGTGGAGTGGACCACGCGGAAGTAGTCGGGCCTGCCGATGAAGCGGGCGTTGCAGCCGCGCTGGGTGAGGGAGAGGTAGCGGGTGTCGTCGGGGCCGATGGGGGTGGTGG
>NZ_LIPN01000481.1 GCF_001418325.1 Streptomyces atriruber | reverse complement strand
GCGCGACGGCGCCGCGCAGCGCCCGGGTGCCGCGCGGATCCCCGTAGCCGAAGTCCGAGGGGGTGAGCCGGGCGAGCACGGAGCGCTCGGCGCGCAGCCAGGCCGCGCGCGGGAAGGCGGCGAGGTCGGGCAGGCCGGGTGACAGGTCGATGCGGGCGGGCGCGGCGCGGACGGCGTCGAAGACACCGGGGCCGGGAGGGGCCGTGAAGAGGTCCCCGGCCCCCTCGTCGGCGGCCGCCCGCAGGGCGGTCGGCGTGTCCCCGGAGGAGTCCGGCGCATGCGGTACGGCCACGACGACCGTGCCGCCACGCCCGCGCCCCTCGACGTGCCCGTCCTCGGTGAGCCGCCGGTAGGCCTCGGTGACGACGCCGCGGGAGACGCGCAGGTCACCGGCGAGGGTGCGGGTGGCGGGGAGCGTGCTGCCGACGGGGAGGCGCCCGTCGGCGATGGCGCTCCTGACCTGCCGCGCCAGCCAGTCGGAGAGCCCGCCCCTGGGGGCGTCACCGGTGTCGAGCTGGAGGAAGTCGGCGACCCCGCCGCCTTGCCCCTCGGAGCCACCCGTCACGAAGCCCTCCTCATGAAGTCCTCCTCATGGATCTGTGCTCTGTGGAGTTATGGACCTGTGGAGAGGAGATCCAATGGACCTGTTCACGGAGCCATTGTGGCGCCAGGGTCGAGGGCATGGAATTCCTCCTCACTTCCCTGGTCGTCTGCGTGACACCGGGCACCGGCGTCCTGTTCACGATCGCGGCCGGTCTGTCGCGCGGCACCCGCGCCGCGGTGATCGCGGCCGTCGGCTGCACGCTGGGCGTCGTCCCGCACATGGTGGCCGCGATCACCGGTCTCGCGGCGGTCCTGAACACCAGTGCCGTCGCCTTCCAGACGCTCAAGTACCTGGGCGTGGCCTACTTGTTGTACATGGCGTGGAGCACCTGGCGGGACAAGAGCGAGCTCACCGCCGAGCGGGAGAGCGAGCCGCGTTCGGCGGGCCGCACGATCCTCACGGGCGTACTGATCAACATCCTCAACCCGAAGCTGACGCTGTTCTTCTTCGCGTTCCTGCCGCAGTTCGTGGACACCGACGAGCCGTACGCCTTCCTGCGCATGACGGAGCTGAGCGCCTACTTCATGCTGATCACGTTCGCGGTCTTCGTGGTGTACGGCCGGTTCGCCGCGGCCATGCGGCACCACGTCATCTCGCGCCCGCGCGTGGTGAGTTGGATGCGCCGCACCTTCGCGGCGGCGTTCGCGGCCCTCGGGGCGCGGCTGGCCTTCCTCTGAGAGCGGGCGTACCGTTGACTCAGTCAAAGGTAACCCGGAGTGATGCGCCATGGCGACCGCGGAACCGCACACCCCCATCCACGAGATGCGCGCCTTCAACCGCTTCTACACGAACCTGATCGGCGCGCTCGACTACAGCCGGCACCTGTACGTCCCGTACACCCTCACCGAGTCCCGCGTCCTGTACGAGCTGGCGCACGCGCCCCGCACCGACGCGGCCGACCTCCGCTCCGAACTCTCCCTGGACGCGGGCTATCTGAGCCGCCTCCTCGCCAAGTTCGAGCGCGACGAGCTGGTCGAGCGGGCGCCGTCCACGGACGATCCGCGGCGTCAGCGCATCACGCTCACCGCGCGCGGGCGGGACGCCGCCGAGCTGCTCGACGAGCGGTCGCGGGAGTCCGTCGGCTCACTGCTCACCGAAGTCCCCGCCGCCGACCGGGCCCGGCTCGTGTCGGCCATGCGCACGGTGCGGGAGATCCTCGAAGACGGCCGCGGGCGGGGGCGGGGAAGCGGCCGCGAGCGCCACGAGGGTGTGCCGGACGTGACGCTCCGGGAGCCGGGGCCGGGCGACCTCGGGTGGATCGTCCAGCGCAACGCCGCGGTGTACGCGGCCGAGTTCGGCTGGAACACGGACTACGAAGGCCTCGTGGCCCGCATCGTCGCCGACTTCGCCCAGGACCACGATCCGCACCTGGAGCGCGTGTGGATCGCCGAGTTCGACAGGCGGCCCGTGGGGTGCGTGATGTGCGTACGGGACGAGGCGCCCGGCACCGCACGGCTGCGCCTGCTGCTCGTCGAGCCCGCGGCGCGGGGCCTCGGGATCGGGGACCGACTGGTCGCGGCCTGCGTGGAGTTCGCGCGGGGCGTCGGCTACCGCGAGCTGACGCTGTGGACCAATGACGTACTGGAGTCGGCCCGCGGCATCTACCGGCGCCACGGCTTCGTCCTCGTCGCGGAGAAGCCGCACCGCTCGTTCGGCGCCGACCTCGTCGGGCAGGACTGGCTGCTTCCGCTGCACGAGCGGCCCTCGTGAGTCCCACCCGCCGCGGCGGGGTTGACCACGCCCGCGCGCCGCCTACTGTCAGGACCATGAAATTCGCCTTCTCCACGCTCGGCGTGCCCGGCCTGCCCGTCCCCGACGTGCTCCGGCTCGCCACGGCCCACGGCTACCACGGCGTCGAGCTCCGCGCGCACCCCGAGGAGCCGGTCCACCCGGGGCTCGGGCTGGTCGAACGGGCCGACGTTGCCGCCGAGTTCAAGGAATCCGGCGTCGAGGTCCTCGGCATCGCCGGGTACGCGCGCGTGGCGGCGCCCGGTGACGACGAACCGGTGCTCGACGAGATACGTTCCCTCGTCGCGCTCGCCCGTGACCTGGGCGCCCCCTTCGTCCGGGTCTTCCCCGGCGGCGGCACCGAACAGAGCGCGGAGGAGGCCGACGCGACGGCCGCGAGGCGGCTCGGCACCGCCGCCCGGCACGCCGCCGACGCCGGTGTGCGCATCCTCCTGGAGACCCACGACTCGCACCGCACCGGCGCCGACGCCACCCGCATCCTCGGCACCGTCGGGCACCGCCAGGTCGGCGCCCTGTGGGATCTGATGCACACCTGGCTGGGCGGCGAGCCCGTCCCCGACACCTTCGCCGCGCTCTCCCCCTACCTCGGCTACGTACAGGTGAAGGACATCGCGTCGGCCGACGACACGACACCGCTGGCCCTCGGCGCCGGGGTCCTGCCGATCGAGGAGTGCGTGGCGCGGCTCAGCGCGGAGAACTGGGAGGGGTGGCTGTGCTGGGAGTACGAGAAGCGCTGGTACGAGGGTGCGGCGCCGCTCGCGGAGCTGCTGGGCCCCGGCCGTGAGCTCCTGTCACGCCTGGTGACCCGCTCCGCCTGACCGAGCCCCTGCCCGCTCCCGGGAAGGAAGCCAGCGCGACCCCGCCCACCAGCAACGCCGCGGCACACCACCGCAGCCCGCTCACCGACTCGCCGAGGACCAGGGCGGCCGACGACATCCCGAAGACGGGGACGAGCAACGAGAAAGGGGCGACCGTCGACGCGGGGTGGCGGCGCAGCAGATGGCCCCAGGCGCCGAAGCCGAAGACCGTCGTGACCCAGGCGACGTAGACGATGATGCCCGCGCCCTGCCAGTCGAGGGAGCGCAGGGCGGCGAGGTCCCGGGACGGCCCCTCGAAGAGCAGGGAGAGCGCGAGCAGCGGCAGCACCGGGACCGTGCTCACCCACACCATGAAGTTCAGGGAGTCCGGCGGGGACGCCTTGCGGGTGAGGACGTTGGAGACGCCCCAGCAGGCCGCGGCGCCCATCAGCAGCGCGAAGGCGGTGAGCGGACCGGTCTCCCCCTCGTCGACGGCGGCGACCGCGATCCCGCCGAGGGCGATCACCATGCCCGTCAGCCGCACGCGGCCGGGCCGCTCGCCCAGCGCCAGGAAGGCGAAGAACCCGGTGAAGACGGCCTGCACCTGCAGCACGAGCGAGGAGAGACCGGCGGGCATCCCGGCATCCATCCCGATGAAGAGCAGCCCGAACTTGGCCACCCCGAGCACGAGGCCCACGCCGACGATCCACTTCCAGGCCACCTTCGGGCGTCCCACGAAGAAGACGGCGGGCAGCGCGGCGACGAGGAAGCGCAGGGCGGAGAAGAGCAGGGGCGGGAAGTGGCCGAGCCCCACCTCGATGACGACGAAGTTGACGCCCCATACGGCGGCAACGAGAACAGCCAGACAGACATGTGCGGGTCGCATGCGTCGAGGATCACCCGAGCCGAACATGTAGCACCAGCGCGGATCTCTGCATGGTTGGATGAAGCAACGCTAATGAATGTGAGGCCATCCGTGCTCGATCTCGCCCGGCTCCGCGCCCTGCACGCCGTCTCCGTGCACGGCACCGTGGGTGCGGCCGCCACCGCGCTCGGCTATACGCCGTCCGCGGTCTCCCAGCAGATCGCCAAACTGGAACGGGAGACGCGGACGACGCTCCTCGAACGCCGGGGCAGAGGGGTCGCCCTCACCGAGGAGGCGCTCCATCTCGCCGATACGGCGCGGCAGTTGATGGCGATCGTCGAACGCGCCGAGACCGAGCTGGAGGAGCGGCGCGGGGTGCCCGCGGGGCGCCTCACCATCGCCGCGTTCGCGTCGGCGGCGCGGGGGTTGCTGCCCTCGGTCCTCGCGGACCTGGCCCGCCGCCACCCCTCCCTCGACACCCGCATGACGGAGATCGACCCGCACCTGTCCATCGACCTCGTCGCCAAGGGCGCGGTCGACATGGCCGTCGTCCACGACTGGGACATCGCGCCGCTTCCGACGCCGCCGGGGGTCGAGCAGGCGGTCATCGGCGACGACCTCTGCGACCTCGTCGTGCCTCATGACCACCGGCTCGCGGGGCGGGCGGCCGTGCGTCGCGAGGAGCTGGGGTCCGAGCGCTGGATCACTCAGCCTCCCGGGCTCGTCTGCCACGAGTGGCTGATCCGGACGCTCCGCGAGGCGGGGTGCGAGCCCGATATCGCTCACCAGGCCGAGGAGAACCCCACGTTGGTCGCGCTCGTCGCGGCGGGGCTCGGGGTCGCGCTCATCCCCCGCCTGGGCCGCGGCCCCATCCCCTCCGGCGCGGTCACGGTGCCCCTCACCCCGGTGCCGGTCCGCCGCCTCTACGCCCTGTGGCGCACGGGCGCCTCTCGCCGTCCCGCCATCGCCGAAACGGTCCGCACGCTCCAGTCCCACTGGGCCCCGTAACCGCCCCGCACCGTCCGGCGGCGGCAGGCACCCCACCCACCCGTTTGCCCTGCACC
>NZ_LIPN01000480.1 GCF_001418325.1 Streptomyces atriruber | reverse complement strand
ACCTCATGCCCCCGCCCGACGCCCCTCATGCGTCCGCCCGTCACTGGGAGGACGACCGAGCGTAGTCAGGCCGCTTCGCAGGTCGCAAGGCGTCCACAACGATCTTCTCCGAGCGTTCCACGGTGACCGTGGCCTGCTCCTTCTCCAGAGTCTGCACCACGCCTCCCGGGATGTTCAGCGCAGGTTCCAGATCCTGCGGCTTGCCGATCACCTTGAAGAGGTACGGCTCACCGACCTTGCGGCCGTCCACCCGGACGCCACCGCCCTCGGCGTCCGACAGATACGTGTCGGCCACGACGCGCACGTCGTTGATCTGGATCGCCTCCGCACCGGCGGCGCGCAGCTCCTGAATGGCGTCGAGCAGCATGTCCGCCTCGATCGCCCCTTTCCTGTCCTCGATGGTGAGCGTGATACCGGGCCCCTGGGCAGCCACCGTGCCTGCCAGGATGCCGAGTTGCCGCTCCCGCTCGACCGTCTGCTTGCGGGCCTCCTCGGCCTGGTCCGAGCTGTTCTCCAGCCCGGTCCGCTGCTCCTCGAGGCGCCGCTTCTCTTGTTCCAGACGCTCAGTTCGGTCATCCAGTTCATCGAGGATGCGTACGAGATCTTCTTGTCTCGCGCCGCGCAGCGCGCTGCTGTCGCTGTTCGACCGCACCTGGATGGCCAGACCGAGGCCGAGCACGAACAGCAGCAGGGCGACGATGAGTTGAGGACGGGTCACGCGCGGCGGCCACAGGCCCTTCGCCAGCCGCTGACGGCCGGTGAGCTGCGGCTTCCCCTCGGGCTGCGCGCCCGCGGGCCCCGCGGGCGTCTCGGGTCCGGGCGTGCCGGGCGCGCTGGGGACCTCCGCGGGGAGTTCCTTGCGCCGGTTGTAGTCGGGGCTCTCGTCGGCAGTCATCGGCGTCACGCCCTGAAGACGTGCCGACGGATCGCCGCGGCATTGGAGAAGATCCGGATGCCGAGCACGACCACCACACCGGTGGAGAGCTGGGCGCCGACGCCCAGCTTGTCGCCCAGGAACACGATGAGTGCGGCCACCACCACGTTCGACAGGAACGACACCACGAACACCTTGTCGTCGAAGATGCCGTCGAGCATCGCCCGCAGCCCTCCGAACACGGCGTCGAGGGCCGCGACCACGGCGATCGGAAGGTAAGGCTCGACCACCGCCGGAACCTCGGGCCGAACCAACAATCCGGCCACGACTCCCACGACGAGGCCCAGTACGGCGATCACGATGTGCCCTTTCCTGCCTTCGGCTCTGCTGTTCGTACGGTCACGCTCGGTGCTGCCGGCAGCCGGAGCTCGTCCGACACGGAGATGCTGGTCCGGATGCCGAAGTTCTCCTGCAGAGCATGCAGGTACTGACCGTCGCGGCTGTTCTGGAACCGGGTGCTCAAGCGTTTCCCGTCTCCCACCGCGAGCACCGTATACGGCGGCACGAGCGGCCGGTTGTCGACCAGTATCGCGTCACCCGCGGCCCTGATCGCCGACAGCGCGGTCAGACGCTGATCATTGATGGAAATCGCTTCGGCGCCCGACTGCCACAGGCCGTTGACGACCCGCTGCATGTCCCGGTCACGCACACGCCCCGTGTCGGAGAACCCGGAGCTCTCACGCGGACCGCCGCCACCCTGATCGGCCTGCTTCTTGTCGTCCACGACGAGCTTCACGCCGGGCCCGTGGACCTCCGTGGCGCCGGAGAGCAGTCCCACCAACTCGCCCTGGCTGCCGCCGTGCTTC
>NZ_LIPN01000048.1 GCF_001418325.1 Streptomyces atriruber | reverse complement strand
CCACGGCCAGACCGCTCAGCCCACCACACCCACGGCCAGACCGCTCAGCCCACCGCAAGCAACACAGCCAACAACACCGCACCCACGACACACGGCACAACGATCTCGTAGGCCCACCGCACCACGGGCTCGCCCTGCGCGGACTCCGCGTCGGCCCGCTGCTCGGAGAGGTCGCGGAGCTCGTCCATGGACTGGTCGCCCGACGCGCGGGTGGGCGGCGCGGTGGGGTCGAGGAAGCGGCGGCCGCCCGTCGTCGGGTCGCCGGACGCCGCGGCCTGCGACTGCCTGCGCGCCGCCTTCTTGCGGCCGCGCAGCGAGACGGGGATCGCCCAGAGCTGGAACTTGGCGCCGACGTTGGTGAGGACCTCGTTGGAGTAGCCGGAGCGGAGCGTCGCGATGGACGCCCACGGCAGCGTGATGGTCCGGAAGGGGTTGCGGATCCGGAGCCGGTCGTCGTTGGCGTACACCGCGGGCCGTACGGTGAACGCGACGACCAGCGGCACGGCGAAGAGCAGCCCGGCGAGCGCGAGCCACGGCGTGCGGCCCTCGCCGCGGATCGCCGCGTCGGTGCCGAGCCAGGCGCCCAGGGCGAGCAGCAGGACACCACCGGCGATGCCGGCCGGGGACCGGAAGGTGCGGTCCTTGTACGCGGGCTCCGCCACGGGGTTCTGGGGGTCGCTCATACCCTGATTCTGCCTGAAGGTCCGCCCGGGGCCCCGGCCCCCACCCCTGTACAGCAGCTACGCGCGTAGATATGCTCCCCTCGTGACCATGCCCACTGCATTCGCTGACGTGACAGCGTCCGACAGCACGCTCCGCCGCTTCCTTCACGGGCTGCCCGGCGTCGACGCGGTCGGCCTGGAGGCGCGTGCCGCCTCGCTCGGTACCCGTTCGATCAAGACCACGGCGAAGGCGTACGCCATCGACCTGGCCATTTCGATGATCGACCTGACGACGCTGGAGGGCGCCGACACCCCGGGCAAGGTCCGGGCGCTCGGCGCGAAGGCCGTGAATCCGGATCCCACCGACCGTGACACCCCGCGCACCGCGGCCGTCTGCGTCTATCCGGACATGGTCGCCACCGCCAAGGAGGCCGTCGGGACCAGCGGCGTGAAGGTCGCGTCCGTCGCGACCGCGTTCCCCGCGGGCCGCGCCGCCATCGACGTGAAGCTCGGCGACGTGCGCGAGGCCGTCGCGGCGGGCGCCGACGAGATCGACATGGTCATCGACCGGGGCGCGTTCCTGTCGGGTGACTACATGACGGTGTTCGAGCAGATCCGCGCCGTGAAGGAGGCCTGCGGCACCGCCCGCCTGAAGGTCATCTTCGAGACCGGCGAGCTCTCGACGTACGACAACATCAAGCGCGCCAGCTGGATCGGCATGATCGCGGGCGCCGACTTCATCAAGACCTCGACCGGCAAGGTCGGCGTCAACGCCACCCCGGCCAACACCCTGCTCATGCTGGAGGCCGTCCGCGACTTCCGCGCGCAGACCGGGGTGCAGATCGGCGTGAAGCCCGCGGGCGGCATCCGGTCGACCAAGGACGCGGTGAAGTTCCTCGTCCTGGTGAACGAGACGGCCGGTCCCGACTGGCTGGACAACCACTGGTTCCGCTTCGGTGCCTCTTCGCTCCTCAACGACCTGCTCATGCAGCGTCAGAAGCTGGCCACCGGCCGCTACTCCGGCCCCGACTACGTGACGGTGGACTGATCACCATGACTTCCCCCTTCGAGTACGCTCCGGCGCCCGAGTCCCGCTCCGTCGTCGACATCGCGCCGAGCTACGGCCTGTTCATCGACGGCGAGTTCACCGAGGCCGCCGACGGCAAGGTCTTCAAGACGGTCTCCCCGTCCACCGAAGAGGTCCTCTCCGAGGTCGCGCAGGCCTCCTCCGAAGACGTCGACCGCGCGGTGAAGGCCGCCCGCAAGGCCTTCGAGAAGTGGTCGGCGCTGCCGGGCGCCGAGCGCGCCAAGTACCTCTTCCGGATCGCCCGGATCATCCAGGAGCGCAGCCGCGAGCTGGCCGTCCTGGAGACCCTGGACAACGGAAAGCCCATCAAGGAGACGCGCGACGCGGACCTCCCCCTGGTCGCCGCGCACTTCTTCTACTACGCGGGCTGGGCCGACAAGCTCGACCACGCGGGGTACGGCCCGAACCCGGCCCCGCTCGGCGTCGCGGGCCAGGTCATCCCGTGGAACTTCCCGCTCCTGATGCTGGCCTGGAAGATCGCCCCGGCGCTCGCGACCGGCAACACGGTCGTCCTGAAGCCCGCCGAGACCACGCCCCTGAGCGCCCTGTTCTTCGCGGACATCTGCCGTCAGGCGGGTCTCCCGAAGGGCGTCGTCAACATCCTTCCCGGGTACGGCGACGCGGGCGCGGCCCTGACCGCCCACCCGGATGTGAACAAGGTCGCCTTCACGGGCTCCACCGCCGTCGGCAAGGCCATCGCCCGCCAGGTCGCGGGCACCGACAAGAAGGTCACGCTCGAACTGGGCGGCAAGGGCGCGAACATCGTCTTCGACGACGCCCCCATCGACCAGGCCGTCGAGGGCATCGTCACCGGAATCTTCTTCAACCAGGGCCAGGTCTGCTGCGCCGGATCGCGCCTCCTCGTACAGGAGTCGATCCAGGACGAGCTGCTGGACTCCCTGAAGCGGCGGCTCTCCACCCTGCGCCTGGGCGACCCGCTGGACAAGAACACCGACATCGGCGCCATCAACTCCGCCGAGCAGCTCGCCCGCATCTCCGCGCTCGCCGAGACCGGCGAGGCGGAGGGCGCCGAGCGCTGGTCGGCGCCGTGCGAACTGCCCTCCTCCGGCTACTGGTTCGCGCCGACGCTCTTCACCAACGTCACACAGGCGCACACCATCGCCCGCGACGAGATCTTCGGCCCGGTGCTGTCCGTCCTCACGTTCCGCACGCCGGACGAGGCGGTCGCCAAGGCCAACAACACGCAGTACGGGCTCTCCGCCGGCATCTGGACGGAGAAGGGCTCGCGCATCCTCGCTGTCGCGAACAAGCTCCGGGCGGGCGTCGTCTGGGCCAACACTTTCAACAAGTTCGACCCGACGTCGCCGTTCGGCGGCTACAAGGAGTCGGGCTTCGGCCGCGAGGGCGGCCGGCACGGGCTGGAGGCGTACCTCGATGTCTGACCGACTCACGGTTTTCAAGACCTACAAGCTGTACGTCGGGGGCAAGTTCCCCCGCAGCGAGAGCGGCCGGGTGTACGAGGTGACCGACTCAAAGGGCAAGTGGCTGGCGAACGCGCCCCTCTCCTCCCGCAAGGACGCCCGCGACGCGGTCGTCGCCGCGCGCAAGGCGTTCGGCGGCTGGTCGGGCGCGACCGCGTACAACAGGGGCCAGGTCCTCTACCGCGTCGCGGAGATGCTGGAGGGCCGCAAGGACCAGTTCGTGCGGGAGGTGGCGGACGCGGAGGGCATCTCCAAGTCCAAGGCCGCCGCCCAGGTCGACGCGGCCATCGACCGCTGGGTCTGGTACGCGGGCTGGACCGACAAGATCGCCCAGGTCGTGGGCGGGGCGAACCCGGTCGCGGGCCCGTTCTTCAACCTTTCGACGCCGGAGCCGACGGGTGTGGTCGCGGTCGTCGCGCCCCAGAAGTCGTCGTTCCTCGGCCTCGTCTCGGTGATCGCCCCGGTGATCGCGACGGGCAGCACGGTCGTCGTGATCGCGTCCGAGAAGTCCCCGCTGCCCGCGCTCTCGCTCGGCGAGGTCCTCGCGACGTCGGACGTCCCCGGCGGCGTGGTCAACATCCTCACCGGCAGGACGGCCGAGATCGCGGCCCCGCTCGCCGCCCACCAGGACGTCAACGCGATCGACCTGACGGGCGCGGACGCCGAGCCGGCGCGCGAGCTGGAGATCGCGGCGGCGGACAACCTCAAGCGCGTGCTCCGTCCACAGCCTGTGGACTGGTCGGCCGACCCCGGCACGCACCGCATGACGGCTTTCCTGGAGACCAAGACGGTCTGGCACCCGACGGGTTCGCTGGGCGCGTCCGGCTCGGCCTACTAGCCACTCCCGCACAGCGAAGCCCCGGCCTCCTCCGTCCAGGAGGCCGGGGCTTCGTCATGTCACAGCCCGAACCGTGCCGCGACCCCGTCGAGCACGCACTCCAGGCCGGTCTCGAACTCCCAGGCCGGGTCGTCCTTGCGCGTCGCCTCCTGGATGTAGCGCCGGTAGGTGGGGTAGCGCCCGGTCCCGATCAGGTACTGCATCTGCGGGGCGAGGCCGATCCGCATCTCCTCCGGGCTCTGCCACTCCTGCTGCCGCAGATACTCGCCGAGCGCCACCTCGGAGCGGACCATGCCGCCGACGTAGGCGGTGACGGTGCGGAAGACGGCCATCAGCACGTCGACGTCCAGGCCGTGCCCGTCGAGCGCGGCGAGCTGACGCTCCGCCGACGCGAACCGGTTCGGGGTCAACGCGTGCAGCGGAGTGGGCAGTTCAGCCATCCACCGGTGCCGCAGCGTCATCGCGCGGGTCGCGTGCGCGGACTCCCGCAGCACGTCGCGCCAGCCCGTCACCTCGGCGGGCGACTCCAGCTCGGCCGAGACCGTGTCGACCATCAGCGCCAACAGGTCGTCCTTTCCCGAGACATGGCGGTACGCGGCCATGGGCGCGACACCGAGCTCGGTGGCGAGGCGGCGCATGGTGACGGCCGCGATGCCCTCGGCATCGGCGACCCGGACCGCGACGGCGGCGATGCGCTGCGGAGTCAGCGCCGTGCGGGGCGCGGACGCGGGGCGTTCCAGGCGTTCCCAGAGAGTGACCTCCGGCTCGTCCTTCTTCTGCATGACCATGCGTACAGCGTATCCCTTGTAGACGTCGTACACACCGGCGTGTACGTTGTACGCATCTCGATACGGCGTACACGCCGTCCGTCCGCACCAGGGGGTCCCCATGAACAGTCAGCCGCAGCAGCTCCGCGTCGCGGTGGTCGTCGGCAGCACCCGCGAGGGCCGCTTCGCCCCCGTCGTCACCCGCTGGATCAAGGGCCACCTCGACCAGCGCGACGACATGGACGTGGACGTCGTCGACCTGGCCGAGACCCCGCTGCCCACCGTCCTCCCGGCCTTCGGCGGGCCACTCCCGCCCGGCACCGAGGAGGCCCTCGCCGTGGTCACACCGCGCCTGGCGGCGGCCGACGCCTTCGTCTTCATCACGCCGGAGTACAACCACAGCTACCCGGCGTCCCTGAAGAACGCCATCGACTGGCACAACGAGCAGTGGCACGCCAAGCCGATCGGCTTCGTCTCCTACGGCGCCATCTCCGGCGGCCTGCGCGCGGTCGAGCATCTCCGGGTCGTGATGGCCGAGTTGAACGCGACGACGATCCGCAACACCGTCAGCCTGCACAACGCGTGGGGCCTGTTCGACGAGGCGCAGGAGATGACGGCGCCGGAGAGCGACGCCGCGGTCAAGACCATGCTCGACCAGCTCGCCTGGTGGGCACTGGCCCTGCGCGAGGCCAGGTCCGCCCGCCCGTACGCCGCCTGACGCCACGTCACCCACATCGAGGACGCCATGACCCAGCGTACGGAAGCAACGGCACGCCCCACCCCGGAACCGCCGTCGGACACCCCCGGGGC
>NZ_LIPN01000479.1 GCF_001418325.1 Streptomyces atriruber | reverse complement strand
ACACCCCCGCATGTCTGAGCCCGCCCCCCGCCTCGACGCCCTCGCGCAGGCCGCCACCGTCCACCTCCTGGCGGCGGACGGCGCGGAGAGCGGGGATGTCGCGGCCGCCGGGACCGCCGGGGATACAGCCATGTGGGGCAGTGGGTTCTTCGTCGCGCCCGGCTGGGTGCTGACCTGCGCCCACGTCCTGCGGCCCCATCTGGCCAGGGACCGCGAGCGGGCGTTCGCCGTGCGCGGCACCGACCTCAACGACGGCATCCCCGTCGCCGCCCGCCTGGCGCACTGGCTCATCGGCGACCACGAGCGGTCCGTGGTGCCGCCCGAGGAGGACCTCGCGCTGGTCCGGCTCCTCGACGACACCGTCGAGCACGAGTGCGTGTGGCTCGCCGACCGTGCCGTACGCCCGTTCGGCGACGTCGTCGCGTACGGCTACCGGCCCGACGAGAACGAGGGCAGTGCGGGCGCCAAGCCCTGGAGCGCCGACGCCGAGATCAACGTCCGCGACGACGGCGCGGGCCTGCGCTTCAAGCCCGACATCGCCTTCCCCAAAGGGGTCTCGGGCGGCCCGCTGCTCGACCCGCGCACCGGCGCCGTCGTCGGCCTGATCAAGTCGCGCCGCAGGGAGCGCGACGGCGGCATGGCCGTCGCGACGCTCGCGCTGCGCCGGTTCGGCGAGGCCTACCGCACGGTGACCGCCGCCCACGACCGGTGGCACGGCACGGCCCCGCGCGTCATCACCGGCGACAACTGGGTCGACGAGCAGCAGCGCCTGCTGGGGGCGGAGCGTCGGCCGGGACCCGACCAGTGGTCCCCCAAGGACCGCCGCAACGCGCTGGGCCTGCTCGCCCGGCTGCCCGACCCGGGCGCCGCGCCGTCCGTCGCCAAGATCGTGCGGAAGGTGCGCGGCCGCAGGCCGCCCGGCGCCGCACCCGCGCTGCTCACCTGGCGCGACGGCCACGGCCTCCTGTACGACAGCGCCCTGCCCGAGGACGCGCTGACGTTCCTGCACTACCTGCGGCTCGTCGCCGCGTACGTCCGCAGCCGCGGCGGCGACGCGGAGCGGCTCGAGGAGTGGGTCGCCGAGCGGCTCGGGGAGGACGACCGCACCCATCTGCACGCCCTGGTCACCGAGGCCCGGCTGCCCGACGGACTGCTCCCCGGACCCGAAGGACCGGACCGCGCGGCCGTGCCCTACCCCGGGCCAGGGGAGGGCCCCACGGTCACCGTGCTGCTCGACCCCGTCATCGGCGTGACGCCCGCCCGCTTCCACTGGCAGGTCTGGGTCAACCACGGCGACCACGCGGACGGGGAGACGTACCAAGGGGCACGAGAAGAGACGTACGAAGAGACGTACGAAGGCGACTTCGGGCGCTGCGACATGGAGATGGCGGCGGAGGACTACTCGGGAGAGGGCTTCCTGCCCGGCGAGCTCGTCCAGGCCCTGCGCGCGCCCCTCGGCAGGACCCTGCACCGGCTGGACGGCGAGGGCCCGCCCGTGCCGCTCGAATTCGCCCTGCCCGCCGAGCACTTCGACACCCAGGTGCACCGCTGGCAGTTCGACGACATCGCGAAGCTCTACGCCACCGAACGGCTCGGCACCCAACGCCGCGTCGTCCTGCGGGACCTCGCCCGCCGGGCGGATCCGGACAACCCCGACTGGCACGACAGGTGGCGGTCGGTGGCCGCCGCCCGCGAGCTGGCGCCCGCCCGCGTCCCCGAACGGGACAGCAGGCCGCACGTCCGGCACTTCCAGAAGCTGCCGCACACCGCGATCCCCGTCATGTGCCGCCCAGCCGGGCGCGGCGTGGGACGCGACGCCATGAAGCTGGCCCTCGGCAGCGGGCACGGCGTCGTCCTCTGGCACATCGAGGGGCACGCCACCCGCGGCTGCCAGGACACCTGCGAGGACCTGCACGCGGGCGTGGAACAACTGCTCGGCCGGCTCGGCTCGGTCGCCGAACTCCCCGACCGCATCCGGCACATCAGGCAGGACATCAGCAGCGGCAGGGACGACCGGCACTGGGCGGAACCCCTCGCTCTCCTGTACGACGATCCCCGGCGGCCGCTGCCGCCCGAGGACACGACGCCGGCGGACTCGCCGTGAGCGCGGCCCGCGCCGAGCCGCGCCGCCGCCCAACTCCCTGGCCGGAAAGCACTGTTCAACGGCCCGAGCGTGGGTACATTCCCAACGGCCCGTTGTGGGCGCACGCCGCCCCCGTCGGCCAGGACGTGGTCAGTCAGTCAAGCCACCGACCGTCGACGAGGAGCACGCAGTGAGCGGATGGTTCATCTACGAGGGCGTCGGTGGTCCGGATCCGGACAAGATCCGACGGCTGCCGGGCCCGCCGCCCTGGCGCGCCTTCGACGCCCCGCCGGTGCCCTACGACGTCCCGGACGTCGACTCCGCGACGCGCCGCAGGCTCGGCGACGCCGACGTCCCCATGTCCGTGCAGGGGGCCGAGATCCTCGAACTCATCAACGCCGCGCTCTATCTGCGCCGCCCCCTCCTCGTCACCGGCGAACCCGGCTCCGGCAAGAGCACCCTCGCGCACTCCCTCGCGTACGAACTGGATCTCGGCCGCGTCCTGCAGTGGGCCATCGTCAGCCGCAGCGAGCTCAAGGACGGGCTCTACACGTACGACGCGATCGGCCGCCTCCAGGACAACCAGCTCGGCCGCGACCACTCCGAGGACATCGGCCGCTATCTGCGGCTCGGCCCCCTCGGCACCGCCCTCATCGCCTCCGACCGGCCGCGCGTGCTGCTCATCGACGAGCTCGACAAGAGCGACATCGACCTGCCCAACGACCTCCTGAACGTCCTGGAAGAGGGCGAGTTCGGCATCCCCGAGCTGGAGCGGATCGCCGACCGGCCCGGCCAGGAGACCGTGCAGGTCCTCACCGACGACGGCCGCCGCGTGCCCGTCACCCGCGGCCGGGTGCGCTGCCGGGCCTTTCCCGTCGTCGTCCTGACCAGCAACCGCGAGCGAGAGTTCCCGGGACCGCTGCTGCGCCGCTGTGTCCCCCTCGACCTCGAACCGCCCCGCGACCAGCGGCTCGCCGCGATGGTCCTCGCGCACTTCGGGACGGGGGCGTACGACACGAACATCGACCTCGTCGACCAGTTCACGGACGCCGAGGCGGACGGCGCGCTGCGCCCCACCGACCAGCTCCTGAACGCCATCTTCCTCGCCCAGCACGCCGCGCGGCAGCAACCCGAGCGGCGCGAGGAGATCGCCGGGCTGCTCATGCGGCCCCTGGACCGCGGGCCCCGGTGACGCCGTGACCTCCGCCCCGCACCGCGCCGACGCCGTGAGCGATGCGCTCGCGGCGCTCGTCGCGCGGCTGCGGGATGCCGAACTCGCCC
>NZ_LIPN01000478.1 GCF_001418325.1 Streptomyces atriruber | reverse complement strand
CACCGACACCACCCCCGCACCCACCGACACCGCCCCCGCCGACATCCGCCGCCAAGAGCTCGCCGCCTTCCTCCGCAGCCGTCGCGAGCGCGTCACGCCCGAGCAGGTGGGCCTGGTCCGCGGCAGCAGGCGCCGCACGCCGGGGCTGCGTCGCGAGGAGGTCGCGCAGCTGTCGAGCGTGGGCGTCACCTGGTACACGTGGCTGGAGCAGGCCCGGTCCATCAAGGTGTCCGCGCAGGTCATCGACGCTATCGCGCGGGCGCTGCTCATGGACCCCAGCGAGCGAGCGCACCTCTTCGCGCTCGCCGGGGCCGTCGACACGCGCCCCGAGGCGGAGTGCAACGCCCTCTCCGCGGAGGTCCGGCGGCTGCTGCGCCGCCTCGCGCCCTACCCGGCCACCGTGCAGAACGGCCGCTACGACGTCCTCGCGTACAACCGCTCCTGGACCCATGTCTTCGGCGACTTCGACGCGATGGAGCAGCGCGACCGCAACTGCCTGTGGCTCCTCGCCACCAGCGGGAGCTGGCGGGAGACCTTCCTCGACCGGGACGAGATGCTGCGCGACCTGGTCGCGAAGTTCCGGGGCTCCATGGCCGAGCACGGCGCCGAGCCCGCCTGGAAGGAGCTGCGCGACCGGCTCGTCGGGGTGTCCGCGGAGTTCCGCGAGCTGTGGGAGCGGCACGAGGTGGCGACCATGTCGCCGCACGTCAAGCGCTATCAGCACCCGCAGGTCGGGCTGCTGCGCCTGGAGCACCGGATGATGTGGATGGCCCCGCTGATGCAGGCGTACCGGCTGATCGCGTACGTCCCCGCCGACGACGAGACCGAGGAGCGCCTGGAGCGCCTGGCGGAGCTGTCGGCGGCGGGCGGGACCGCCGTATGAGCCGTCGCGTGAGGAGGGTGGGACGGCCGCCCGGTGAGTGAGGGACAATAGAGGGTCCCGTCGTCCGTCCCGGAGATCATCGATGCCGTCCCAGCCGCAGCCCCTGTCGATCGGCCCGCACACCGTGCAGCCGCCCGTCGTGCTCGCCCCCATGGCGGGCATCACGAACGCGCCGTTCCGGACGCTGTGCCGGGAGTTCAGCGGCGGCAAGGGCCTCTTCGTCAGCGAGATGATCACCACGCGCGCCCTGGTGGAGCGCAACGAGAAGACGATGCAGCTGATCCACTTCGACGAGACGGAGAAGCCCCGCTCGATCCAGCTGTACGGCGTCGACCCGGCGACCGTCGGCAAGGCCGTCCGCATGATCGCGGAGGAGGACCTGGCCGACCACATCGACCTGAACTTCGGCTGCCCCGTCCCCAAGGTCACCCGCAAGGGCGGCGGCTCCGCCCTCCCGTACAAGCGCCCGCTGCTGCGCGCGATCCTCCGCGAGGCCGTCAGCGGCGCCGGGGACCTCCCCGTCACCATGAAGATGCGCAAGGGCATCAACGACGAGCACATCACCTTCCTCGACGCGGGCCGCATCGCGGTCGAGGAGGGCGTGACCGCCATCGCCCTGCACGGCAGGACGGCCGCGCAGCACTACGGCGGCACGGCCGACTGGGACGCCATCGCCCGCCTCAAGGAGCACGTGCCGGAGATCCCGGTCCTCGGCAACGGCGACATCTGGTCGGCGGCGGACGCGGTCCGCATGATGGCCGAGACGGGCTGCGACGGCGTCGTCGTGGGCCGCGGCTGCCTCGGCCGCCCCTGGCTCTTCGGCGACCTGGTCGCCGCCTTCGAGGGCACGGGCGCGCCCAAGGCCCCTGACCTGCGCGAGGTCTCGAGGGTCATGCTGCGCCACGCGACCCTGCTCGGCGAGTGGATCGGCGACGAGGCGCGCGGCGTCATCGACTTCCGCAAGCACGTGGCCTGGTACCTGAAGGGCTTCGCGGTCGGCTCGGAGCTGCGCAAGCGCCTCGCGATCACCTCGTCCCTCGCCGAACTGGAGGACGGGCTCGGCGAGTTGGACCTGGACCAGGCGTGGCCGGTCGGCGCGGACGGCCCGCGCGGCCGCACCTCCGGCAACAACCGCGTGGTCCTGCCGGACGGCTGGCTGAAGGACCCCTACGACTGCGCGGGGATCAGCGAGGACGCGGAACTGGACACGTCGGGCGGCTGAGCGGGGCTACGCCAACGTCACCGTGACGGGAAGTTCCTTGATCCCGTTCACGAAGTTGGAGCGGACGCGGCGGACCTCACCGGCCACGCGGATGTCCGCCAGCCTGGGCAGCAGCTCCTCGAACATGATCCGCATCTCCAGGCGGGCCAGGGAGTTGCCGAGGCAGAAGTGCGGGCTGCCCTTGCCGAAGGTGACGTGGTCGTTGTTCTCGCGGGTGACGTCGAAGCGGTACGGATCAGGGAATACGTCCTCGTCGCGGTTGCCGGAGGCGAACCACAGCACCACCTTGTCGCCCTTCCTGATCTGCTTGCCGCCGAGCTCGACGTCGCGGGTCGCCGTCCGCCGGAAGTGGTAGACGGGCGAGGCCCACCGCAGGCACTCCTCGACGGCGTCCGGGATGAGCGAGGGGTCGCGGACGAGCCGCGCACGCTCCTGCGGATGCTCGATGAGCGCGAGCATGGAGTGCGAAATGGCGTGCCGGGTGGTCTCGTTCCCGGCGACGACGAGCAGCAGGAAGTAGTTGTCGAAGTCGGTGTCGGAGAGCGGCACCCCGTCCTTGGGTGAGCTGTTCACCAGCGCGCTCACCAGGTCGTCCCCGCTGCCGCCCCGCCGCCGGGCGGCCAACTCCCTGCCGTACGCGAAGACTTCGAGGGAGGCGGGCGACCTGAAGGGCAGATTGCGGTACTGCTCGCTCTCCGCGCTCTCCAGGAGCACGTCCGCGTAGTCGGGGTCGGTGTTGCCGATGATGCGGTTGCCCCAGTCGATGAGCTGCTGCGTGTCCTCCTCGGGGACGTCGAGCATGCGGGCGAGCACGTTGATGGGGAAGTCCGCGGAGACCTCCCGCACGAAGTCGAAGGTGCCGAGCGGCAGGGCCGCGTCGAGCGTGCGCGCGGTGAGCCCGCGCAGGAACGTCTCGTACGTCGCGACGGCGCGCGGCGTGAACCGTTTCTGCAGGATGAGCCGCATGGCCCGGTGCCGGAGCCCGTCGGTTTCCAGGAGGGACCGGCGCAGGGCGATGTAGTCGTCGTCCACCTCCTCCAGGTTGGTGAACATCTCGGAGGTGAAGGTCTCGGGGTCACGGTCGACGCGCACGATGTCGGCGTGCCGGGTGACCGCCCAGAAGCCGGAGTTGGGCGGGGGTTCGGGCTGCCAGTGGACGGGGTCCTCCCGGCGCAGCACGTCGAACATCCGCCAGGGCAGCGTGCGGTCGGTGAACCGGTCGTTGTCGGCGAGGTCGACGTCGGCGAGGGAGAGGGGCGGCACGGCCGTACGCATGAAACGCACTCCTAGCGGGGTCGGCGAGGTCAGATGAGAAACGCGTACTCCCCGAACTCCCAGTCAGTCACTGCGTGTTGATAGCGCTCGATCTCGTTGCGCTTGTACGTCAGGAAGGCGCGGGTGAAGCCGTCGCCGAGGAGGCCGGTGAGCGCCTCGTCGGCCTCCAGCGCGTCGAGGGCCTCGGCGAGGGTGCCGGGCAGGCGGGGCGCGGAGGTCTCGTCGTAGCCGTACCCCTCCAGCGGGGCGGGTGGTTCGGGCTTGTCGCGCAGGCCGAGCAGGACGGCGGCGACGGTACCGGCGACGAGGAGGTACGGGTTGGCGGAGGCGTCGCCGAGGCGCAGCTCCAGACGGGTGCCCGCGCCGCGCTCGGGCGGGATGCGGACCATGGCGCTGCGGTTGTCCAGGCCCCAGTCGATCAGCCAGGGGGCGAGGGTGTCGGGCCCGAAGCGCTTGTAGGAGTTGACGGTGGGGTTGAGCAGGGCGGCGAGCGCGGGCGCGTGCCGCAGGACGCCGCCGATGGCGTGCCGGGCGGTGGCGGCGAGCCCGCCCTCGCCCTGCGGATCGTCGAACACGTTCCGCCCGTCGCCGTCGACCAGCGACAGGTGCACGTGGAATCCCGACCCGCCGAGTCCGTTGAACGGCTTCGCCATGAAGGTGGCGAGCCGTCCCTCGTGGCGCGCGGTCTCCTTGACGGCGGCCTTGAAGAAGAAGGCGCGGTCGGCGGCGTCCAGGGCGTCGGAGTGGTGCAGGTTGATCTCGAACTGCCCGCCGTCGAACTCGTGGTTCCCGGCGATGGCGCCGATGCCGAGCGAGTCCAACTGCCGCAGCGTGCGCAGCAGATGGCCGTCCGGGTCGCCGCGCCGTCCGGCGCTGTACACGTTTCCGGTGGCGCCGCCGTACGGGGTCCAGCCGGACGCGGCGCCGGGGGAGGTGTCGCACAGGAAGTACTCCAGCTCGGGGCCGACGACGGGGGAGAGGCCGTCGTCGCCCGCGTACTCGCCGGTGCGGGCGAGCACCCGGCGCAGCACGGCGCGCGGGGACTCCGGGGCGGGCAGGCCGGTGAGGGGGTCGCGGGTGTCGCCCAGGCACCAGGCGACGCCCGGCTCCCAGGGCAGCGGCTTCAGGGTGTCCAGGTCGGGGTGTACGCAGACGTCGGGCAGTCCGGCGTCGAGGCCGCCCGCGACGGGGACGACGTCGCCGCGGGGGGTGGTGTGGTAGACGGCCCGGCAGAAGGAGAGGCCGTGTCCGCAGGCGCTCGGCAGGTGCCCGACGAGGACGTCGCGGCCGCGGTCGGCGCCGATGAGGTCGGGGTAGACGACGCGGACCACGTCCGTGTGGTTCGCGCGCAGTGCCTCGACGGTCCCGGCAATGTCTGGTGCGCTCGCTTCACTCACCCGTGGTCAGCCTCTCTGCGGGGTGGAGCGGACGGTGTCGCCATCATGTTGTTTGACCTCAAACGGTATGGCGGGGTGGGGGGTTGTGCAAGGGGTCGCGCAGGGGTGGGTGTGGAGGTGGGTGCAGGGTCGGCCCCTCGCTGTGGCGCGTGTGGGCGGCGGGTCGATCCCGTGCGGCGGAGGGTGGGGCCGCCGGGCCGTTCCCGTGCGGCGGAGGGTGTGGCCTCCCGTGACATCCCGGCGGCCCCGGCGTATCGTACGGGCCCAAACGAAGAG
>NZ_LIPN01000477.1 GCF_001418325.1 Streptomyces atriruber | reverse complement strand
GCCGACCAGGTCGGTGACGATCGCGAAGAAGCGGGAGTCGACCTCGTCGCGGGACAGGCCGTCGGCCGGCAGGATCCGTTCCGTCTGGGTGATGGGGTGGGCCCCTTCGTGGTCCCAGGTGAGACTCACGGGGCGCGGCAGCGTCTCGGCCGTCGTCGTCTGTTCGCAGAGCGTCGTGCCGTCCCACGTGAAGTCGGTCCGCTCCACCACGGTCTCGCCGTCCGGCCCGAGGCGCTGTTTCGAGACGCGTCGGCCGAGCGGGTCGTACGCATAGCGCCAGCGCGTGCCGTCGGGGGTCGTGACCGCGGTGAGGCGGTCCTCGGCGTCCCAGGCGTACCGCCACGTCTCCGGCTTCCGGGACAGCCTGACCTTCTGCCGCAGGACGACGCGGCCGAGCGCGTCGTGTTCGTAGCGGGTCCGGCCGGCGCGCGTGATGCGGGTTCCCGCGTAGTCCCGCGGGCCCGTGGACTCGTGGCCGGGGTGGTGCGCGGGCCAGGTGGCCCGCGTCTGGTTGCCCGCGGCGTCGTAGGCGTACGTCTCCGTCCAGTTCCGGGCGTGCACGGCCGTCACCCGGCCCGCCGGGTCGAGTTCGAAGCCGCGTCCGCCGGACAGCTGGTCGTCGAGTCCGGTGAGGGCCCCGTCGGCGCGGTAGGCGTACGCGCGGTGCTGGACCGGGCTGCCGTCCGGCCCGGTCACCGTCTGGGCGGTGAGCCGCCCCACCTCGTCGAAGGCACGCGCCAGGGCGACACCGGCACCGACGCCGGAATCGACACCGATCCGCCGCCCCACCTCCCGCCCCGACACATCCCGCTCGAAGTCGACCGTACGACCGGACGCGGTGAGCCGCGTCCGGTTGCCCGCCGCGTCCAGCTCCCAGCTGCTGGTCGCCCCGGTGGGAGTCGTGCGTCCCGTACGACGGCCCGCCGCGTCGTACGCGTACGTGAGGGAGCGGCCGTCGACCGTCTCGGCGAGGAGGCGTCCGGAACGGTCCCGCTCCAGGGTGAGCCGGCAGTCGGGGCCCGCCGCTGAGACGAGGTTCCCGAACAGGTCGTAGGCGAAGGTGGTGACCGCCTCGGCGGACTCCTTGCGGACGAGCCGGTCCAGTACGTCGTAGGCGAACGAGATCGGCTCGCCGAGGGCGTTCGTCCGGGACGTCAGGCGGCCCGCGTCGTCGTAGGCGTAGGCCAGGGTGCGGCCGTCGAAGTCCGTCTCCGCGATCAGGCGCCCGGCGGCATCGTGCTCGTAGGTCCACGACAGGCCCTGCGGGTTGCTGACCCGGGTGAGCCGCAGGGACGCGTCGTAGTCGAAGTGGTGGCGGGTTCCGTCCGCGCCGACGCGGGCGGCGAGCAGATCGAAGTGCGTGTACTCGAAGGAGGAGACCTGGCCCAGCTGGTCGGTGTGGCTGAGGCAGTTGCCCTCGCCGTCGTAGGTCCAGGACTCCACCGCGCCGTCCGGCGTGGCGTGCCGGAGGAGCAGGCCTTCCGTCGACCACGCGAGGCGGGTGGTGCGGCGCAGGGGGTCGGTGAGGGCCGTGGGGCGTCCCAGTGCGTCGCGCTCCCAGACCGTGACGGCACCCAGGGGGTCCTTGACCTGGAGGGGCAGCCCCGCGGGGTCGCACCGCACCGAGGTCGTGTGGCCCGCCTCGTCGGTGACCGACAGCGGGTGTCCCGCCGGTGTGTAGGCGTTGTGGACGGTCACTCCGGACGGCTCGGTGATGGAGGTGCAGTTGCCCCGCTCGTCGTACGCGTACTGCCAGTTGGTGCCGTCGGGCAGGTCGATGAGGGTCTTGAGGTTCAGCTCGTTGTAGGTGATGCGGATGGTGGCGCCGTCGGGGCGGGTGATCTGGGTCGGCTGGCCCAGGTGGTTGTTGGTGAAGGCCGTGGTGTGTCCGAGTTGGTCCGTTGTGGCGGTGACGTGCTGGTCGGCGTCGTAGGCGGTGGTGACCGTCGCGCCGAGCGGGTCGGTCTCGGCGAGGACCAGGCAGTGGTCGTCCACGAGGAAGCGGGTGGTGGCGCCCTGGGCCGTGGTGACCTCGGTGACGCGGCAGTCGGGGCGGGCGGGGTCGCTGATGTCGTAGGTGAAGGTGTGGGACAGGTGACCGGCCATGCCCTGCTGGGCGGTGCAGCGGTCCTGCTCGTCGTAGACGTAGGTGTAGCGGCTGTTGTTGGTGTCTTCCCAGGCCGTCAGGCGCAGCTGTGGGTCGTAGGTGTAGCGGGTGGGCAGGCCGGAGGAGTTGGTGACGGTGGTGAGGTTGCCGTCGGTGTAGCCGTACTGCTTGATGACGAGGTCGTCGCCGTCATCCATGGCGCCCGCCAGGCTCAGGGCGGTGATGCGCTCGTCCTCGACGGTCAGTTTCAGGTAGTAGCCGCCGCTGTGGAGGATCGCCCGCGGGGTGCCGTGCGGGTCGTGGTCGAAGTCGATGGTGTTGCGGTTGCGGTCCGAGAGGGTGGTCAGCAGGGCCACGCCGTCGTCCTCGCGGGGCGCGGCGAAGCGGCGGGCGCGGCCGGTGACCGGGTCGGTGAGGCGGTAGCCGCCGTCGTTGAGGCGTTTGAGGGGCCAGCGCGGTCCGGACTTGGGCAGGACGGGGAGGTCCGGCTCCGTCGGGTGCGGGTACGCGAGGAGCATGCCGTCCTCGCCGACGAAGACGACCCCGTCCTGGTCGACTTCGAGGCGCTGGTCGAGGGTGGAGGTCCAGGTGGGGCCGAACCAGCCGCCGCAGCGGTAGCCGGAGGCGACCCGGCGGGTGAGGTCCAGCGGGAGCGTGCCGGGCAGGGTGAGGTCGGTCTCGGTCAGGAACATCTGTCCGGTGGCGACGTCGACCGGGTCGCCACAGCCCTTGATCTTGCTCTTGACGCGGCTGTACGCGCCCTTCGCGCCGTCCTTGAGCGCGGTGCGTGCGGACTTGAAGCCCTTCAGGCCGCCCTTCAACCCCTTGACTCCCTTGGCGAGTTTGGCGGCGGTGGTGATGCCCTTCATGCCGGGCACGCAGTCCATCGCCGCGAAGGCCACATCCATCAGCGTGGCTTGGCCTTTCGCGTATTTGCTCAATGTGTCGGCCAGCACGATCGCCCCCGCCACGATCACGATGGCGGCGAGGATCGGCCCGCCCACGATCATCGCGATGATCCCGACGACGGCGACGACGACCTTGCAGACCGCGACGATGGTGTCCCAGTTCTCGGAGACCCAGTCCCCGTTCTCCTCCCACCACTTGCGGTTCTGGATACCCGCGTCCGAGGCCTCGTCGATCTTCTTCTTCGCGGTGCCCGCGGCCTCCTCGCGCATCTTGCGGGCGTCGGCGGCCATCTTCTTCGCCGCCTCCAGCGCGCTCTGCGCGGCATCCGCATCACCCTGCGCGGACTTCTGTGCCTTCTCCGCCGAGTGCGCGTTGCGGGTGGCGGCCTTGACCTTGTCCTCGTCCGGCCTGGGCACATCCTTGCCGCCGCCGGGCTTGTCCTCGTACTTGTCGGCTTCCTTGCCCGCCCGGTCCACCCACGAGTCCGCCGACGACAGCCGGGACTTGGCGGAGGTCAGATCGGCCTGCGCCTCACGGCCCTTGACCAAAGCCTTGTCCGCCAGGCTCTGGGCACGCTCCAGATCCTGCCAGTACGCGGACAGCGCATCCCCGGCCATCTCGTAACTCTTCTGGAGCTTCTTCAGCTTCTTCAGCTTGTCCGGCGCGTCCTGGAAATTCTCGGTGAACGCGTCCGCGGTCTTGCCCGCCCACTTCAGGATCGCGTCCTCGCCCGCCATCCCCTTGATGTCACGCAACACCCGGCCGACGTCGTCGGCGAAGTCGTGGAGGTTCTTCGCCGGCGACCGCACCCGCTGCGGATCACCCGGCGTCGGATCCTTCTCCAGATCCAGCACATGCCAGTCCGTGGCCCGGTATGCCGCCATCGTTCTTCCCCCGTCACACCTCGACTTCAGCCGTACCGCCGGAGGTCGGCAGGAGCTGTTGCTCAGTATCGGTTGCCCAGTATCGGCCCCTGATTCGAAGGATCCAGGGTGGCGGGGGAAGACGGAAGTGAAGGGGGCACAGGTGCTACGCGGGCGCGACCGACCCGTGCCGGGACTGTGACAGGCGGATCCGGCGACCCGGGCCGCGACGGTTGCGGGCGGATCCGTACCGGAACTGTGACGGGACCCCCCGATCCGGGCAACGGCAAGCTCAGCGCGGTTGACGGGGCGCGGGGCGGCCCGCGAATGAAACGGGCCTTTGGGGTGTGGCGGGAGGAAGCGGTCCGACGGTCCGGGACCCGGGCCCGTCCGGGCCTGTCTGACCTCCGGCCCCTTCCGTAACATCAGCTCGGTAGTCTCACCCGACCCCTCTGACCATCCACTCCTCCCCACAGGACACCAGGACACCCGCCATGGCGCGCACCACCTCACGCTCGACGAGCCCGCCGAACCCGCAGCCCCCGCGGAACCGGACGCCGCAGCCGTTGCCGCGGCGTCGGCGCAGTTTCGGGGACTTCGTCAAGGCCTTCTTCGCGTTCGTCGCGCTGGCCGTGCTCCTCGTCGGCGTGCCCGGAGCCCTCGCGGTCTTCGTCGGGTGGCCGCTGCCGGGCGGTGCGCCCTCGCTGGACTGGCTGCAGCAGGAGATCACCGTCAGTACGTTCATCAACGTACTGACCGTCGTCGTCTGGTTCGCCTGGGCGCAGTTCACGGCCTGTGTGCTCGTCGAGATAAAGGCCGCGCTCTCCGGGGTCGGCATTCCGGGCCGGGTGCCGGGTGCGGGCGGCAGCCAGATGCTCGCGCGGCAGCTGGTCGCGGCCGTCCTGCTCGTGGGCGCCACGGCCGCCAGCTTCGCGCCGGGGCTCTCGCAGTTCGGGCAGTCGCTGGAGGGCAATCAGAAGCCCGCGTCCGCCGCCAGCGCCCAGCAGACCCCCGGCCTCTTCGGGCAGGAGCAGCAACAGCAGGCCGCCACGGCCGCCGACGCGCTGGCCGCGCAGGCCGACCAGGCCGCCGCGCACGCCGACGGCGGTGGCAGCACCGCCAAGGACGGGGACACGAAGTACTACCGGATCCAGCCCCCCGAGGGGCGCCACCACGACTCCCTGTGGGAGGTCGCGGAGCGCCACCTGGGCGACGGCCGCCGGTACAAGGAGATCTACCAGCTCAACAAGGACCGCGAGCAGCCCGACGGGTCGCGGCTCTCCGAGGCCAGCCTCATCCGGCCCGGCTGGATCATGGAGATGCCCGCGGACGCGCACGGCGGCGAGCTCGTCGAGATGCCCGACGAGGCGCCCAAGGTCTCCGAGGACGTCAAGGAGCAGATCTCCGACTACTCCAAGACCGGTGACCAGCAGCAGGGCGGCGGCGAACAAGGCGGCCAGCAGGGCGGTCAGCAGGGCGGCGGCAGCTCCGTCGACCGCGACACCGCGCACATCGTCCTGCCCGAGCAGCGCCCCGGCTCCCCCGAGACCCCGGCCATGCCGCAGGCCCCGGCCACGCCCGACGCCGGAGCCCCCGAGGCCCCGGCCACGCCGGACGCCCCCGCCGCCACCGCGGGCAGCGAGTCCGAAGGCTTCGACTTCGGGCTGCCCGAGGCGCTCCTCGGCGCGCCCCTCCTCGCCGCCGGTCTGCTCGGCGCGCTCGGCCGCCGTCGCCGGCACGCCCTGTGGCAGTCGGCCATGGGCGCGGTCGGCGGGCGCGGCGGAATGCAGCCGCCGACGCCGACCGGCGCGGCCGCCGCCGCGCAGGACGCCCTGCTCGTGGGCGCCGACCCCGAGGGCGTACGCCTCCTCGATCTGTCGCTGCGCGGCCTCGCCGCCTCGCTCGCCGAGGAGAACCGAGCCCTGCCGACCGTGTACGCGGCCTGGCTGAGCAACGGCGACCTGCACCTGCAGCTCGCCCAGCCCGCCGGGCGCCCGCCCGCGCCATGGCAGCTGGGACAGGACCAGACGTTCTGGGTGCTGTCGCGCACCGACGCCGAGCGGTACGAGGAGGTGGACACGGCCGCGCCCTACCCCGGCCTCGTCTGCCTGGGCACCCTGGACGACTCGCGGCTGCTCCTCAACCTGGAGGCCGTGCCCGGCATCGTGTCGCTGAGCGGCAGCGAGGCCGACCGCGCCGCCGTCTTCGCCTCGGTCGCCGCCGAACTGGCCACCAACGGCTGGTCGGACCGCATGACCATCACCGTCGTCGGCTTCGGCCAGGACCTCACCCCGCTCGCGCCCAACCGCCTCCGTCACCTGGAGGACGTCGAGGCCCTCATCGAGACGATGGAGGCCGAGACCCGGCAGCGGCGCGGCGCGCTCGGCGCCGCCGGGCACGACTCCGTGCTCACCGGCCGCACCGGCCCCGCCCAGCACACCCGCTGGGCCCCGCACCTGGTGCTGCTCGCCGCGGAGCCGAGCGCCGAGGACGCCGTCAAGCTCGCCGAACTCGCCGCGGACGCGAGCCGACTGGGGATCGGATACCTCGTCGGCGCGGAGTCCGGGGACCTGCCCGGCGCCGCCTGGGAGATGCAGATCACCCGGGACGGCAAGCTGCTCGCGCCGCTGCTCGGACTCGAACTGGCCGCGCAGTCGCTGCCGGAGGCCCAGCAGCGGGCCGTCGTGCAGTTGTTCACCGAGGCCGACCCGGAAGGCTCCGGCAGCCCCGCGGGCTCCGGCGACGGCTCCATGTCCGCCGCTCCGCCGTTCCTCGTCGACGTCACCGAGCAGGGGCGGCCCGCGGTCTACGCCCGCCTCGTCGGTACGTACGAGATCATCGGCCTGGAGACGCCGGACGGCGAGCGCAGCCCGCTGATGCACGAGGCGCTGGCCCTGCTGCTCCTGCACCGCGAGGGAGTGCACCCCCGGGTGCTCGCCTCCGCGCTGTGGCCGCGCGGCGTCACCGACGACGTGCGGGACGCGCTCGTCGAGCGGCTGCGCGAGTGGCTCGGCACCGAGCCCGACGGCTCGCCCCGGCTGCGCGCCGACCGGACCGGCCGGCTCACGCTCGCCAAGTCCGTGGTGTCCGACCTGGACGTGCTGCGGTCGCTGTACCACGAGGCCACGCAGGGGCGCGGCGCGGGCAACCGTGCCGTGCGCGGGCGGATGCTCACTGACGCGCTGGTGCTCGTGCGCGGCCCGCTGCTCGCCGACCGGCCGCAGGGACGGTACGGCTGGCTCACGCACGAGATCATCGACGCCCAGCTGCCGCTGCTCGTCGCCGACATCGGGCTCGCGCTCTCCGAGTTCCACCTGGAGAAGGGGCGCGCGGAGAAGGCGATCGAGGCGCTCGACGCGGCGCTGGGCTCGGCGCCCGGCGACGAGCGGCTCTGGAACGAATTGCTCCGCGCCACGCACGCCACGGAGGACCCGGCCCGCCTGCAGCGGGTCGCCGCGGACCTCATGGCCCGCAGCGGGGCACGCGGACTGCCGCCGCGCACGGAGGCGCTGCTGGACGAGCTGCTTCCGACGTGGCGCAGCGGAGTCACGGCGGCGGGCTGACGGCCCCCGGCCATAGAGGAAGTCGTTGCTCTTGTTGCTGATACTGGCCGTCGGAGGCGCCCTGTGGGGCGCCTTCGCCGGGCTCTTCGTGCCGCGGGCCGCCTACCGGCTGTCCGTGCCGCCGGGCGAGCCGTGGCGCGCCGAGTGCCCCGAGGGACACCGGATCACGTCCTGGCTGGGACTCGCACGGTGCCGACAGGAGGACGGCGGCTACGGCCCCCGCACCTCCGGCACCGTCACCACCACCGCTCTCGTCTGCGCCGCGCTCGCCGCGACCACCGGCGCACGCCCCGAGCTCGGCGTCTGGCTCCTGCTCGCGCCCGTCGGCGTGCTGCTCGCCCTCGTCGACTTCACCGTGCACCGGCTGCCGGACGTCCTGACGCTGCCGCTCGCGGGCGCCTCGCTCGCGCTGCTCGCGGCCGCGACGCTCCTGCCCGAGCAGGGCGGCTCGTGGACCGCGGCGCTCTACGGGGCCCTGGCGCTCGCCGGTGCGTACTTCGTGCTCTTCCTCATCAACCCCAACGGCATGGGGTTCGGCGACGTGAAGCTGGCGCTCTGTCTGGGGGCGGTGCTCGGCTGGTACGGCTGGGGCGTGCTCCTGATCGGCACCTTCGCGGGCTTCCTGCTCGCCTCGCTGTACGGGGCGGCACTGGTCGTCGCCCGCCGCGCCGGGCGCAAGACGGCGATCCCCTTCGGCCCGTTCCTGATCGGCGGCGCCTTCGTGGGGCTGCTGCTCGGCGGCTACACCGCCTGACGTCGGGCGTTCCGTACCGCTGGCGTACGCTGGCGTGGTCCGTCCACAACCCTTACGAAAGGGACGCCCCGGTGACCGAGAAGGCCGACCTCCAGTCCGTCCTCGACCGTGCCGCCGCAGGTGGGCGGATCACTCCCGAGGAAGCGCTCGTCCTCTACCGCGACGCCCCGCTGCACGCCCTCGGCGCCGCGGCCGACGCGGTCCGCCGCCGTCGCTACGCGGGTACGGAGCACATCGCGACGTACATCATCGAGCGCAACATCAACTACACGAACGTCTGCGTCACGGCCTGCAAGTTCTGCGCCTTCTACGCCGCTCCGAAGGACACCAAGAAGGGCTGGAGCCGCGACCTCGACGACATCCTGCGCCGCTGCGCGGAGACCGTCGAGCTGGGCGGCACCCAGATCATGTTCCAGGGCGGACACCACCCGGACTACGGCGTCGAGTACTACGAGAAGCACTTCGCCGCGATCAAGAAGGACTTCCCGCAGCTGGTCATCCACTCCCTCGGCGCGTCCGAGGTCGAGCACATGGCCCGCATCTCGAAGGTCTCCGTCGAGGAGGCGATCCAGCGCATCAACGCGGCGGGTCTCGACTCCTTCGCGGGCGCGGGCGCCGAGCTGCTCCCGGCCCGTCCGCGCAAGGCCATCGCCCCCCTCAAGGAGTCCGGCGAGCGCTGGCTGGAGATCATGGAGATCTCCCACAACCTGGGCGTGGAGTCGACCTCCACGATGCTCATGGGCACGGGCGAGACGAACGCCGAGCGCATCGAGCACCTGCGGATGATCCGCGACGTGCAGGACCGCACCGGCGGCTTCCGCGCGTTCATCCCGTACACGTACCAGCCCGAGAACAACCACCTCAAGGGCCGCACCCAGGCGACGATCTTCGAGTACATCCGCATGATCGCGATCGCCCGGATCTTCCTCGACAACGTCGCGCACATCCAGGGCTCCTGGCTGACGACGGGCAAGGAGGCGGGCCAGCTGACGCTGCACTACGGAGCGGACGACCTGGGCTCGGTGATGCTGGAGGAGAACGTGGTCTCCTCGGCCGGTGCCAAGCACCGCAACAACCTCCGCGAGATGATCGAGATGATCCGCACGGCGGACCGCGTCCCGGCCCAGCGCGCCACGACGTACGAGCACCTCGTCGTGCACGACGACCCGGCGAACGACCCGGTCGACGACCGCGTCGCCTCGCACATCTCCTCCACGGCGATCGAGGGCGGCACGGCCCACCCGGAGCTCAAGCTCCTCGCCACCAACTGAGGCCCTCTTGCTGACACTTCACGTCGCCGAGCGTTCCCCCGAGACGGCGGTCCTGGTCGACGGCGCGAGTGTCGCGGCCGTGGGCCCGTACGAGGACCTGGCCGCCGCGCACCCGTCCGCACGGGTGCGCCGCTGGCCCGGCATCCTCACGCCGGGCCTCCTCAACCCGTACGCCCCCGAGCTCCTCGAGGCGACGTACCACCCCGACCCGCGCGAGGCCGACAGCCTCGGTACGGAGCCGATCGGCGGCGAGCGCGCCCGTACGCTCTTCGGCGCCGACCCCTCCCGCCTCGGCGCGAGCGCCCGACGCGGCGTCCAGCGCCTCCTGGCCCACGGCACGGTGGCGATCGCGGGCGAACTGCGCGCCAGGCCGGTTCTCGACGCCGTCCGCAGGGCGGGCCTCGCGGTGGGCCAACGCCCGCCGCGGCTGCCGGGCCCGCCGTCCTTGTCGCCGAGTCCGCTGATCCTGGTCCCGCCGCTGACCTCCGGGGGCCCGGCCCGCTTCGCGGTCTTCGACGTCGCTGACAGGGCCGAGCTGGTGCGGCGAGGAGCGGAAACGTGCGTGGCGACGGTGATCGCAGGTCGCTTGGTGTACCGAGCTCGTTGACGAACGCTGCAGGGGGCGCCCCGCAAGGGGCGCGGGGAACGGCGCGAGCAACCACAACGAACCCGCACTCGCGGGTGGCCCGCCGCAGGCGATCTTCTAGGGGCGCGGGGAACGGCGCGAGCAACCACAACGAACCCGCACCCGCGGGTGGCCCGCCGCAGGCGAAAGAGGTCATCGTCAAGAGAGAAGACCGGCCTGACACAATGGCCGGGTGACCCGAGCCTCCTTGGACAAGCAGCCGCACGAAGTCGCCACGATGTTCGACGACGTGGCGGAACGGTACGACCTCACCAACGACGTGCTCTCCTTCGGCCAGGCCCGCCTCTGGCGCAAGGAGGTCGCGAAGGCGGTCGACGCCCGCCCCGCCCAGAAGGTCCTCGACCTCGCCGCCGGCACGGCCACGTCCTCGCAGCCCTTCGCCCAGGCGGGCGCGTACGTCGTCCCCTGCGACTTCTCCCTCGGCATGCTGCAGGTCGGCAAGCAGCGCCACCCGTGGATGCCGTTCACCGCGGGCGACGGCATGAGGCTCCCCTTCAAGGACGACGTCTTCGACGCCGTGACGATCTCCTTCGGCCTGCGCAACATCCAGGACACGGGCGCCGCGCTGCGCGAGCTGTACCGCGTGACGAAGCCCGGCGGCCGGGTCGTGATCTGCGAGTTCTCGCACGCGACGTGGGGCCCGTTCCGCACGGTGTACGAGGAGTACCTGATGCGCGCGCTGCCGCCGGTCGCCCGAGCGGTCTCCTCGAACCCGGACGCGTACGTCTATCTCGCCGAGTCGATCCGCTCCTGGCCCGACCAGCCGGCCCTCGCCGACCTGCTGAAGGAAGCGGGCTGGTCGAAGGTGGCCTGGCGGAACCTGACGGGCGGCATCGTGGCGCTGCACCGCGGCTTCAAGCAGAGCTGATTCGTAACGCTCCAGTTGAGACTCGGATTCGGCGGACCCGAGGGAACCGGCCACCGGGCAAGATGTGTCCGTTGATACGACCCTGCCGTTTATTTATGCGGCGCTTACGGGCCGGTCCGCTTCCTTGCTGAACTCCTGAGTCCCCGGAGCGTCTTGATGGCGTCGTACTGCCCGCATTGTGGGGCGCCCAGCCCTGATGAGGCCCGCTTCTGCATGAAGTGCGGACGCGAACGCCTCCCGGAAACCCCGCTCCCGCCC
>NZ_LIPN01000476.1 GCF_001418325.1 Streptomyces atriruber | reverse complement strand
CGCAGCCAACGCCTCAAGACCCTCGGTCAGCGCAGCGCGGTCGGCTCCCACGACCACGGCCCGGTGTTCGAGAGTCGAGCGCCCCGTGGCCAGCGACCAGCCGACCTCCGTCGGGAGTGCCTCCGTGTCACCCGCCACGAACTCGCCCAGCCTTCGGGCCTGTTCGCGCAGTGCATCCTCCGAGCGTCCCGAGACCACCCACGGCACCACCCCACCGAGCACCCCGTCCGGTACCGCGTCGGGTGTCTCGTCCGCCGCTTCCTCGGGCGGGTCCTCGGGCGCTTCCTCAAGGATCACGTGGGCGTTCGTGCCAGAGATGCCGAAGGAGGAGACACCGGCCCGGCGCGGGCGGTCGCCGCGCGACCACGGGACCGGCTCGGTGAGAAGACGTACCCCTCCGCCGTCCCACTGGACGTGCGGGGTCGGCTCGTCGACGTTCAAGGTGGCGGGCAGCAGTTCGCGCTGCAGGGCCATCACCATTTTGATGACGCCCGCGACACCGGCCGCGGCCTGCGTGTGGCCGATGTTGGACTTGACCGACCCGAGCCACAACGGGCGGTCGTCCTCGCGCTCCTTGCCGTACGTGGCGATGAGCGCCTCGGCCTCGATGGGGTCGCCGAGCCTCGTGCCGGTTCCGTGCGCCTCGACCACGTCGATCTCCGACGTGGAGAGGTGGGCGCCGGCGAGTGCCTGGCGGATGACGCGGCGCTGCGAGGGGCCGTTGGGGGCGGTGAAGCCGTTGCTGGCGCCGTCCTGGTTGATGGCCGAGCCGCGGAGCACGGCAAGGATGTTGTGGCCGTTGCGACGGGCGTCGGAGAGACGCTCCAGCAGGATCAGTCCCGCGCCCTCTCCCCAGCCCGTGCCGTCGGCCGCGGCGGCGAACGGCTTGCAGCGGCCGTTGGGGGCCAGGCCGCGCTGGCGCGAGAAGCCGGTGAACACCTCGGGGGTGGACATGATGGTGACGCCGCCCGCCAGGGCCAGCTCGCACTCGCCCTGGCGCAGGGCGTTGGCCGCGAGGTGCATCGCCACCAGCGAGGACGAGCACGCGGTCTCGACCGTCACCGCCGGGCCCTCCAGGCCGAGCGTGAAGGAGACCCGGCCCGACAGGACGCTGGGCGCGGTCCCCGCGTACCCCTCCGTCGCCTTGCCTCCGGCGTCACCCTGGGTCTGGTTGCCGGTGGTCGCGGCGCCGACGTAGACACCGGTGGCGCTGCCCTTGAGCGAGGCGGGGTCGATGCCCGCCCGTTCGAGGGCCTCCCAGGACGTTTCCAGGAGCAGCCGCAGTTGCGGGCTGCTGGCCAGCGCCTCGCGCGGGCTGAAGCCGAAGAAGTCGGAGTCGAACCGGTCGGCGGCGGTGAGGAAGCCGCCTTCTCGGACGTAGCAGGTACCCGGGTGGTCGGGGTCCGGGTGGTAGATCCCCTCCAGGTCCCAGCCGCGGTCGGCGGGGAAGGGTTCGATGGCGTCGTCACCGGCGGCGACGAGGTCCCACAGGCCTTCTGGGGTCTCGATGCCGCCGGGGAAACGACAGGCCATGCCGACGACGGCCACCGGCTCCTGACGACGGCCCTCCACCTCGCGCAGCCGCTGCCGGGTGTCGTGCAGCTCGGCGGCGACCCGCTTGAGGTAGTCGACCAGTTCCTCTTCACTCGCCATGAGAGTTCACCCAGCCTTCAGCGTGGTTGTCGCGCCGTGCACGGTCGGTTCACACACCCAGTTCTTTGTCGATGAAGTCGAGGACCTGGTCGGTCGTGGCAACCTGGAGCTGCTCCTTCGTACTGCCCGAGCCGGGCACCGCACTGGCCGCCTTCCACTTCGACAGGAGCGACTCCAGTCGGGACGTGACCGCGTCGGCGTCGAGGTGTTCGACGAGGGCGGAGGACAGGGCGTTCTCGAGATTCGCGAGGTCGCGCAGGAGCGGGTCGGTGGCATCCTGCCCGGCGGGCGAGTCGCCGTCGGGGGCGAGCTGCGCACCGAGGTACTCGGCGAGGATGTCGGCGTCCGGGTGGTCGAAGACGAGACCGGAGGGCAGCCGGAGGCCGGTGGCGGCGGACAGTCTGTTGCGCAGTTCGACCGCCGTGAGGGAGTCGAAGCCGAGCTCCTTGAAGGTGCTGCCCGGTGTGAGGCTGTCCGTGTGGTGCCCCAGGACGGTGGCGGCCTGCTCCCTGATGAGTCGCACCAGCGTGTGGTGGCGGTCGGACGGCGGCAGGGCGGCGAGTCGGCCCGCCAGGTCGGCGGGCTGTCCGCCCGCCGTCGCGACAGCGGTGGGCCTGTTCGCCCCTCCCGCGGCGGTGGCGGCAAGGCCGCGCAGCAGGGCAGGCCTGGTGCCGACGGGGTGCGTGGCCAGGGTGCGCAGGTCGAGGTTGAATCCCACCAGGTGGGGGCGGCCGTGCTGGTGCGCGGCGTCGAGCAGGGCGAGGCCGTGGGCGTTGCTCATGCCCTTGACGCCGATGCGTGCCATTCGGGCGATGTCGGTGTTGCTGAGCCCGACCGTCATCCCGCCCGTCCTGGCCCCGGTGGCGGTTCCGGTCTCGGCGCCTGTAGTGGCGTCTCCCTTGTCGTTGGTGGCTTCCCACAGGCCCCAGCCGACCGACAGACCTGCCTGGCCCAGGGCCCGGCGGTGCTGCATCAACGCGTCGCAATAGGCATTGGCCGCCGCATAGTTGGCCTGCCCCGGACTGCCGAGCGTCGCGGCCGCCGAGGAGAACACCACGAACAACCCCAGACGCATCCCGCGCGTCGCCTCATCAAGGTTCGCCGCGGCAGCCGCCTTGGCCGCCCACACCCGCGCCAGGCTCTCGGGGGTCTGCGCGGTGACGACGGCGTCGTCCAGGACACCGGCCGCGTGGATCACACCGGTCAGCGGATGCGACGGATCCGTCTTCCCGACCAACTCCGCCACCGAAGCCGGATCACCGACATCAGCCGCGACGACTGCGACCTCGGCACCCAACCCCGCCAGTCGTTCGGCGAGTTCGCGACTTCCAGGCGCATCGGGTCCGCGGCGGCTGGCCAGCAGCAGACGCCGCACACCCCACTCCCGCACCAGGTGCTCGGCCACGACCTGCCCCAACGCACCGGTGCCACCGGAGATCAGCACCGTGCCCTCGGGGTCGAGGGCAGGCGGGATCTCCAGCACCAGCTTGCCGGTGTGCTTCGCCTGACTCATGAACCGGAACGCCTCCTGCGCCTTGCCCAGCGGCCAGGAACGTACCGGGAGTGCCTTAAGCCGATCTGAGGCGAACAACTCGCCGAGCTGGTCCAGCATCAGGGCGATGCGTTCGGGCCCGGCGTCGGCGACCAGGTCGTACACGGTGTACGTAACGCCCGGGTACTCCGCACCCACCTCTTCAGGAGTGCGTACGTCGGTCTTGCCCATCTCCAGGAACCGGCCGCCCTCCCCCAGCAACCGCAGGGACGCATCGATGAACTCGCCCGCCAGGCTGTTCAGCACGACGTCCACGCCTCGGCCGTCGGCGGCCTGCCGGAACGCATCCTCGAAGTCGAGGTCCCGGGAGGACGCACGGTGGGCGGTGTCGATCCCCATCTCTTCCAGCACTGCATGCTTGGCCGGGCTCGCGGTCGCGAAGACCTCGGCGCCCAGATGCCGGGCGATCTGGACGGCCGCCATTCCCACACCACCGGTGGCGGCATGGATCAACACCCGCTCGCCCGCCTTCAACCCGGCCAGCTCCACCAGCCCGTACCAGGCGGTGAGGAAGGCCGCCGGCATACCGGCCGCCTCCCGCATGTCCCAGCCCTGCGGGATCCGCGCGACCATCCTCGCATCGGCGATCACCACCGGGCCGTACGCGCCCTCGAAGACGCCCATCACCTGGTCGCCGACGGACAGGTGCGTGACGTCGGGGCCGACCTCCGTCACGACACCGGCACCCTCGCCGCCCATGGCTCCGTATGCGGGAACCATGCCCAGCGCGACCAGGACGTCACGGAAGTTGATCCCCGCAGCGTGCACCGAGAGGCGGACCTGTCCGGACGCAAGGGGTTCGAGCACCTCCGGGCAGGCCACGGCCGCCAGGTCGTCCAACGACCCGTCGTTGACCGTCCGCAGTCGCCAGGCCGCCTCGCCGGTCGGCGCGACGATGTCGGCGGAACGGTGCGCCGGGGTGAGGCGGGGGACGTATACCTGCCCCTCGCGGAGGGCGAGTTGGGGTTCGTCCAGGTCTTCGACGGCCTGGCGCAGGAGGGACTGCGGCAGCATGTCACCGCCGCCGACCGCATTGAGGTCCTCGTCGACGTCGAGCAGGACGAAGCGGCCCGGGTTCTCCGACTGCGCACTGCGCACCAGACCCCACACCGCAGCCGCCGACGCATCCACGTCACCATCACTGTCACCGGCGGTGGCCACCGCCCCACGCGTCACCACAAGGAGACGGGACTCGACCAACTCGGACGCCGCCAGGAACTCCTGCACCAACGACAGCACCCGCTCAGCCACCGGCAGACCGTCACCCGCACAACCCACGACAGGCGCGAGCACCGCCCACGGCACCTCATCACCCACCGCCGACACCACATCGGCCAGGCCGACACCATCCGCGAGCGCAACCCAACCGCCACCATCGGCCACACCGGCCTGCGGAGCCGGAAGCGGCGCCCACTCCACCGCGAACAGGCCTCGTACGTCGCGTCGTTGGGCAGCGGCGAGTTGGCCCGGCTTCACAGGGCGGGTCTGCAGGGCGTCGGCGCTCAGGACGAGTCCGCCGGTCGCGTCAGTGACCGTCACGCTCACCCCGTGGTCGGCGCTGTCCCCGACCGGACGGAGGCGCACACGTACCGTCGTGGCGCCCACGGCCCGCAGGGACACCCCGGTCCACGCGAACGGCACGTAGAGCTGGTCGTCCCCGGAGGCTTCCTCGAAGCGCGAGGCGAGGAGCGGGTGGAGGGTGGCGTCGAGGAGGGCGGGGTGGATGCCGTAGCCGTCGTGCGTACCGGCGGCCTCGGGCAGTGCCACCTCGGCCAGCAGATCCTGACCGTGCCGCCACACTGCCTGCAGCCCCTGGAAAGCCGGACCGTACCCGTATCCGTCCTCCGCGGCCCGCGCGTAGAAGTCCTC
>NZ_LIPN01000475.1 GCF_001418325.1 Streptomyces atriruber | reverse complement strand
CCCTCCACCACATCCACATCCGCCGACACCAACCCACCACTGGCCAACGCCTGACGAATCACCCGCTCCTGCGACGGACCATTCGGCGCCGTCAAACCATTGCTCGCACCGTCCTGATTCACCGCCGAACCCCGCACCACAGCCAAAACCTCATGACCCAAACGACGCGCATCCGACAACCGCTCCAGCAACAACACACCCACACCCTCGGAGAATCCGACTCCGTCGGCCGCGGCGGCGTACGGCTTGCAGCGGCCGTCGGGCGAGAGGCCCCGTTGACGTGCGAAGCCAGCGAACATGTCCGGGTCGGCCATGACCGTCACACCGCCCGCGAGGGCCAGGTCGCACTCGCCGTGGCGCAGCGCCTGCGCGGCGAGGTGGATGGACACCAGCGACGACGAACACGCCGTGTCGACCGTCACCGCCGGGCCCTCCAGGCCGAAGGTGTAGGCGATGCGGCCGGAGGCCATGCTGCCGGTGCTCGCGAGGTAGGCGTAGCCCTCCAGTTGGGCGTCGGCCTCGGGGAAGGACTTGGCGTAGTCGTGGTTCATCAGGCCGACGTAGGTGCCGGTGAGGCTGCCCTTGAGCGTCGTCGGATCGATGCCCGCCCGCTCGAACACCTCCCACGACGCCTCCAGCAACAGACGCTGCTGCGGATCCATCGCCAACGCCTCACGCGGATTGATCCCGAAGAACGCCGCGTCGAAATCACCCGCGTCCGGCAGGAATCCGCCCTGGTCGGCGTAGGTGGTGCCCGTGTGTTCGGGGTCCGGGTGGAAGAGGCGTCCCAGGTCCCAGCCGCGGTCGGTGGGGAAGCCCCCCATCGCGTCGGTGCGGGAGTCGAGCAGGTCCCACAGTTCGTCGGCGGAGCTGACGCCGCCCGGGAAGCGGCAGGTCATGGCGACGATCGCCACCGGATCGTCGGTGTCGGTGTCGGAGCCGGTCGTCGCGGGGTTCCGGCGAAGGGCGACGGGTGCCGGTGCGGGCGCCACGGTGCCCGCCAGGCGGTGGACCAGGTGGGTGGCCAGGGCCTGGGGGGTGGGATGGTCGAAGATGAGCGTGGCGGGCAGCCGTACGTCGCAGGCGGCCGAGAGCCGGTTGCGGAGTTCCACCGCGGTCAGCGAGTCGAAGCCCAGGTCCTTGAAGGCGATGTCGACGCTCACCCGGGCCGCGGAGCCGTGGCCGAGGACCGCCGCGACGTACTCGCGTACGACATCGGTGAGGAGCTGCAGGCGCCCGTCCGCGTCAAGGCCCGCGAGGCGCGCGGCGAGCGCTCCGTCGGCGAGGCCCTCGGAGGCCACTCGCCTGCGCGCGGCGGGCGCGGTGAGCGTGCGCAGCAGCGGGGACAGGCCGTCGGTCAGGGCGCGCGGGTCGAGGTCGGCGGCGACCACGTAGGCGTGGTCGTGGGCGCGGGCCGCGTCGAGCAGGGCCAGGCCCGCCTCGTCGGTCAGCGCGGCGAAGCCGGTGCGCTTCATGCGCGCCAGATCCGTGTCGCTGAGCTGCCCGGTCATGCCGCTGGTCGCCTGCCACAGGCCCCAGGCGATGGAGAGGCCCGGGAGTCCCTGGGCGCGGCGGTGCTGCACGAGGGCGTCGCAGTAGGCGTTGGCCGCCGCGTAGTTGGCCTGGCCGGGGCTGCCGAGTGAGGCGGCCGCGGAGGAGAACACCACGAAGAGGCCGAGGGGGATCTCCCGCGTCGCCTCGTGGAGCAGGCGTGCCGCCGTCGCCTTCGCCGCCCACACCCGCGCGAGGCTCTCGGGGGTCTGTGCGGTGACGACGGCGTCGTCCAGGACACCGGCCGCGTGGATCACACCGGTCAGCGGATGCGCCGGGTCGACCGAGGCGACCAGAGCGGCGACCGCTTCCGCATCTCCGACATCGGCGGCGGCGAGCTCCACCGTCGCGCCGAAATCCTGTAGTTGTGCTCGGAGTTCGTCGCTTCCTGGCGTCCGGTCTCCGCGTCGGCTCGCGAGGACGAGGTGGCGAACGCCCCAGTCCCTGACGAGGTGTTCGGCCACCAGTCGGCCGAGTACGCCGGATCCGCCCGTGATCAGGACCGTGCCGTCGGGATCGAGCCCCTCGATGCCTGCGGACGTCTCCTCCGGGCCTGATGCCTCATCGCCCCGGGGAGCGGCCGGTGTCGTCGTCTCCGCGGCACGGGTCAGCCTGGGTACTCGTATCTCGCCGCCGTGCACGGCTAGTTGGGGTTCGTCGAGTTGCGCCGCGTCCATGGCCGCGGCGATCGTGTCGTCGGGGCCGAGGTCGATCAGCGTGCAGCGGTCGGGGTTCTCCGACTGGGCGCTGCGGACCAGGCCCCACACGGCCGCGGCCGCGACGTCCACGTCGTCCGCCCCGACGCCCCCGACGGTCCCGCCGCCGGGGACCCCTTCCTCGTCGTACGCCACCGCACCTCGCGTCACCAGCACCAGCCGGGAGTCGTGCAGCGGTGCGGCGAGCCAGGTCTGGACGAGGTCGAGGACGTGCGTGGCGAGGGTCAGGCCGTCGTCGGCCGGGTCGGGCTCGACGGGGGCGGCGACCAGCTGGGGCGCCGGAGCGCCTGCCTCGATGGACGCCAGGAGGTCCGTGAGGTTCGGGTGACCCGTGGCGTCCTCACCGAGAGTCACCCAGCTGTCGGGGGCGGCCTCGACGGAACCGGCCGCGTTCTGCGGTACGAGCCACTTCAGGTCGAACAGCCCGTGGCGTTCGCGGGTGCCCGCCGCGGCGAGCCGGTCCGTGTCCGTCGGGCGCGAGCGCAGGTCGCGGACGGTGAGCACCGGGGCGCCCACCGCGTCGGCCACGGTGATCCGCAGGCCCTGGTCGACGCGCTCGCCGAGCAGGGTGAGGCGCACCCGGACCGTGGTGGCCCGCACGGCGTGCAGCGCCACGTCGTTCCACGCGAACGGCAGCCAGACCTCGGCGGCTTCGGTGGGCGGCAGCAGCAGCGCCGCGGGCTGCAGGACCGCGTCGAGGAGGGCCGGGTGGATGCCGAAGCCGTCCGGGTCGCCCGCCTCCTTGGGCAGCGTCACCTCGGCCAGGACGTCCCTGCCGTGGCGCCACAACGCCCGTACGCCCCGGAACGCGGGCCCGTAGCCGTATCCGGTGCGGTCGGCCTGTGCGTAGAGCTCCTCGGGGTCCGCGGGCTCGGCGCCCGGCGGGGGCCATGCGCCGTCCAGGGTCCCGGCCGTCGGCCCGGACTCGCCGCGGGTCGGCTCGGCACCGCTCGGCCCGGGGCCCAGAAGGCCGGTGGCGTGGCAGGTCCAGGGCCGTGTCGACGCGAAGGCGTCGTCGTCATCGGGGCGGGAGAACAGCCGTACGTCGCGTCGGCCGGCGCCGTCCGCCGCGTCCACCACGACCTGGATCTGCAGTCCGCCGGTGTCGGGCAGGACGAGCGGTGTCTGCAGCGTCAGTTCCTCCAGGGCGGGGCAGCCCGCCTCGTCGGCGGCCCGCAGCACCCACTCCACCTGGGCGGCGCCGGGCACCAGCGCGTGGCCTGCCACCACGTGGTCGTCCAGCCACGCGGCCGACTGCCGCGACACCCGTCCGCTCAGCAGGTGCACGTCGCCGCTGGCGAGGCCCACGGAGGCGCCCAGGAGCGGGTGTCCGGATGCGGCGAGGCCGAGGCCCGCGGGGTCGCCGGAGCCTTTGGCGGTGGGGGCGATCCAGAAGTCCTGGCGCTGGAAGGCGTAGGTGGGCAGGTCGACGGTACGAGGGGTGGGGGTGGTCGGGAACCAGCGCCGCCAGTCGATGTCGGCGCCCGCCGCGAACGCCTGGGCGGCGGCGTGGGCGAGCTGGGTGGTGTCTCCGTGGTCCCGGCGCAGGGTCGTGACCACCGAGGCGGGCACTTCCGCCTGTTCGATGATGCTTTCCAGCGCGAGGTTGAGGACGGGGTGCGGGCTGGCCTCGATGAACAGGCGGTAGCCGTCGGCCAGCAGCGCGTCGATCGTGTCGGCGAAGCGCACCGTGCGGCGCACGTTCCGCACCCAGTAGGCGGAGTCCAGGGCGGTGGTGTCGGTGAGGTGTCCGGCGGTGACGGTGGAGTAGAACGCCACGTCGGTGGCGGCGGGCCTGATCCCGCCCAGCCCCTCGGTGAGCTGATCCAGGATGGCGTCCAGCTGTGGTCCGTGCCCGGCCACGTCGGAGGCGACGGCGCGGGCCCGCAGCCCGCGCTCCTTGGCGTCGGCGACGACGGCCTCGATGCCCTCGGGCGGGCCCGAGATGACGGTGGAGGAAGGACCGTTGACGGCGGCGACGACCACCCCGGGGTGTCCGTCGATCAGTTCGGTGGCCTGCTCCTGGCCCATGCCGAGGGACGCCATGCCGCCGCGGCCGGACAGCTGCCGCAGCAGGACGCTGCGGACGGAGACGATGCGCGCCGCCTCGTCCAGGGAGATGGCGCCCACGACGCACGCCGCGGCGATCTCGCCCTGCGAGTGGCCGACGACCGCGGCGGGTTCGATTCCCTGGTCGGCCCAGACGGCGGCGAGGGCGACCATGACGGCCCACAGCACCGGCTGGACGACGTCGATGCGGGCCAGTTCGGACCCGTCCCCGCGCAGCACGTCCGTCAGGGACCAGTCGACGTACGCGTCGAGGGCCTGCTCGCACTCGGCGATGCGGGCCGCGAACACCGGGGACTCCGCCAGAAGGCGGGCGCCCATGCCCACCCACTGGCCGCCCTGTCCGGGGAACACCATGACCGGCCCCGGCCCCGTGGCGCCGACCGTGCCGGACACCACGTCCGGCGAGGCCTCGCCGTCGGCCAGTGACCGCAGTCCGTCGAGGAGTGCCGCGCGGTCCGCGCCGACGACCACCGCCCGGTTCTCGAACACCGACCGGGTCGTGGCGAGCGACCATCCGACGTCCGCGGGCGATGCCTGCCGCCGCTCGTCGTCCACGTGCTCGGCCAGCAGAGCGGCCTGCGCCCGCAGCGCCTCCTCGCCGCGTGCCGAGACCACCCACGGCACCACGGCAGGCTCGAACGCCTGCCGCGGCTCCCCGTCCTCGGGCGCCTCCTCCGGGACCGCGGGGGTCTCGGGGGCCTCGGGCGCCTCTTCCAGGATCACGTGGGCGTTCGTCCCGGACATGCCGAAGGCGGACACGCCGGCGCGGCGCGGGCGGTCGCCGCGCGTCCACGCGACCGGTTCGGTCAGGAGCCTGACGGTCCCGGAGGACCAGTCGACGTGCGAGGTGGGCTCGTCGACGTACAGCGTGGCGGGCAGCAGTTCGCGCTGCAGGGCCATCACCATCTTGATCACGCCCGCGACGCCCGCGGCGCCCTGCGGGTGGCCGATGTTCGACTTGACCGAGCCCAGCCACAGCGGGTGGTCGTCGTCGCGTTCGCGCCCGTAGGTGGCGAGCAGCGCCCCGGCCTCGATGGGGTCGCCGAGCCTGGTGCCGGTGCCGTGCGCCTCGACCGCGTCGACCTCGGCGGCGCCCAGGCCCGCGTTGGCGAGAGCGGCGCGGATGACGCGTTCCTGCGAGGGGCCGTTGGGGGCGGTCAGGCCGTTGCTCGCACCGTCCTGGTTCACGGCCGAGCCGCGGATCACCGCGAGCACCTCGTGGCCGTTGCGGCGCGCGTCGGAGAGACGCTCCAGGAGGATCAGTCCCGCGCCCTCGGAGAAGCCCGTGCCGTCGGCCGAGGCGGCGAACGCCTTGGAGCGACCGTCCGGGGAGAGTGCGCCCTGGCGGGAGAACTCCGTGAACGCGCCGGGCGTCGACATGATGGTCACGCCCCCGGCCATGGCCAGGTCGCACTCGCCCTGCCGCAGCGCCTGGGCCGCCAGGTGCATCGACACGAGTGAGGACGAGCATGCGGTGTCGACGCTGACCGACGGGCCCTCCAGGCCGAGGGTGAAGGAGATGCGTCCGGAGAGGACGCTCAGCGCGTTGCCGATCAGGAGGTGGCCCTCCACCGCCTTGTCGGGCTGCGCGCCGCCGAAGCCGAGCACGCCCGCGCCGATGTACACGCCGGTGGGCGTCAGCTTCAGCGTCGCCGGGTCGATGCCGGCCCGCTCCAGGAGCTGCCAGGCCGTCTCCATCAGCACCCGCTGCTGCGGGTCCATCGCCAGCGCCTCGCGCGGGCTTATCCCGAAGAACGAGGCGTCGAAGCCGGGGGCGTCGTGGAGGAAGCCGCCGCGTCGCACATAGCTGGTCCCGGGGTGCTCGGGATCCGGGTGGTAGAGGCTGTCCAGGTCCCAGCCGCGGTTGGTGGGGAAGTCGCCGACGGCGTCGCCGCCCGCGGCGACCAGGTCCCACAGGGCTTCGGGCGTGCGGGTGTCGCCGGGGAAGCGGCACGCCATGGAGACGATGGCGATGGGCTCCTGGGCGCGCTCCTCCACCTCGCGCAGCCGCTGGCGGGCCTGGCCGAGGTCCACTGTGACCCGCTTCAGGTACTGACGAAGCTTCGCTTCAGTACTCGACACTCCGCTACTCGACACTTCGGTACTCGACATCGAACGTCACTTCTCCATCAGCGAAGGGCACAGGGGGGAACACAGGGATCGGGAGAGGCAGCGGGTCACAGCTCTCGGTCGATGAACTCGAACATCTCGTCGTCCGACACGTCGTCGAGCGCGTCCAGGTCGGCCACGCCCGCCGGGCCGCCACCGCTGGTGCCACCGCCGCTGCCGGACCCGGTACCGGAGCCGGACCCGGTACGGGATCCAGAGCCGGAGCCGGAGCGGTTCAGCTTCGACAGCAGGGCGTTGAGACGCCTGGTGACCCGCCCGCGCGCGTCGTCGTCGAGGGCGAGGGCGGCCAGGGAGGACTCGATCCTGCCGAGCTCGTTGAGCACCGGGTCCGCGGCGTCCTTGAGGGGCTGCGCTGCGCCGTCGGACGACAGGCGCTCCCGGAGGTGGTCGACGAGGGTGGCCGACTCGGGGTAGTCGAAGACGAGTGCGGCGGGCAGTTTGAGGCCGGTGGCCGCCGCCAGCCGGTTGCGCAGTTCCACGGCGGTGAGGGAGTCGAAGCCGAGCTCCTTGAACGACGTGTCCGGGCGGATGGCGTCGTGATCGGCGTGCCCGAGCACGCCTGCGACGTTGCCCCGGACGAGGTCGAGCAGCAGACGGCGCTGCTCGGCGGTCGGCAGCCCCGTGAGCCGCGCGGCGAGCCCGTCCGCCGAGGCCGCGGTGCCCGCGGCCGCGGTGCGGCGCACGCTCCGGGCTCCCGGGGCCGTGCCTGCCAGGGCGCGCAGGAGTGCGGGCCGGGACGCGGCGGGCTGCGCGGCGACGGCGCGCGCGTCGAGGTCCACCGCGACCAGGTAGGGGCGGCCGTGGGCGCGGGCCGCGTCCAGGAGGGCGAGGCCCTTCTCGGTGGTCAGCGGCGTGAACCCGGTGCGCTTCATGCGCGCCAGGTCCGTCTCGCCCAGGTGCCCGGTCATGCCGCTCGCCGTCCGCCACAGACCCCAGCCGACCGACAGGCCGGTCAGTCCCCCGGCCCGGCGGTGCTGGACGAGAGCGTCGCAATAGGCGTTCGCCGCAGCGTAGTTGGCCTGCCCCGGACTGCCGAGCGTCGCCGCCCCCGAGGAGAAGACCACGAACAGGCCGAGCCGCATGTCGCGCGTCGCCTCGTGCAGGTGCCGTGCCGCGCTCGCCTTCGCCGCCCACACCCGTGCGAGGGACCCGGAGGTCTGCGCGGTGACCACGGCGTCGTCCAGGACACCGGCCGCGTGGATCACACCGGTCAGCGCGTGCGCCGGGTCCGTCTTGCCGACGAGTTCCGCCACGGCGTCGGGATCGCCGACATCGGCCGCGACGACGGTCACCTCGGCACCCGCCCCGGTCAGCCTGGCCACGAGTTCACTGCTGCCGGGCGCCTCGGAACCACGCCTGCCGGCCAGCAGCAGGTGTCGTACGCCCCACTCCTTCACCAGGTGCTCGGCCACCGCACCGGCCAGCACTCCGGTCCCGCCGGTGATGAGGACCGTGCCGTCCGGGTCGAGGGCGGGCGGGATCTCGAGGACTAGTTTGCCGGTGTGCTTCGCCTGGCTCATGAACCGGAACGCCTGCCGCGCCCGGCCCAGCGGCCACGCCTTGACGGGCAGCGGCGCCAGCACCCCGGAGGCGAACAACTCGCCCATCTCCGCCAGCATTTCCCCGATCCGCTCGGGTCCCGCGTGCGGCACCAGGTCGAAGGCCCGGTACCAGGCGCCGCCATGGTCCGCCGCGACGCGGTCGGGGTCGCGCTTGTCGGTCTTGCCCATGTCGACCATCCGCCCGCCCGCCGCGAGCAGACGCAGCGAGGCATCGGTGAACTCCCCGGCCAGGCTGTTGAGTACGACGTCCATGCCGCGCCCGCCCGTCGCCTCCCGGAGGACTCCTTCGAAGTCGAGGTCGCGGGACGAGGCGCGGTGGTCCGCGTCGATGCCCATGCCGTCGAGCACGCCGTGCTTGGCGGGGCTCGCGGTGGCGTACACCTCGGCGCCGAGGTGGCGGGCGATCTGGGTGGCGGCCATGCCCACGCCGCCGGTTCCGGCGTGGATGAGCAGGGATTCGCCCGCCCGGAGCCCGCCCAGGTCCACGAGCCCGTACCAGGCCGTCAGGAACACCACGGGCACCGCCGCGGCCTCCTGAAGGCTCCAGCCTTCCGGCACCGGCACGACCATCCGGGCGTCCGCGACCGCCAGCGGGGCGAAGGCCCCCTCGAACAGACCCATCACACGGTCCCCGACGGCGAGATGAGTGACGCCCGGCCCGACCTCCGTCACCTGCCCGGCGCCCTCGCTTCCCGCGAAGGTGCCCTTGTCGGGATACATGCCCAACGCGATCAGCACGTCACGGAAGTTCATGCCCGCCGCCCGCACGGAGACCCGCACCTGCCCGGCCTCCAGCGGCGCGAGCACCTCCGGGGCGTCGATCACCGACAGGTTCTCCAGGGTGGCCGTGCCGGAGGTGCCGAGACGCCAGACGGACGACCCGACCGGCGGGACGAGTTCCTCCGGGGCGCCCGCGGGATTCATCCGGGGAACGTGCAAGGTGCCGTTACGGAGGGCGAGTTGAGGCTCATCGAGGACGGAGACGGCGTGGCGCAGGGCGGACTGCGGAAGCGCGCGGCCGACAGGGGCGCCGTCGCTGTTTCCGTTGGGCATGTCGCTGTCGGCGCCGGTACCCATGTCGGTGTCGGTGTCGGTGTCGAGCAGGGCGAAGCGGCCGGGGTTCTCCGACTGGGCGCTGCGCACCAGCCCCCACGCGGCTGCCGCGGACGGGTCGACGTCGCCATCACCGTCGGTGGCCACCGCGCCGCGCGTCACCACGAGGAGGCGTGACTCGGCCAACTCCGGTGCTGTCAGGAACTCCTGCACCAAGGACAGCACCCGCTCGGCGACGCACAGCCCGTCACCGCCCGCGGCGGACTCGACGGGAGCCAGCACCGCCCACGGCACCACACCTTCGATGGCCGACGCCACGTCGGACGGTCCGGCGCCATCCGGGAGCACGACCCATTCCTCGCCCTCCTTGGCTCCGGAAGACTGCGGTTCGGAAGACCTCGGTACGGGGAGAGGCGTCCAGTCCACGGTGTAGAGCCCGTCGACGCCGCCACGGGCCGCCGCGGCCAATTGGCCGGGGTCGGCGGCGCGCAGGGTCAGCGCGTCCACGTCCAGGACGGGCGCGCCGGTACCGTCGGCGATCACGACCCGCAGGTCACGCTCGGCCGACTCCCCCTGCGGGGAGAGCCGGACACGGAGGTGGGTCGCCCCGTCCGCACTCAGCGACACCCCGTTCCACGCGAACGGCAGCCACATCCGCCCGTCCTCGGGCCGGTCGAGAAGCATCAGTGGATGCAGGGCGGCGTCCAGCAGCGCCGGGTGAATGCCGAACCCGTCGTGAGAGCCCGCCTGTTCGGGCAGCTCCACCTCGGCGAGCAGCTCGGTTCCGTGCCGCCACAGCGCCCGCAGCCCTTGGAACGCGGGGCCGTACTCATAGCCCGCCTCCGCGGCCCGCGCGTAGAAGTCCTCGACGTCCACGGCTTCGGCGCCGATCGGCGGCCACTGACCGTCCAACCCCGCTGCCGGGGAAGGGAGTTCAGAGCTCACCACACCGGCCGCATGACACAGCCAGTCGGCGCCGCCTTCCTGATCCGGGCGCGAGTACACGCGTACGTCACGTCGTCCGCTCTCCTCGTCGACAGCCCCAACGGCCACCTGGATCTGCAGGCCGCCCTTCTCGGGCAGCACGAGCGGGGCCTGCAGCATGAGCTCGTCGAGAGTCGCGCAGCCCGCCTCGTCGGCGGCCCGCAGCACCCACTCGACCAGCGCCGCACCCGGCGCCAGGGCGGTTCCCGCCACGACGTGCTCGGCCAGCCAGGAGGGAGCCTTGCGGGAGAGCCGTCCGGTGAGCAAGTACGCGTCACCCTCGGCGAGTTCCACGCAGGCACCGAGCAGCGGATGCCCGGCGGAGGCCATCCCGAGATCGGCGGCGTCCCCGGTGAGACCGGTGGGCTCCTCCAGCCAGTAGTGCTGGTGTTGG
>NZ_LIPN01000474.1 GCF_001418325.1 Streptomyces atriruber | reverse complement strand
GCCCCGGCGCCCCCCGTCCCCCTCCTCACACTCACCCGAGGTCATCACGCAGCTCCCACAAGGTCCGCCACAGCCCCGCTCCGCTCTCCGCGCGCCGCCGCACCGGACCGTCCCAGTACCCGAGCAGCCGCGCGTGGTCCGCCGGGTCGTCCTTGTGCACGGTGCCGAGCAGATGGCCCGGCAGCGTACGGACGACGTCCCGGCCGTCCCCGAGATACGCGGCCCCGATCCCCATCGACGTGGCGACCTGCACCGCCTCCGCCGTCGACATGACCGTCGAGGGCCGCTCGACCTCCCAGCCCTCGGCGCTGCGCCCGGAGCGCAGGTCACGGAAGGCGGTGACCAGCGCCTCCAGGACGGTGTCGTCCACGGAGAAGTCCGCGCCGGAGCGGGTCAGCGCCGCCGTCGCCTGGCGCCGCACCAGCTCCGTCTCCGCCGCCAGGTCGCCGATCGGACCGACCGTCTCGAAGTTGAAGCGGCGCTTGAGGGCCGCGGACATCTCGGAGACGCCCCGGTCCCGCAGGTTGGCCGTGGCGATGAGGGTGAAGCCGGGCACCGCGTGCACCGTGCCGTCGTCCCCGTCCGGTCCCGCGAGGCCCGCCAGTTCCGGTACGGAGATGCGGCGTTCGGAGAGGAGGGACACCAGGGAGTCCTGCACCTCGGGCAGGCAGCGGGTGACCTCCTCGACCCTGGCCACCGCGCCCCGCGCCATCGCGGTGAGCACCGGCGAGGGCACCAGGGCCTCCCGGCTCGGGCCCTTGGCGAGCAGCATCGCGTAGTTCCAGCCGTACCGCAGCTGGTCCTCCGTGGTGCCCGCGGTGCCCTGCACGGTGAGCGCGCTGGTGCCGCACACGGCGGCGGCGAGCAGCTCGGACAGCATCGACTTGGCGGTGCCGGGCTCGCCGACGAGCAGCAGTCCGCGCTCGCCCGCGAGCGTGACCACGCAGCGCTCCACCAGCTGTCTGTCGCCCACGAACTTCCGTGTCACGACGAGCCGTCGCCCCGCCGGGTCGCACAGCTCCTCGCCGTCCGAACCGCAGACGAAGACCACCACCGCGCGCGGCGTGAGCCGCCACCCGGGCGGACGCGGCCCTTCGTCATACGCGGCGAGGAAGGCCAGCTCCCGCGCGAAGCGGTCCTCGGGCAGCTCCATCTGCCGTCCATCAGCGGACGGCTGCTGCGTCGGCTGCTGCTTCATCGCCTGCCTCCCTTGCGGCCGCCCCGCCCCTTGAACTCCTCGTAACCCGGCACGTCGCCGTCGACGACCCGCTGCCACACCCGCGCGTACAGCTCGGGCACCGGGCACCCCGGCACCTCGAAGCGGAAGCCGGACTCCGGGAACAGCGGGGCCTTCCAGCTCTCCACGGGCAGGAGGGGCGCGCTGCGGTCCAGCCAGCCACCGGGCAGGAAGAGGGAGCGGCCCGCGCGGGACCGCTTGGCCTCCACCACCAGCTCCGTGGCGGCGAGTTCGGCCCGTGCCTTCTTCAAGCGGGCCGGTTTCCAGCCCGTCCAGGCCGCCTGACGGCGGTCCGTCGGATCGGGCAGCGCGAGCAGCATCAGATAGATCACGGCCGCGTCCTCGGAGAGCCCGAACCGTCCCACCGCCTCGGGCACCAGGCCGGGCGCGCCGATCAGCGGGTTCTGCGCGGCCCCCGCCGGTCCGTCGGCGGTGAGGAGCGCGGTGAACTCGTCGCTGAGCAGCGTCCGCAGGGCCCGCAGCGCGTCGCTGTTCCCGGCGAGGCCGGTCAGGAGCGTCAGCGCCGGGTGGTCCGGGCCGCCCTCGTCGCTCGCGCCCGGCAGCAGCGCCGAGGGGCGCACCCACACCGCGTCCCAGTCGCTGCGGTGCCGCATCGGAGCGAGGACCAGGGCGGGGCCCGCGTCCACCAGGCCGCGACCGTTCTCCCCGCCGAGCGGCGGCAGACCGAACGCCTCGCGCACGTGCGCGCCCGTGACCTTGCCGTCCGTGCCCCAGCTCACCCGCAGGTCGAGCAGCAGGCCGGGGTCGGCGAGCCGCTCGCGCAGCAGCCGCAGCGTCTCGGGCAGCACCTGGCGCAGCGGGTCGCCGTACGGCAGGCGGTACGCCAGCCAGCGCAGCATGCCCACGTACGGGACGAGGTCACTGCCCTCCAGGAGTGCCTCGGGATCCTCCGGCTGCAGTCCGTCGCCGGGCTTCTGCTCGGTCCGCCCGGTGAGTTCGCGCCGCGTCTCGGGGTTGAGGACGTGATCGAGGATCGGACCCGAGCCGATTTCGGCGACCATCTGGGCGACCAGCTCGGGCGGGGCGAGGCGGTGCCTGCCGCGGGACGCCAGCCACAGGTCGGCGGCGGCGTCCAGCGCGAAGCCGGTCGTCCACAGCGCCTCGACGCGGTCCGGGTCGACGGGCACCAGCGCGGCGGTGAACGCCTGCCGCTGGGGGAGGGGCAGATCGTGCAGCGCACCCCGTGCCGCCTTGGCCTCCGCGCTCTTCGCGCCGAGCGGCTTCAGGAAGTCGGCGGGAAGGAGCCCCTCCCTGCCGAACCCCTGCAGCCCGGGCAGGCCGAGGAGCAGCAGCGCCCCGGTGACCGGGCCCACCCCGATCCGCTCGGCGAGCTCCACCGCCTGCTCCGGCCGGTAGGGCAGCGGACCCCGCTCCCGGACGAGCGCGACGAGCCGCCGCAGCGCGGGCGCCCGGAGCGGGTCCTCCGCAGTGCCGTGCACCTCCGAGACGGTGAGGGCGAAGCCGTCCCATGCGCCGAAGGCGCCGGACGGGTCGTACTCGATGCCGCTCCAGAACGCGTCGTCCCCCTCCACCCGACGGCACCCCACGATCAGCAGGCGCCGCGCCCCGGCGGTGCGGACCTCGCCCCCGCGCTCGGGCCGGTCCTTGTGCGACGTCTTGAGCTCCACCGACCGCAGCCGTCCGCGCGGGTCGACGAGAACGGCGTCGTCACCGGCCCGCACCGCGAGGACGGTGTCGAGGAATTCGAGCAGCGCCGCGCGGTGGGCGTCCTCCGTCGTCGCCGCCGTGGCCCGCAGGGCGAGCGCCGCCGTGCCGGGCCCGATGAGCGTCGGCCAGGCCACACCGGTGCTCTTCGGGCCCGACCGGTCGACCGGGGTGCCGGGGCCGAGGACCCGGCTCAGCGCGGTGACTTGCTCGATCGCCGTCGTGTCCTGTTCGTCCCGGCCGTAGCGGTGGTAGAAGCCGTAGAAGTGCTGCGGTCCCGACAGGCTCTTGGTGGCTTCGCGCAACACGCTGTCGTACGCGTGGCGGACCGCGGGCGTGTCGTGCTGCCCCGTGTCCCCCTTGTGGTGGGCCCGCTCGGCGAGCCAGGAGATGCGCTCGGCGCAGCGTGCGGTCTCCGTGACGAGCCCGGACACCCCCTGGGCGAGCGCTTCGTCGGTGACCGCGGGCAGCAGCCGCGCCACGGCGGCGTCGGCGCTCTCGCCGCCCCGGACGGCGGCCAGCAGGGCAGCAGCGTCCGCATCGGTCACCGCACGGAGCGCCGCGGAGCCGCGCTCGTCGCGCGGGCGCAGCGCGTGCCAGTACCAGAGGGGCGGCATGAGACGGGTGCCCGCTGCGTGGGCGCTGCCCCGGTCGCCGACCGGCACGCGGGCGACGGCCACGCCGTCCGCGTCCCGCAGTTCGATGACCGATTGGTTCCAGCCGAGCTGCACGGGGTGGAGCACGGCTCCGGCGGGCAGCCGCAGGGGAGCGGTGGGCCAGCCGTCGTCCGTCGCCGGGCCCCGGGTGCCGTCGACGGAACAGGCCGTGCGGGTACCGGACTTCTCGTCGGACGTCACCCACCAGCCGAGCAGTCCGTCCTTGCTGCCGAACGGCGAGCCCTCCAGGCCCGCCTGGACGGGCAGCAGCCTGCAGTACCCCTCCTCCAGGCGCATGCCCGGCGCCGCCCCGGCGAGCGCCGAGTCGAAGAACGCGGGCACGGAGGCCCGGCCCCGGCGGGCGGTCGCGGGGTCGTACTCGCACCAGCGCCCTTCGTGCAGCACCCAGGAGGACACGCCGTCGGACGCGACCTCGCGGCGCTGCTCGGCGAAGGCGGTGTCCCCGGGGCGCACGGGCCTCGCGCCGTACCACCGGCTGCCGTCGGGGAGCGGCACCGAGACCGTGCCCGCGTCGTACCAGCCGTCCTGGAGGCCGGTGGGCTTGAACACGTCCGCGGGGCTGCCGGACCACACGGCCCGGCGTTCGTTCCCGTACCCCGACGCGATCAGCCACTGCCCGTCGACGTGCCGCACCGTCGGTTCGTTGTACCCCGCGGTCTTCGACGGCAGGCTCAGCGTGCGCTGGTCCAGGACGCCTTCGGGACCGGCGAGCGCGACCTGCGTGCCGATCCGGACGATGAGGGCGGGCCAGGCGTCGGCGCACTTGTACCCGTTGCTGTCGACGTGCGGCCACGGGGGCTGTCCCGCTGCCGACTTCTTGACGTCGCCGAGCGTGCCGAGCGCCTCTTCGAGGGCGGGCCAGCCCAGCTCGTCGAAGAGGCCCGACCGCAGCGACCGCGCGAGGACCGGCGCCGGGTCGAAGGAGGCGATCCGCTCGACCGCTTCGGGCGCGGTGGCCAGCACGGAGGGCTTCGCGAACCGTGCGACATCGCGCAACAGCGTGTCCAGGCCCGGCAGTCCGATCGGCCGGGTGAGGTCCGCGGCGCGGTGTTCGAGCCAGTCCGCCAGGACCGTGCGCAGCGCCGGATGCGCCGCGACCCGCTCCAGCCGGGCCGAGGGCGCGGCGGCCGGTCCGTCGGCGGTCGAGAGGTTCTCCACCGCCTGCCGCAGCAGCGGTGCGAAGCGGGCGTCCGAGGTGAGCGCCACCAGGTCCCTGCGGCCCTCGCTGTCGTCCTGCAGCCAGTACCGCAGCTCCAGACCGTTCTCTTCGTCAGGCGGGTCGGCGACCGGCACTCCGGCCGCGAGCGCGGCGTCGAGGAGATCGAGGTCTGTCCCGCACCGCCAGCCGCGATCGACGACGATCCGCGCGGGCGTGCCGTCCGCGATCAGGCGGGGCGCCAGCCGCTCCACCAGGGCCAGTTCGGCGGCGAGCCGGTTCGACTCGCGCCAGCCGCGCTGCCGGTGCCGCGCCCACGCGCCCAGCCAGTCCGCGGCGCTCGCCGCCCCCTCCATGAGCAGGCCGATCGCCCCGCACCGGTCGAGGAGTGCCAGCCATGCCTCGTCGAAGGCGTCCTTGGCGTCACCCCCGGCCGTCGGGAAGAGTGTCAGCAGCCGCTGCCGCACGGCCGGATCGGCCTGGGCCAGCTCGGCGAGCGCGGGCAGCGCGGACTTCCAGAAGCTGCCGGCCGCGCGCGTCATGGCCCCCGAGTGAATGATCTCCGCGAGCAGCGAGCACTCCTCGGCGCGGGCCGCGAGCCCCGCGCCCTTCGCCAGGCGCCGCAGGTCCTCCAGCATGCCCGCGTACGGGGCGATGCCCGACGCGCACCGCTGCAGGGAGAGCGTCCTGAACTGCTCGTACGCCTCCTGCCCCGACAGCCGTGCCGCGAGGCCCTTGGCGTGTTCGCGCAGCACCTTGCCGCTGAGCGCGCCCGCACCCGCGAACTCCAGGAACACCTCCCGCAGCCGCTCCTCGTCGATCTCCAGCGCGTGCCGCTGCTCGGCCGCCCGCGCCTTGCCGAAGAACACCGAGGCGTGCTGGTGCGACTCGGCCGCGAGGAAGAGCCGCGCGACCTGTTCGTAGTACGTCGGCAGGAAGTGCGGCACGGAACGGTCGAGGCGGTCCCCGATCTCGTCGAAGCCCTCCTTGGCCAGTCCGGGCTTGCCGGTGACCAGTCGGGCCAGCCGCTCCATCTCCTTGACCACGGCGAGGGCGTGCCGCCCGTTGGCCGGGTCGTTGACCAGCGCCCAGGCGGGGAATCCGAGCGACTGGCGCTGCACCCGCCCGACCGTCGCGGCCGTGGCCGCGCCGAACCCCAGGTACTCCAGGGCGAGATCCTCGGCGGGACCGATCGCCTCAGGCACCAGCCGCACCACCGTGCGCCCCTCCAGCACCGGATGTGCGTACGCCCGAGCGGTCAGGGTGTCCCCGGCCGCACCCTGCCCGGAGGCACCGCCACCGGTCCCCGGCAACACCGCCCCCGCTGTCAGCAACTGCTGATCCCTGCTCTGCTGATCCCTGCTCACAGCCTTGCCCGCGACCCCGCTCACCGTTTCCCCGCCCCGTCCTCGTCGGCCTCGTCGAACTCGTTGCTCACCACGCGCGCCGCGTGCACCAGGGCAGCCATCCGGACCCCCTCCGACCAGGCCACCGGCCCCACCTCGCCGAGCGGCACCCGGCGCCCGCCGACGGCCCGCCACTCCAGCCCGCCCGTGCGGGCCTCGTTCTCGGGATAGTCGTCACCGAGCCAGAACGCCGCTTCCAGGGCGCGGCCGTCCTCCGTCAGCGCGCACACCGCGTATCCCCCGCGCACGCGGTAGCCGTACGCCGTCGCTCGTGCGGTCGCGTGCCGCAGCTCCTCGAACTTGGCGTCGGCGAAGGCCCCCCATTCGAGCGCCGTCGCGTCGACCGTCTCCGGGCGCGGCCAGACTTCGCGGAACAGCTGGTCCAGGCCCTGCTCGACACCCAGCTCGGCGGCGAACTCCCGCAGGTCCGCCAGGTCGTCCAGGAGCACCGGGTGCGGAATCAGCACCTGCTCGGCGTCGAGCCGCACCGAGTCGCCGTCCAGGTCGACGATGCCGATGCCCCGCTCGGGATCGGCGTCCCGCAGGAACCCGGCGCGCTCCACATCGGCGCCCCCGTCGGCCCCCACCGGCGCCACCACCAGGTCGCGCAAGGCCCCCTGCCAGGCGGCGTCGGGCCACACCTCGGTCAGGAGCCGGGCGGGCACGGGCAGGGAGCGCACCAGCCAGGTGTCCACCAGTTCCCGGCACTCCCGCTCGTGCCGCTCCAGCCATTCGGCGAGCTGGCGCAGCCGCACCACTTCGGCGTCGTCGCGCAGCTTCGCGGGGACCTGTTTCAGCGTGCGGCCCGCGGCGTTCCTGCACAGCACCCGCGTGCCGTCCAGGGTGACCGCATACCCGCCCGCCGCCTCGACCCAGCCCATGACAGGACCCCCTCCAGACCTCCTGCTTTCCATGTCGATCACAGTAGGTGAGGGGTCTGACAATCCTGCCGCCGTCGGCCGGGAGAGGCCGGGGAGCGGGAGGTGCGGCCGTTTGGCCGGGACGGTTCGGGGGACCCGGTCGACATGACCGTCCACAAGAACACCGTGCTCGTACTGGACTGCTCCGAGCCCGAGCGGCTCGCCGAGTTCTACGCCGGACTGCTGGGCGCCGACATCAGGTTGAGCAAGGACCCCGATTACGTCGAGGTCACGAACGACAGCGGCGTCTACGTGGCCGTGCACCGGGAGCGGGATTACATCCCGCCGAGCTGGCCCCGCCCGGAGGACTCGCAGCAGGCACACCTGAGGATCATGGTGGCCCGCCACGACATGGACGAGGCGGAACGCGAGGCGGTCGGTCTCGGTGCGCGGCCCGTCGACACGAAGGACAACAACGGCCCCCGGGACACCCGTACTTACTCCGATCCGGCAGGGCACTCCTTCACCCTGGCGGCGATTCCCGAGTGACCCGGGAGCGACCCGGGGGTCGGGAGTGACCCGGGGGAGCGGCCCGGGGGCGACCCCGGGCCAGCAGCGCGGATCAGCGGATCAGTTGTTGTTGCCCGGGATCAGGAACAGGTGGATCGACTGGTCCTTCCCGCGGAACCGTTCGTTGTCCGGGCCCTTCTTCGCCCGGTCGGACACGATCACCACGTGGTCGGCGGAGACCCAGGACACGCCCTCGGGGTTGCCGTAGACCGTACGGCCCTTGTTGTCGGTGGGGAGGCGGTGCACCTTGCCCTCGTCGACCTGCCACTTCTTGGTGTCGATGCGGCCCACCCACAGCGCGGAGGACGCCTGCGAGAGGACGGCGATCCGTCCGTCGCGCACGGACACGCTGCTGTAGTCCTCGAAGGGCAGCGACTTGGGCAGCCGGATCGTGGCCGTGTTGGACCAGCGCTTGCCGTCGCGCCGGAAGACCTGGATGCGTCCGCCGCCGGGCGTCCGGCCCTTCTTGCCGCCCGCGCACAGGTTGCCCTCGCACAGCGCGAGCAGGTGGCCCGTGCCCGAGCGGTCGACCCACTCCAGGCCCTCCATGCCCTTGTTGGCGTCCGCCAGGTCGAAGTCGAGGTGCGCGGATCCGATCGGGCGCAGCTTCGCGTCGTACTCCTGGACGCGGGCGCGGAAGCCCTTGGGCTTGACCGGTTCGGCCTCGCTCAGCGTGTAGTAGTGGTCGCGGGCCTCGTCGTGGGCGAGGTCCTCGTACCCCTCGGCCGCCGCTTGACCGGCCTTCTTCTTGCCCTTGTCGTGGGTGAGGACACCGTTCTCCGGAGCCTTGGGCGACAGTTCGCTGCTGACCCGGATGACGGAGGTCAGGTTGTCGCAGACGATCAGGAAGGCGCCGTCGCGGTAGAGGACGCCGCTCGCCTCCAGACGGGTGCCTGCGCTGTCCCCGATCAGGTCCTGGATCTTGGCTTCCTTGACCAGCCGGAGCTCGCGCGCCGCCTCGGCCTCGGACTTGCGCTGAGGACCGGCCTTGGCCTTGGTGGGCTTCTTCGTCGCGGTCATGACGGCAGTACCTCCATCGCACCCGGGAACGTCGCCCCACTGGCGCCGTTGGGATAGGTCTTGCGCAGCTCGGCAAGCTGCTGACGTGCGTGGTCGTAGCGCATGCGCGTGTAGTGGAAGATCCCGTACGTGAACTGCGAGCCCCGGCTCAGCTCCCACTGCCGGTACCCCGCGCGGTACACCTCGTCGTTGGTGAACTGCCGCCCCGTGAAGGGCTGTCCGTGCGGACTGGTGGACTCGGCGTACGCGGCGGACGAGACGAGCTGCCACAGTCCGTCGGTCCGTCCCGACTCCTCCGCGCCGAGCAGCGCGGCGACCTGCTCGGGTCCGAACTCCGTGTCCAGGAGGTACTCGAGGTGGTCGAGGTAGTACTGGCAGAAGTCGTGGTGCCGCAGCAGATTGGTGAAGAGCGGCAGGCGCGACACCTCGTGCGGCGCGTGGGTGATCCGGCAGTAGTTGCGGCTCATCGAGGGCCAGTCGAGCAGGTCCGTGTACTGCCACTGCGTCGAGAAGAAGTCGATGCCCGAGCTGTTGTCGTAGTCCCAGGGGATGAACGTGAAGTACGGGCGGGACATGAAGCCCGAGGCGTCGCCGAGCCTGCCGGAGTTGTACAGGTAGTAGTTCGACGGAGTCGCGAAGTAGTTGTCCCAGCTGCCCAGGAGGACGTTCGCGCCCGCCCAGCGCAGGAAGGCGGGGACGTTCAGGATCTCCTCGGCCGACTCGCGGAACGCATCGGACGTGAACTTGCGCTCGTCCCCCGGAAGGTGAGCCGCGTTGATGATGCGGACGAGGGCGGCGAGGTCGTCGTAGGTGGCGGCCTGCGGGTCGTCCTCGTTCGTCTTGAGACGGTAGGTGCGGTCGCCCTCCCGGCTGCCCGCGGTGAAGTACTGCCGACCGCTGTCGGTACCGTCGACGCCCGACCGGTGCTCCAGCGTCGCGCAGCCGACGTCTCCGCAGTACGCCTTGTAGAGGTTGCCCTCGGAGTTCTTGCCGAAGTGGTCCTTGAGGAACTTCTTGTCGACCTGCTCGATGACCGAGAAGAGGCCCATGTAGCGGTCGTTGATCGAGAACGTGGCGTACGTGTGCTGGGCGGCCGGGATGCCCGCGCGCTCCAGAAGCCGCCAGGCGACGGCCTCGCGCATCTGCGACGGGTCGTTGTACATCGCCTTGAGGTTGATCCGCTCCATGCCGAAGAGCCGGTCCTCGCTCGCGCCGACCTCGAAGTCGATCTTCCAGGAGCGCTTGGGCGCGTGAGCCGTCAGATTGCCGCTGTTGACCATCGAGAACGACGGGGTCGCGAGCAGCACGTCGTCCGGGGCGTCGCGCCTGGCCAGGGACAGCCGGGCGCCGGGCGGCGCCTCCCGCACGTCGTCGGCCGTCAGGACGCCGGGCGGCCAGCCGGTGACCTTGACCTGATACATGTCCTGAGCGAAGAACTCCGTTTTGTTCTCCGCCGAGTCGAGGTACTGGTCCACGATCCGGCCGATGGCGGTGAGCTGCCCGTCCGTGTCGAGAAGGACGAGGCTGCCGTCTCCCGAGACGTCCGACTGCTCGGCCAGCAGCAGGTCGTACAACGTGCTGAACTCGGCTTTCGTCCGCAGCGCGGCATCGATGGGGCCCGCTGTCCCGTTGGCCCGCTCGGCGAGCCGCCGTGCCGTGCCCGACGGCAGCGCGGAGACCGCGATGAGCTGGTTCTTGAACGTGTCCCGGAACGTGCTCTTGCCGATGGTTCTGTCCACGTCGGCCTCCCTGGGGGCCCTGGGTGAACCTCTCTCTTTACGCCCGGCACCACATGACCGCCAGACCGAGAATCGGCCTGGCGGTCATGGCTCGGTCCACCGGCACAGCACCCGCACGAACCCGGCCAGGGTGAGCGACCACACGAGGGCGAAGGCCCAGACGATGCCGGGGCTCGACGTGCGGATGCCGATGAACAGGAGCGTGCAGGACACCGCGGCGAAGAAGGCCACCGTGAACGGGTGCGGCCTGTTCGCCAGGGTGGCGCGCACGCGGGGCCCGAGCCGCAGGATCCACAGGCGGGCCGCGAGCTGCCGGTCCTGCCGCAGGACCAGTTCCATCTCGTCGAGGATGCGCTGCTCGTGCTCCGGAAGTCGACCTGTCGACATCGTCGCCCCTCTTACGCAGTCGTCCGCAGTCGGGCCCTGGCGTCCACCATGGCCCATCATGCCGGGAATGCGCGAGAAGCGGGGGGCGCGTCCTCAGACCGAGCGGTGGTACTGGTCCGGAACGTGCACCTCCGCGCCGAGTTCGCGGCCTGCGCGCCGCGCCCAGGAGGGGTCCCGCAGCAGTTCGCGGCCCAGCAGGACGGCGTCCGCCTCGCCGTTGGCGATGATCTTCTCGGCCTGCTCGATGTCGGTGATCAGGCCGACCGCGGCGACCGGCAGCTCCGTCTCGGCCTTCACCCGTGCGGCGAACGGGACTTGGTAGCCGGGCTCGACGGGGATCCTGACGCCCGCCGCGTTGCCTCCGGTGGACACGTCGAGCAGGTCGACGCCGTGCTCCTTGAGCTCGGTGGCGAAGCGGACCGTGTCGTCCGCGGTCCAGCCCGCCTCCTCGAGCCAGTCGGTGGCGGAGATGCGGAAGAAGAGCGGCTTGTCCTCGGGCCACACCGCCCGTACGGCGTCGACGACTTCGAGGGCGAAGCGGGTGCGGTTCTCGTGCGAGCCGCCGTACGCGTCGGTGCGCTTGTTGCTGTGCGGGGAGAGGAACTCGCCGATCAGGTAGCCGTGGGCGCCGTGGATCTCGGCGATCTCGAAGCCGGCGTCCAGCGAGCGCCGGGCGGCGTCGGCGAACTGCGTCACGATCTCGCCGATCCGCTCGACGGTGAGCTCGGTGGGCACGGGGTGCCGCTCGTCGAAGGAGACCGCGCTGGGCGCGACCGGCTGCCAGCCGTACTGGTCCGCGCCCACCGGGGCGCCGCCCTTCCAGGGGCGGTCGGTGGACGCCTTGCGGCCCGCGTGGGCGAGCTGGATCGCCGGGACGGTGTCCTGGCTCTTCAGGAAGTCCGTGATGCGGCGGAACGCGGCGGCCTGGGTGTCGTTCCAGATGCCCAGGTCGTACGGGCTGATGCGGCCCTCGGCGCTGACCGCGGTGGCCTCGACGATGATCAGGCCCGTACCGCCGGCGGCACGCGCCGCGTAGTGCGCGAAGTGCCAGTCCCGCGGGGCCCCGGCCTCGGCGCCCTCGGGGGCCGCCGAGTACTGGCACATCGGAGGCATCCAGACCCGGTTCGGGATGGTCAGGGATCGCAGGGTGTACGGCTCGAACAGCGCGCTCACGGCGGGCTCCATTCCTCATGGGTGATGTGCTGCTCGTACGATAGACCTCGTAGTACGGCGGATGTCAAACTACGATGGCTCTCGTACAATGGCACGCAGGGAATGCCCAGAGGCCAGAACGCCCAGCAGCCGCAACGCCCGGAGGCCAGGGACTCGGGGCGTACAGGATGAAGTGGAGCCGCCATGACGACCGCCGCCGCGACCGGCAGCGCGAGCAGCAGGACGCTCGCCCACCCCGAGCCCGAGGACGTCCGCCTCGAAGCCGTGCTGCACGCCCTCGCCGACCCGATGCGGATGCGGGTGGTGCGGGAGCTGGCCAGGGAGGAAGGCGCGGCCGGGCTCTCCTGTTCCTACTTCGCGCTGCCCGTCACCAAGTCGACGTGCACGCACCACTTCCGGGTACTGCGCGAGAGCGGCGTCATCCGGCAGATCTACCGCGGCACGACCAAGCTGAACGTGCTGCGCCGCGACGACCTGGACACGCTCTTCCCCGGCCTGCTCGACAGCGTCCTGGCCGCGGCGGCACACGAGGACGGCCGCCTCGGCGGCTAGCCGCGGGTGCCGCCCGGCCGTGGGAGCCGCCTAGCTGTTCGGTTCGTCGGGCAGGAGCACCCCGCGGAACTCGTCGACCAACGTGTTCCTGGCATCGCGCAAGGCGTCGATGGACGGGTGGAGCCGGTCCCCGAAGGACTGCTCGTCGACCGGCAGCGTGCCCGCCCGCAGCGCGGCCAGATAGGGCCGCAGCTCCATCTCGAACCCGTCGCACCGGTCGACCACTTCCTGCGCCGCCGTCGCGATGACCGGCGTCCCCAGGAACGACACCGTCCCCGAGCAGCTCCCGGCGAGCTCGCCCACCGCGCGCAGGGCCGCTTCCTCCTGCTCGGGCGTGGGCAGTTCACCCCGGCAGACGGCCGCGTAGACGGGGTAGAGGCTCACGCCGATGGCCGAGTAGGCCGAGCACACCTGGCCGTACGTCGACGTACGCTCCTGACGCACCCACAGCGCATGCGACTCGGCGGCCGCGATGGTCGCCCCCAGCCGCGTGCCCTCCGTCGCCGCCCGCCCGCCGAGCCAGGCGCCCAGCACAGCCCCGACGAGCCCCGCGCCCCCGGCGATCACCGCCGCCAAACCCTGGTCCATGGCGTCAGTGTGGCCCGCCGGACGCCGGGACGGCAGGCGAACCGGAGGACATCGCGAGCGCCCCTACGGGCAACCCGGTCTGCCCGGCCGACTCCTGACGGCAGTCACCGGCGCACCTAGCGTCATGGGGTGAGCCTTTGGACCTCCCTCGAACCTGCCTCCGTGACCGTCGACCCCGGCAGCGCCACCACGGTGCAGCTGCGGGTGCGCAACACCGGCGACATCGTCGACGCGTACCGCTTCGAACCGGTCGGTGACCTCGCCCCCTGGACCACGGTGGAGCCTGCTGTGCTGCGCCTCTATCCGGGAACGACCGGCACCGTCGAGCTGACGTTCGCGCCACCGCGCACGGCGGACGCGACCGTCGGCGCGCACCCGTACGCGGTACGGATCACCCCGGCCGAACACGCGGGCGCCGTCGTCGTCCCCGAGGGGAACGTCACCGTCAATCCCTTCACCGAGATGCGTGCCGAGCTGGTGCCGTCGACGGTGAAGGGCTGGTTCCGTGGTCGGCCGCAGCTGGCGGTGGACAACCTCGGCAACACCACCGTCACCGCGTCGCTCAGCGGCAACGACAACGGCGACCGGCTCTCGTACGACATCCAGCCGGGCAACGTACAGATCGAGCCGGGCCGGGCCGCGTTCGTGAAGGCGACGCTGCGGCCCCGGCAGATCACCTGGTTCGGGTCCAAGCAGGAGCAGCCCTACGCGCTGAGCGTGCGCCGTTCCGGCACCGAGCCGGTGGACGTCGACGGAATCTTCGTGCAGCGCAGCATCCTGCCGGGCTGGCTGGCGGGCACGCTCGGTCTGGTCCTCGCGCTGACGATCGCGTTCGTGACGATCTGGCTGACGTACAGCCCGAAGATGCAGAGCGTGGCGCGGGAGAAGCCGCAGGAGTCCGGCGCGGTCGTACCGGACAGCCCGCCCCCGCCGGAGAAGAGCGCCCCGCCCGCGCCCGACGAGGAGAAGAAGGAAGAACCGCCCCCGGAGGAGGACGGCGGCGGCTCCGAGGAGCCGGGCGGCGGCGGAGGCGGAGAGGAGGAACCGGAGGAGAAGACGGCGGCCGACGCGGTCAACGAACTCGCCCAGAGCAGCGAGGGCCGCCACATCTGCTACCGCGCCTACGTCGAGGACGCCTGGCAGGAACCGGTGTGCGACGGCGCCGAGGCGGGCGCGGCCGGCCAGGGCACCCCCATCAAGTCGCTGAACATCGCGGTGACCGGCACCCAGGGAGTCACCGGCACCGGCGCCTTCGTCGGCGAGGGCTGGCGCAAGGGGATCCCGTGGTCGAACGCGGAGGACGGCAAGGACATGTTCTTCGGCAGCACCGAGAGCGCCGATCCCGCCCTGGAGGGCTTCACCTACAAGGTGTTCGACGGCTCCGTGTGCAGCGATGCCTTCGTGACGGAGAAGGACTGGATGGGCGAGGTGTGCACCGATCCCGGCCAGTTCAAGTACCACGGAAGTCCGATGGAGCTGAACCTGTCGCTCGAAGCGGTCCGGCTCACGGTCTGACGGGACCGTCGACGGCGCGCAGCCGGACCGACATGCCCTCGGTGACCGGGGGCCCGGCGTCGTAGTCGGGGTACGCCGGGAACGGCACGGTCACCGTGACGTCCAGGGACGGCTTGAGCTCGTTGCCCAGCGCCGACCAGACGTCGGCGAAGGAGCGGGCCTCCGACTGGCCGGAGGCCACCGTCACCAGCACCGAGAGGCCGAGTCGGCCGAGCGGGCCGGGGAGTTCCTGGGCGGACAGCAGCTCGTGCGGCAGCAGCGTCGCCAGTACGGCGGACAGCAGCCGGTGTTCGTCCTGCGGAGTCTTCGTCCAGGCCGTCACGAGATAGGAGAGCCGGAACCAGCGCGGGGGACGGCGGCGCCGGACGACGATGTCGCGGTCGTCGCGCACCCCCGCGTGGCCGCGCTGCCGCAGGGACACGTCCTCCCGGATGTCGTACAAGTAGGCGTTGACCACGGGCGCGTTGCGCCGGGCCGCCCAGTCGCGCGAGGGCACGTCGAAGGAGACGTCGATACCGGCACCCGTCAGCGCCCCGCCACTGATGAGGCCCTTGAGGACCTCGTCCACCTCATGGATCACTTCGTACTCCCACCCCGCCGCTCGCCGTCCTGCCGCCCGTCACCCTGCTGACCGCCCCCGGTCGGATACGTCCGGAGCCCGGCCCGGTCAGATGTAGCCCTCGCGCAGGGCGTACGCCACGACGTGCGCGCGATTGCGCAGGTGCAGGCGTGTGGTGAGGCCGTGCATCACGTTCTTGACGGTGCGTTCGGAGTACGCGAGCTTCGTGGCGATCTCCGAGGTGTCGAACCCCTCGGCGACCAGCTTCACCACGTCGACCTCGCGCTTGGTGAAGCTCAGGAAGAACCCGGGCTGGTCGGGGCCGCCCTGATGGAGGCGCCGCACCTGGCCGATGAGCTGGCCCAGCAGGTCCGCGGGCAGGTCGCCGCCGCCCTTCGCGGTGGTCAGGACCGCCTGCGCCAGACGGTGCGCGGTGGCCTCACGGCGCCAGACGACGGCGCCGACACCGCACTCGATGACGTCCAGGAGCTCGTGCTCGCGGACCGATCCGGTGACGAGCACGGCACGCGTGCCCTCGCTGCGCACGGCGCGCCGCAGCCGGGTGAGCGCGGCCTCGTCGAGGGTGTCCTCGACGAGCAGGGCGACCGCGGCGGTGCCGGGTTCGCTGCACACCTCGACGTCGGGATGGCGGCGCAGCTGGCTGACGACTCCCTCGCGGCTGATCGGGTCGGGTGCGGTGACGGACACCCGCACCCGGTTCGTCTTCGAGGCGGAGAGGGCGGCGGGGGCGGTGGGTGTGACAGGTGCGGAGGGCGTGGAGGACGCGACGGGCCTCGGGGCCACGAGCGCCTGGGACGGGCTGGACAAGCGATCTTCCTCATTTCAGCGACGGGAGGCACTCCGGACAGACCGGGGGCGCCGCCGGTCCGGAGAACCGGCGGCGCCCGATGGTGGCGGTCGGGAGCAGGTGGAACAGACCGAGCCGGGTCAGCACGACCGGGACGGTTCACAACAGCCGCGACAGGTCAGGAGCACGCCTTGTAGAAGTGCTTCCAGCCGTCGCCGGGCATGGTCGGCGGCTCGGCCGGCGTGCCCCAGGCGCCGTACTTCTGCTCGTGGTCCTGGTTGTACTTGCCCGGGCCGCTGCTCGCCTTCGTCAGGCGTACGTTGCGCTCCAGGACCCCGTCACCGGCGTTGCTCAGGATCGCGAGGTCCGGGTACGCGTCGTCGCCGTAGTTGGCGATGCGGAGCTCCTTGGCCTCGCTGGAGTCGCCGATGTCCAGGTGGCGGGTGCCGGCCGAGCCCAGGTTCGCGCGCTTGAGCGGTCCGGGCCGGTAGTCGGCGACGCGTGCCGTCGAGGGGTCGTCGCCGCCGGACGGCTCGACGATGTTGACGACCAGGTCCAGCTTGCCGTCCTTCTGGAAGTCGGCGACCGCGGCGGTCGTGACCTCGCCCTGCTTGGTGCCGACCAGCTTGCTGACGTTCTGCTTGGTGCCGAACGAGCCGTCGGCGGCTCCCCACTGGACGGTCATCTTCGTGCCGTTGAGCCCGGGGTTCGTGATCTTGTCCGGGCGGCCGTCGCCGTCGAGGTCGCCGAGCAGGGTCGTGGCGTTGGACAAGCAGGGGGCCGCCGCCGCGATGCCTGCGGCGGGCCAGCCCGTCTCGTCCGTGCCCGGCGCGCCGGCCGCACTGGCCTGGTACCCGGCGACGGTCAGGGTCAGGGCGACCGCCGCGACCGGGGCGGCGATCAGACGTGAGCGCTTGCGAAGCATGTACGAACTCCAATGTCGTTGCTGCGAAACCGTGCTCGAGAACCGGGTCCGGGGAACGTCCGGTGAGCACGGTTCAACACTGCGGGGTCACCCGTCCCGACCGCCACGAATGCCGGGCAGTTGGGGACGCTGGAACGCCAAACACCCCATTGACCTGCGGAAATGGAAGGTGCCTGGAATGCGCGAGTGGGACGCGCCGGATCGTTGGGGGCAGCCGCGGGACGGTGGAAGGGGCCCGGGGAGGCATCTGGGCCACCCGAAAGCCTGCCTCTTCGGGCGGCACGCCGTGCGATGCTCGGCACCGTGCACAGCAGTCACATGAGCCCCGTCTTCGTCGGGCGCGACACCGAACTGGCCGCCCTCGGCGAGGCCCTGTCCCGGGCGGACGCCGGGGAGCCCCGCGCCCTCGTCGTCGGCGGTGAGGCCGGCGTCGGCAAGACCCGGCTCCTGGAGGAATTCCTCGGCCGGGCCGCCGCGGACGGGGCCGTCGTCGCCGTCGGCGGCTGTGTCGAAACGGGCGCCGACGCCCTGCCGTACCACCCCGTCTCCACCGCCCTGCGCTCGCTGCGCCGCCAACTCGGCGCGGAGGTCGACGCCGCCGTGTCAGGCCAGGAGGGCGAGCTCGCCCGGCTGCTGCCCGAGCTCGGCGAGATGGACCGGGAACGTCCCGAAACCGACGGCCGCGCCCGGCTCTTCGAGCTCACCGTCCGCCTCCTCGAACGACTCGCGGCCGACCGGACCGTCGTCCTGGCCCTGGAGGACCTGCACTGGGCCGAC
>NZ_LIPN01000473.1 GCF_001418325.1 Streptomyces atriruber | reverse complement strand
CCCCCACCCCCTCCGAACCCCAATTCGGCTGGGTGGAGATCCTCGGTGCCGTCGGATCCCTCGTCACCCTCCTGACCGCGGTCCTCTTCTACTTCGGCTGGGCGAGCACCGACGCCGAGACCAAGGCGCTCGGCCTGCGCGACACCGTCTTCCACCTCTCCACCAGCGACTACTTGTTGCGCAGTGTCGGAGCCCTCTACCTCCCGGCCTGGCTCGCCGCTGGCGTCGCGCTCGGCACGCTCGGGGTGCTCCGCTGGACGGCGGGCGAACCGGAACGGCTGGCTCGCGCGGTGCGTGTCCTGCGGTTCGCCTGGGCCGTCCCGCTCGCCCTCGTGCCGCTGTATCCGCTCAGCCCCTGGCTGTTCGACCTCGTGCTCCCCCTCACCGCGATCGGCGGCCTCACGCTCAACGCGTACGCCCGCACCCGCGAACGCCGGGACCTTCGGCTGTGGGGGCTCACTCTCTTCGTCTGCGTGCTGTCGCTGTTCTGGGCCGTGTCGGCGTACGCCGCGATCGCGGGCCGGGGCCGCGCGGAGCTGACCGAGCGGACGGTCCGCAGCGATTTCCCCGCCGTCGTCGTCTTCAGCGAGAAGGACCTGATGATCCGGGGCGGCGGCAGCTGTTTCCGCCGCGTCACCGACAAGGGGAGCCAGTACGCGTACGAGTACGGCGGGCTTCGCCTGTTCCACGTCTCCGGGGACCGCGTCTTCCTCGTGCCGCGCGACTGGACTCCCGAGGACGGCACCCTCTACGTCCTCAAGGAGGGATCGGGGCAGCGCGTCGACCTGCTCAGCGGGTCGGTCCGTCGGGCCGGGGAGTGCCGGGGCTGAGGGGCCGGTGTGGCGCCGCGTCCCTGCGCGGCGGATGATCGTTCCGTGAGTGGCAGTGACGCGGAGGGCCGGGGCGCCACGGCAGCGGGGCGACGGCGGTCCCGGACAGGGCGGTCCTGGATACGGCGGTCCTGGATACGGCCCGTGGCCTGGGGTGTTCTGGCCCTGTCGACGGCAGTGCTGGTCCTCGCCGGTTGTGCCCGCGCGACCGTGCTGAACCGTGTCTTCTACCAGGCCGTGCTGGATGAACAGGGTGCCTACGAGCGGCTGTACGACGAGGTGCTCGTCGATCCGGCGACGGCCCGGGTCACCCGGGACCTCCTCGGCAGGCTGCCGGTTCCCGAGGCACAGGTGACGGCGAACCTGAAGAACGTGCTGCCGCCCGCCACCCTGCGCACCCTGGTGGACGAGCAGATCGGTCACGCCGTGGGCTATCTGCGCGGGGAGGAGCCGCGCCTTCGTCTCTCCGTCGATCTGCGGCCCGTCCTCACGAACATCGGCAGCTTCGCCGAGATCTACCTCGGCGACCTGGTCGCCTCCGCCCAGGGGCGGCAGTCCCCCGACTTCGCCGCCTTCGCGCGCGAGCTGACGGCCGCTCTGGACGACCTCTCCCGTGGCCGCCGCCCCGAGAACCTCCCCGAGCTGCGCCTCGAACCCAGCGCCGCCCGGCAGGCGGCAGAGTGGCTGATGGGGCCCGTCCCGGAGGACCGGCGGGCGGATCTGCGCCCTCAGGTGGAGGCGTCGCTGGGCACCGGGGACGTGGCCTCGGCCCTCGCGGCCGTGGGGCCTTACGCGCTCGGCGACCGCGGCCCCGGCGCCGCCTCCGATCTGTCGGTCCTCACGGACGACGGCCACTGGAACGTCGTGCCGGACCTGGCGGCCGCGGGCGTCGACCTGGGGGCGGCCGAAGAGGCCCGGCACTTCACCAAGCTCGCGCTGGGGTGGGTCCAGGGCATCGCGTGCGTGCTCGCTCTCGCGTCGGTCGGGGTGCTGGCCTTCACCGGCTCCGCGTCCTGGCCGGTGCGGGTGCGCCGCGTCGGCACGGCGCTGGCGGCGGGAGGCGCGCTGGCCGCGGTGGTGCTCGCCCTGGCACGGTGGCAGGTCGGCGGCCTGATGGCCCACCCGCCGCAGAGCTGGCCGTCCTCAGTCCGCAGCCTCCTCGACGATGTGCAGCACGGTGCCGCGGACGCCCTCGTCTCGGTGGGGCTGATCACGGCGGCGCTCCCGCTGCTGGCCGGGCTGGCGCTGGCCGGGGCGGCATGGGCGTACGAGAAGGTGGTGGCGCGGCGCGGGGCGCGGCTGACGGGGCGGCGGCGGAGCGCGGTCTTCGGTACGGCGGGCGGGGTCCTGGTGGCCGTCGCGGTGGCGGGTGCGGTGCTGGCCCCGCTGGCGGCGGGCAAGGAGGCCCGCGAGCTGTGCCTGGGCTCGGAGTCGCTCTGCGACAAGCGGTACGACCAGGTCGCCTATCTGGCCACGCACAACGCGATGTCGACGACGGCCGACCGGTTCATCGGCCCGCTCCAGGACCCGGACATCGTCGCGCAGCTGAACGCCGGGGCCCGCGGCCTCCTGATCGACACCCAGACGTGGGAGACCCCCGAGGAGGTGGCGGAACGGCTGCGGGAGGCGGATTTCCCGCCCGACATGAAGGAGCAGATCACCCGGCTGGTCGAACGGGCCAATCCGCCGCGCCCCGGGACGTGGCTGTGTCACGCGGTGTGCCGGGCCGGGGCGATCCCCCTGGTGGAGACGCTGCGCAAGATCGGCGCCTGGCTCGACGAGCACCCCGGTGAACTGGTCACCCTGGTCGTCCAGGACGCCATCGACGGCGAACAGACGCGGCAGGCGTTCCGCCGGGCGGGTCTTGAGCGGCTGGTGTTCACGCCGCACGCGGACCCGGGCCGGCCCTGGCCCACCCTGGGCGAGATGATCGGCTCGGGGCGGCGCCTGGTGGTCTTCGCCGAACAGGCCGACGGGCCCGCGCCCTGGTACCGCAACTTCTACCGGTACGGCATGGAGACCCCGTTCGCGTACACCGCGCCCGAGCAGATGAACTGCGCCCCGCATCGCGGCGGGACCGGCAAGCGGCTGTTCCTGCTGAACCACTTCATCACCGACATGGGCGGCAGCAGGCTCGACGCCGCCGTCGTGAACAAGCGCGACTTCATCCTGGAGCGGGCCCGCCGCTGCGAGAAGGACCGCGGCAGGCCGGTCAATTTCGTCGCCGTCGACTTCGCCACCATCGGCGACGCCCTGGGTGCCGTCGACACGCTCAATCGGGAGCGTTGAGCGGCATTTCGGTCGCGAGCAGGGCGTGTTCGGTGAAGCGACCGCACGCGTGGAAGCCGAGACGGCGGTAGACGGGCTCGCCCTCGGCCGACGCCTGGAGCACCGCCAGGCAGTGGCCTCGGTCACGGGCGGCGTGGAGCGCGGCGAGGGTGATGGCGCCGCCGTAGCCGCGTCCTCGGTGTGCGGCCAGCGTGCTGATGTTGTAGATCCCGGCGACTCCCGCGTGCGTGAACACCTCGGCGGAGCAGACCGCGCGGCCCTCGACGCAGCCGACGAGGTAGTGGGCCGGGGAGTCCGGGGCGAGGGCCCGGGGTGCGGTCCGGTCGTGGAAGCGGCGGACGGTCTCGGCGGGCGGGGTCCAGTTCGCGGCGAGCACCGTGGCGTAGTCGGCGAGTTGCCGGGCCGTGGTCACCGGCCGGATGTCGAGTCCGGGCACGGCGGGCTGCGGTGGGAGCGCGTCCAGCTCCGCCCACATCGCCGTCTCGTGTTCCGAGGCCGGCAGCCCGGCGGCCGTGAGCCGCGCGGACAGGTCCGGCGGTGTCGACGCGGGGCCGACCCACCAGGAGAAGGGGCGGCCCGTCGCCGCCAGCGCCCGCGCGGTCACGGCGATGCATGCCGGGGCGGTCTCGGCGGTGCAGCGGGCCATGGCGACGATGTTGAAGGTGTCGTCGTCGAGACCGCTGTCGGCGACGAGGAGGTCGTCGGTCTCCACGACCATCGCGCCCGGCAGGTCCCGATGGAGGTGGCAGGCGTGCTCGGCCAGGTTCTGTTCCATCCTCGTGAGCAGGTCGGCCCGGTCGGGACGGCCCGGCTGCCCGGGAGGCGGCACACCGTCTCGGTGATCGCTGTTCATACTTCCGCACCTTCCCGTGCCGCGTCCGGGTCTGCCAGTCATTTCTGCCCGTCGGCCACCGGATAGGGCACGAACGTGCTGCTGTTCTGGTCGATCCGCAGGGGGCGGCCCAGCGGCGGCGCGGCCCGCTGGGGGCAGTCGAGGCGTTCGCAGACCCGGCAGCCCATGCCGATGGGTGTGGCGGCCGACGCGCTGGAGAGGTCGAGCCCGTCGGAGTAGACGAGCCGGTGGGCGTGGCGGATCTCGCAGCCGAGCCCGATGGCGAAGGTCTTGCCGGGTTCCCCCCAGCCGCCGCGGTGCCGGGTGATGGCGCGTGCGGTCCACAAGTAGCGCTGCCCGTCGGGCATTTCGGCGATCTGTACGTGGATGCGGCCCGGCGCGGCGAAGGCCTCGTACACGTTCCAGAGCGGGCAGGTGCCGCCGGTCCGCGAGAAGTGGAAGCCGGTGGCGGACTGCCGTTTGGAGAGGTTGCCCGCCCGGTCGACGCGGACGAAGGAGAAGGGCACGCCGCGCAGACGGGGGCGCTGCAGGGTGCTCAGCCGGTGGCAGACGGTCTCGTAGCCGAGGCCGTGGCGGTCGGTGAGGCGTTCGATGTCGTAGCGGACCTCTTCGGCCGCCGCGTGGAAGGCGCGGTACGGCAGGACGAGTGCGGCGGCGAAGTAGTGGGCGATGCCGATGCGGGCGAGGGCGTGGGTCGGCGTGCCGGGCGTGAAGTCGTCGGCGGCCTGGCGGTCGAGGAGGTCGCCGTGTTCGAGGAGCGCGAGCTGGGTGGCCATGCGGAAGGCGCGCTGGCCGGGGCGCAGGCGGCCGGACAGGTGGAGGGTGCGGGTCGCGTCGTCGTAGTGGTGGAGGCGGTCGCCGGTCTCGGCCGTCATCCGGACGCCGTGGGCGTCGGTGAGCCGTGCGGTCAGGGCGCGGGTGACCTCGCCGGGCCGGATGCCCAGCTCCTCGGCCAGGTGCTCGGCGGCGAGGTCGGTGTCGTGAAGGTAGTTCCGGCGGCGGTAGAAGAAGTCGCGGATCTCCTCGTGGGGCGAGCGGGGCAGGTCGGGGACCGCGCCGTCGCGGCCGTCTGCGGCCTCCGCGAGCCGTTCGGAGAGGAGTTGGCTGCGGCGGCCGAGATCCAGCAGGACCTGGGCGACCGCGGGCATGCGCGAGGCGAGCTCGGCGAGGTCGGTGGAGGAGACGCGGGCGTCGGCGAGTTCGCCGACCAGTGCCTCCCTGAGGTCCGCCACGAGCCGTGTGGCGTCCCGCTCCGAGAAGAAGCCGGGGTCCACGCCGAAGGTCTCCGTCAGCCGGAGCAGGACGGGCACGGTGAGGGGGCGGGAGTCGTGTTCCATCTGGTTGAGGTAGCTCGGGGAGATGGCCAGGGTGCGGGCCAGCTCGGCCTGGCTCATCCGGCGCTCCTCGCGCAGCCGCCGCAGTCGCGCGCCCGCATACGTCTTGCTCACCGTGGGGTCCTCCGTGATCCGACGTGGGGCCAGGTGGGCGTCAGCGTACGGGAACCAGGACGCCGAACCGCCTTCGCAAAGTTGGCAATTCCGCGCTCGAAGATTCGCAGAAATTGGCATACGTCCACGATTGATGGCACTGAGTGCCAGTGCCAGAGTCTGAGTGCGGCTCACCGGGCTCCGGCGGTCGGCACCCGGACCGGGATCCGATTCATGCCCTGACGTCGGTGATCCCGGCCTGGGCAGTGGCCCGCACCCGGCAGCATTGCTCACTTTCGCCACTCGGCGGAGCCGGTGAGCCGCACCCTCGAAGCACTGCGGGACCCATTAGAGACACGCCGTGCCATCACAGCCCGCGAGGCCTTGGGGCATTGGCAGACGACACACGTACGACTCGGTCAAGGAGACGGTGACAGCAATGGCAGACGCGAGGAAGCACGCGGCCGAAGAGCTCGCACGGCGCTGGGCCACCGACCCCCGGTGGCAGGGCATCGAGCGCACGTACAGCGCCGACGAGGTCGTCCGGCTCTCCGGCAGCGTCCGCGAGGAGCACACCCTGGCACGCCGCGGCGCGGAGCGGCTGTGGCGCCAACTGCACGACCTGGACTACGTCCACGCGCTCGGCGCGCTGACCGGCGGCCAGGCGGTCCAGCAGGTCAAGGCCGGTCTCCAGGCCATCTATCTGTCCGGCTGGCAGGTCGCGGCCGACGCCAACCAGGCCGGTCACACCTACCCGGACCAGAGCCTGTACCCGGCCAACTCCGTTCCGCAGGTGGTGCGCCGGATCAACAACGCGCTGCTGCGCGCCGACCAGATCGCCACGAGCGAGGGCGACGACACGGTGGACTGGCTGGCGCCGGTCGTCGCTGACGCGGAGGCCGGTTTCGGCGGTCCCCTCAACGCCTTCGAACTGACCAAGGCGATGATCGCGGCGGGTGCGGCCGGCATCCACTACGAGGACCAGCTNNCGGTTCGTGACCGGCGAGCGCACGGCGGAGGGCTTCTACCGGGTGCGCAACGGCATGGACCCGGTGATCGCGCGCGGACTCGCCTACGCCCCCTACGCCGACCTCATCTGGGTGGAGACCGGCACCCCGGACCTGGCGCAGGCCCGCGAGTTCGCCGAGGCGATCCACGCCGAGCACCCGGACCAGATGCTGGCCTACAACTGCTCGCCCTCCTTCAACTGGAAGGCCGCGCTGGACGACGACCAGATCGCCAAGTTCCAGCGGGAGCTCGGGGCGATGGGCTACAAGTTCCAGTTCATCACGCTGGCGGGCTTCCACTCCCTCAACCACGGCATGTTCGATCTGGCGCGCGGCTACGCGGAGCACGGCATGACCGCGTACGTCGACCTGCAGGAGCGGGAGTTCGCGGCGCAGGAGCACGGTTTCACCGCGGTCAGGCACCAGCGCGAGGTCGGGACCGGCTACTTCGACCTCGTGTCGACCGCGGTCAATCCCGCCTCCTCGACCACCGCGCTGGCGGACTCCACGGAGACGGAGCAGTTCCACTAGGCGCTCCGCCGAGGGCGGTGACGCGCCCTTCGGGATGCGTCACCGCCCCCTCTCCCCCTGTCCCTCCCCCATCAGGAGCTGTCTCTTTATACACATCT
>NZ_LIPN01000472.1 GCF_001418325.1 Streptomyces atriruber | reverse complement strand
GGGCAGGGGCGGGGACGGTCGCCGCGCAGTGAGACCCCGGCGCTCTCAGTCCGGGTTCCGGATCGAGTCGAGAGCCGCGTCGACGGTGCGGCTCAGGGAACGTGCGTCGCCGCCCGCCCGCGACCGCATGTTCACCCCGTACGCGAGCAGCGCGAGCACCTCGGCCGCGGCGGCCGGGTCGGCGGAAGCCGCCAACTGCCCGCCCCTCTTCGCCGTTTCGAGCGCGGAGCGCATCGCGCCACAGAGCTCCTTGTGGTGCCGGTCCAGGACGGCCCGCACTTCCGGGTCGTCGCTCTGCGCGCCCGTGTGCGCGTTGGCCACCAGGCAGCCCCAGCGCGCGTGCTCTCCCGATGTGCGCACGCTGATCAGACCGTGGAAGAAGTCCGCGGCCGCGGGCAGCCCTCGCTCGTCCTCGGCGATCTGCCGGAAGGCGGGCAGCGAGCGAGTCGCCACATAGCGGTTCAGGGCGGCGAGGTAGAGCTGCTGTTTGCCGCCGTAGGTGGCGTACAGGCTGGAGCGGTTGAGCCCCGTGGCGTTCACGATGTCCTGCACGCCGGTGGCCGCCACGCCCTGCTTCCAGAACAGGCGGAGCACCGTCTCCAGCGTCGCGTCCGGATCGAAGTGCTTGATGTCTGCCATGCCTCACGCCACCGCCATCTTGGAACAGGGGTTTCAAGATACCGCCCCGGCCACTATCTTGAAACGAGCGTTCCAGGTTCTTGGGGTGGGCCCTTCACACCTGCCCCCATACGGGAAGGGCACCGACTTCATGACCCTCGACGCAGAACTGCGCGCCTTCTACGAAGCCCACCGGCATCAGATCCCCGCCGGAACGGGGGAGATCATGCAGCGGGCCGACGCCGAACTCGCCGCTTCCGGCCAGACCGACCGCGCCCTCGCCGTAGGCGCGCAGGCCCCGCGCTTCGCGCTGCCCTCCGTGACCGGTGAGACCGTCACCCTCGACCGGCTCCTCGCCGAGGGCTCGGTCGTGCTCACCTTCTACCGCGGCGCCTGGTGCCCGTTCTGCAACCTCGCGCTGCGCTCCCTCCAGCAGCACCATGCCGCCATCGGCGAACGCGGAGCCCAACTCGTCGCCGTATCGCCGCAGATCCCGGACGAATCCCTGTCGTTGGCCGAGAAGCACGACCTGGACTTCACCGTCCTCAGCGACGTCGGTTCCGACACCGCCAAGGCGTACGGTCTCGCCTTCGACCTGCCGGACGACCTCGCCGCCGCGTACGACCAGCTGGGCTTCGACCTCGTCCGCGTCAACGGCGGCCACCGGCGCACGCTCCCGCTGCCCGCGACGTACGTCATCGACCGGACCGGCACTGTGCGCTGGGGGTTCGTCGACACCGACTACATGAAGCGTGCCGAGCCGGCCGACATCATCGCCGCGCTCGACGCTCTGCGCTGAGGCCTTGCGCTGAGTTCCTGCGCTGAGTTCCTGCACCGGGCCGGGGCGGGCCGCGGTGTCACCCGCCGAGGCTCGTGGCAGGAATGTACTCCGAGGTGTCTTTTCGGACTCTCGGCGGGGAGATCGACTCCGGCCACAGTGGTCCCATGAGTGAAGGCACCGAAACGACAGTGGTCAGGCGCGCAGTCCAGGTCGACGGGGAAAGGGCCAGCTACCTGACCGCCGGACGGCAGGACGGCCGCCCCGTGCTCCTGCTGCACGGAACGTACTGGAGCCGGGTCTGGCTCCCGGTACTGGACCACCTCGCCGACGCGGGGCTGCGGCCGGTCGCGGTCGATCTTCCCGGACTGGGGCGCTCGGGAGGCGAGCTAGGCCCGGCGACGGCCGCGGTCCCGGCCCTCGCGGACTGGGTGACACGCTTCGCGTCCGCGCTTGACCTCTCCGGGCCGATCGCCCTTGCGGGCCATGACATCGGCGGCGCCATCGCCCAGCACCTCCTGGCCCACGACGGCATCGGGGTCTCCCGCCTAGCCTTGGTGAACTCCGTCCTCTACGACTCCTGGCCAGCACCTCACGTAGGGAGTTTCCGGGGCGCGACCACGACTGAGGGTGTGCTCGACAACCGCCGACAGGCGGTGGCAAGAGTGCTGGCCGGTGTCGCCACCGAGCAGTTGATCGCGGATTACGCGGACCCGTGGACCGATGCGCGGGTTCGTCGCTCCTGGGTGGCCCTGGCGGGTGCGGCCGACAACCGCTACACCCTTGACCTCGTCCCCGCGCTGCGGCGGTCCGGCACACCCAAGTTGCTGATCTGGGGCGAGAACGACCTCCACGAGACGGTGGAGTTCGCCGAGCGGTTCGCCTTGGAGATCCCGAACACCACGCTCATCCGCATCCCCCATGCGGATCACATCCCCACGGAGAATGCGCCTGACCGGATCGGCCGCGCGCTCGGCGGCTTCTTCGCAGCGTAGAGACTCTGCGCCCACGCTCGTGCCCCCCATACCCCCGCCCCCTGAGAACCATCTCCAGGCATGACAGGCTGCAGATGCTGACGCATCCCGTCCGGCTCACACGACGGCCGGACGGTCGCGCAGCGATCCGGTACAACAGCGATCCGGCACAAGGGGAGAGGACGTCGCGTGCACCGTGCTCGTGAGAAGGACACGGACCGCCATGTCTTCCGGCGCCACATCGGACCGCCGCACGACTTCGGCGGCGATCTGATCTGCTGGAAGTGCATGGCCCCCTTCGGACCGGTGCGGGCCCACACGCTCAAGGGCAAGCCGGTGCAGGCGCAGTACCGCCTCCTCGCGGGCGAGCACGACGAGACGTGTCCGCTCAATCCGGACACGTTCACCGCGCACCTCGCCCACGGATCCCAGGGCTTGGCCGACACGGAGGCGAGCGGGTTGCTGCGGCTCAACCTGCCCTACCGGCTGGACGAAGTGCCGCTTCCCGGGCCCGACGCCGAAGCCCACGTCCGGGACGACGTCGTACGCGATTCGGTCGCCACGGTCCGGCCCCTGCTGCCGCCCGCGGTCGGCACCGCGGCGAAGATCGCCCAATTCCTCCGACTCCACGACCACGACCCGGAGATCACCTCCCGGTTCCGTGTCCGACCGCACGACGGTCGGCCCATTCCGTGGACCGACTTCTGCTACGGCCCCCGGCGCGACTCGTACGCACGGCTCTTCGCACGCCTTCGGGCCACCCCCGTCCTGACCCACCCGATCGCCGTCGTGGGCACGGTCGAGCGTGTCAGCCGGGACAGCAACTACAGTCCCTTCGCGCTGCTCGCCGTGGACGTCCCCTCCCAGGCCGGACGGTTCCACGTGACGATCCGCTCCGGCTTCGCGAGCCTCATGGAACCCTTGACCGTCGGCACCCACGTGCTGGCGGTCGGCGGCTGGGAGATCTTCGCCCGCGGCTCCACGCCCGCCCTGCGCCTGTGGGCCGACGCCCACTGGCAGCTGGCGTTCTGGCGGGGCGACGAAGCGGACACCGCCACCCCGCCCCGCTGTCCCGCACCCGTGCAGTCACAGGAGGCGGCCCTGGACCGCTGGCGGAAACCGGCCCCGCGCGCCGATCGCCCCGGCGCCCCCGAAACGCCGACCCGGTCTGAGCCGCCC
>NZ_LIPN01000471.1 GCF_001418325.1 Streptomyces atriruber | reverse complement strand
CTTCTGGGCGGTCGGCGCGGCCGTCGCCATCGCGATGGTCGACTTCAACCAGCGCGCCCGCGCCATGGCGGTCATGATCGGCGGCCTGTCCATCGCCAACGTGCTCGGCGTCCCCGCGGGCGCGTTCCTCGGCGAGAACCTCGGCTGGCGCTCCGCCTTCTGGGCGGTCGGCGCGGCCTCCGCCGTCGCGCTCGTCGGCGTCCTCACCCTGATCCCCCGCATCCCGCTCCCCGCCGAGAAGCCGCAGCTGAAGAAGGAGCTGTCGATCTACGGCGACCGCCAGGTCTGGCTGTCGATCGCGATCACCGCCCTCGCCGCGGGCGGCGTCTTCTGCGCCTTCTCGTACCTCTCCCCGCTCCTCACGGACGTGTCCGGCCTCTCCGAGAGCTGGGTCCCGACCATCCTCGGGCTCTTCGGCGCGGGCGCCCTGGTCGGCACGACGATCGGCGGCCGCGTGGCGGACGCCCACCTCTTCGGCGTCCTCCTGAGCGGCATCGCCGCGTCCACGGTCTTCCTGGTCTCCCTGGCCCTGTTCGCCGCCACCCCCGCCGCCGCGATCACGCTCTCGTTCCTCCTGGGCGTCTCCGCGTTCTACACGGCCCCGGCGCTCAACGCCCGCATGTTCAACGTCGCGGGCGCCGCCCCCACCCTCGCGGGCGCGACCACGACCGCCGCGTTCAACCTGGGCAACACGGGCGGCCCGTGGCTGGGCGGCACGGTGATCGACCTGGAGCTCGGCTACGAGGCGACGGCGTGGGCGGGCGCGGCGATGACGGCAGCGGCGATCGTCGCCGTGACGGTCTCCCTCCGCCTGCACCGCAGGACCCCGAGCCGCGTCGTCACGACATCCCCGGCAACCTCCGTGGACCCGGCCGAGGAGGTCACCAAAAGCCCCTCCTGGAACTAAAGTTGACCGAGCCACGGAAATCAGGGAGATTCCGGGGCCCAGGGACCAGGGGTGGGCGGGATGACGACGGCGAACGACGACGCGACGGACCGGATCGAGGGCCAGTCGCTGGCCTTCTGGGTCGAGGCGACCGACGAGGACACGGACCTCGGTCCCGGCTCCGACTCCAAGGGACTCTTCAGCCGGGACGGCGAATCCGTCCTGCGCTCCGTCCCCCTCGGCCCGCTCCGCAAGAACCTCGCGGAGACGGTCGAGGCGCTGCAGCAGGTCTTCAAGGAGGTCGCGGACCGCGACGACACCCTCGCCTTCGCGGAGGCGCAGCTGTCGTTCCAGGTGACGGCGAGCGGCTCCATCCAGCTCATCGGCTCCGGACAGGTACAGGGAACCAGGGGCCTCACCCTGACGTTCAAGCGCCCGACGACCTGAGCGCCCGGCCGTGTCACAGCACAAGGCCCTCCTCATCGGGGCGAGCGACTACGACGAACCGCTCCTCGACAGCCTGCCGTTCGTCCAGGACGACCTGGCGCGGCTGCGCGACGTCCTCACCGACCGCGGCTTCCGGTCGGCGGAGATCGTCGAGAGCAAGCGGGGCGTGATCCCCAGCGTCGTACACGCCCAGGCCCGCGCGTTCCTGCGGGACGCGCGGCCGGACGACACGCTGTGGATCCTGCTCAGCGGACACGGATTCCACTTCGAGGGTCAGGACTACCTGGTCCCCGAGGACGCGACCTACGCCGTCGAGCCGTTCTCCGACGCGTGCATCGAGATCGACTGGCGCAGGGAGTTGACGGAGTCGCCCGCGCGCCACGTCGTCTTCCTCATCGACGCCTGCCGTGAGGGTGTCCAAAGGGACGCCAAGGCAGGCCCGCCCGGCCTGCGGAGCTGGACCCGCCGGGCGATCGCCGCCTCGCTGCGCCGCAAGGTCGCGTACGTGTACGGATGCTCGGCATCGCAACAGTCCCTGTTCGTGAGCGAGTCGGAGACAGCGGCTCCCGGCGCCGACACCGGCATCCCGCCCGGCGAGTCGTTCAGCCTCTTCACCCGCGCCGTCGGCGACGTGATCGAGAAGAACCCGCACGCGATGCGGCTGCAGGAGTTCTTCCAGGAGACGCAGACCCGCGTCACCGCCCTGCACCGTGCCTACAAGCGGCCGGACCGTGCCCCGCAGCAGATCAGGGTGGTCTGCGAACTGCCCCCCGGAGAGCAGGACTTCCCTCTCCTCCCCGGACCCGACCGGCACACCGAGGCCCACCCGTGGATCCGCTCGGTCGCCCAGCACCCGGTGTGGCAGCGCACCCGCCCCGGCCCGGCCCGGGACACCCTGCACGAACTCTGCGGCACTCTCGCGACGGGTCTCGCCGCCGGGTACGAGAAGGCCGCGGCCGCCCTGCACGCCGACCCGTGGCACGACTCGGAACTGGCCCTGCGCACCCACGACAGGCTCGGCTTCCTCACCCACCGGCTCGCGGACGGCGTGGAGCTCTCCCCGTCCGAGGCCGCCCTCGCCGTCCTCCTCCCGCTGGTCGAGCAGACCTTCTGGGCGCAGGAGGCGGACCGGCGCCGCGACGTCCTGGCCGACGACGGCAAGGGCCCGGCCCCGGACCGGGACCGCTTCCGCAAGTTCGCCCAGGGCTTCCCCCGGATCAAGCGCAGGCTGCGCGCCCTGGAGCAGGCGAAGGTCACGGACGGCTCGGTGGAGCGGATCCGCTGGTGGCTGTACCACCGCTGGCTGATCCAGCAGCCGGAGGTGTACGCGGCGGAGTCCCTGAAGCTGCTGGTCGGCGCCCCCGCGAATGGCTCCGACCACCCCCGCTGGGTGATGGAGTCCCTCTCCGAGAAGCGCCTGATGCGCTTCCTCCATGAGCACCGCGCGGCCCCCTTCGCCACCTCGCGCGGCGACGGCCTGCACGACCACGACACGGTGGCCGCGAGCGCGCCCGACGAGCACGAGGTCCGCGAACCGCTGGTCGCGGCGCTCACCAAGGCGGCGTACGCCATGGCGGTGGACCCCGTCGACCTCCCCGAGATCGTCGTGGAACACCTCGGCATCTCGGACAGCGTGAACCTGGACGAGCTCCGCACCACGGTCCGGGGTTCGGACTGGCGCACGTCGGGCACGGGCCGCTCCCTCAACGCAGTGTGCGGCCACCCGGCGGTCCAGATCGCCCTGCGCGAGCACGCGTCCCGGGTGGACGGCCTGCTCCGCGACATCAACAAGGCGAACAACCCGACGCTCGCGCCCCTGTCGTCCCTGCCGCCCTATGCGGACGGCTCGCGGGTCCGCTTGGGCGGCAACACACCGGAACAGCTCTCGGACGGCATCCGCTTCCAGTTGGCGGAGGACCGGGTCCAGGAACTCTTGATGGGCGAGGAACTCTACGGCGAGCGGGACCTGGCGGTCCGTGAGGTCTACCAGAACGCGCTGGACGCGGTCCGCTACGCCGACCGGCGCCGGGAGTACCTGCGCCGCACCGGCCGACCTGCCGCTCCCTGGGAGGGGAGGATCGACTTCGTCCAGGGTGTGGGGGACGACGACCGTCCCTACCTGGAGTGCCGCGACAACGGCATCGGCATGAGCGTACGAGAACTGCGCGACGTCTTCTCCCAGGGCGGCGCCCGCTTCGTCGACCTGCCCGAGTACATCGAGGAACAGGCGGCCTGGGCGGAACTGCCGGAACCGAAGATCGAGCTGCACCCCAACTCCCGTTTCGGCATCGGGGTGCTGAGCTATTTCATGCTGGCCGACGAGATCGTCGTACGCACCTGCCGACTGGGCAAGGACGGCCGTCCCGGACGGCTGCTCCAGGTGTCGATCGCCGGGCCCGGCAACCTGTTCAGGGTCGAGGACTTGGGCCCCGGGGACGAGTGCGGGACGACGGTTCGCCTGCTGCTCACCCAGTACCGGAGGCCGACCTCCTGTGTGGACGTGCTGCAGCAGGTGCTCTGGGTGGCGCCGTACCGGACGACGGCCGAACACGGCGCGCGCCGCCAGGAGTGGGCGCCGGGCGAGGCGACCCTGACGGGGGTGGAGCTGATCCAGACGTCGCATCTGCAGAGCGTGCCGGTAAGCAAGCGCAGCAGCACCATCCTGCCCTCGTCCGACCCGGATCTGTGGTGGGTGGACGGCAGGGGATGGCTCCTGGCGGACGGCCTGTGGGCCTCGACTCGCTCCATGGGCGAACTGCACGGCTTCGTGCTCAACCTGTACGGGGAGCAGCAGCCCGAGCTGAGCGTCAACCGCTCGAGCATCCAGGAATACGACTGGGATCACATCAAAGAGCGGATCAGCGCGGCCGCGCCCAGTCTCTTCACCGGCCGACAGCACTTGGCGACGGTGACGTGGCTCGCCCGGCTGTGCGACATGTCCGAGGGCTTGGCCGACTGCGTCGGCGCTCAGGCGCGCGAGGCGGACGTGCCCTGGGAGCTGAGCGCCGGGACCGTCCTGCCCTACGGCAAGGTCGGCTTCTTCCTCCCCGATCGGGCGCTGCTCCCGCTGGTGACCGGTGACTTCCCCGAGGAGGCCGGGGACCAGGCGGCCGCGTATCTGAGCACCACGCCCTCGCTCGTGCTGCGCTGGCGTCTGCTGGCGCTGTACCGGGCCGGTCTCGGTGAGCCGCTGGCCGCCGGAGCGCCGGATGCGCCGGATCCGTGCGCCCGCCCGTCGGACCTGGCGCTGCTGAGCAGCTACGGCAGGTTCGCGCGCTGGGACACGGACTTCATACTGTGGCAGCAAGGCCACAGCGTGGCCGGTTCGCAGCCCTCACCGGCCCTGGTGCAGACCGGCGCCCCCAGTCTCAGGCGGCTCTTTCCCTGGTCCGATCCGGACAGGGCGTTCACCGTCACGGACATCTTCAGGCGCGTCATGTTCACCGAGCTGTCCGCCGAGGAAGTGGTCGCCCGCGTCACCGCCCTCGGCTACCGCGTCGAGCCCCTGCACGCGTGCTCCGCCGTCGTCCCCAAGGACCTTCCCCTCCTGGCCACGGGCTCCTTCGGCACGTGGCTGGAGCCGGGGGCGACCCTCACGGCCGCACAGGTCTGCGTCAGCGCGGCGCGGGCCGACTGCCCCACACCGGAGGCGGCCCGGCGCCTGCGGGAGCTGGGATTCGACGTACCGGCGGACGTCCCCGTCCGGGAGACCTGGACCGAAGAGGACCAGACGGTGCTCCACAGCCTGTGGCTGGTGCACCCCGATCCCACGCCCTCCGGCATCACCGAGGACGTCACCCCTGGCCAACTGGCCTGCATGGCACACGAGTCGGGCCGCTCCCTCCACCAGGTCGCCGACCTGTTCCGCGGACTCGGCTTCACCGTCGGGGCCCCGGAGACCGAACTGTCCGACGACGACCGGTCCATCCTGGAGTACGAGGGGGCCCGGCCCGTGCCGTACCGGCCCGTGCCCTGGCCCTATGTGGTGGCCGTCGCCCGCAGGTTCGGCACGCCCGAGAGCACGGCGGAGCGGCTGCGGGAGCTCGGCTTCGAGGTCGGCCCCCCGCAGCCGGGCGACGAGCGGCTGTCCAAGAAGGACATCGAGTTCCTCGGCCCGATGGTGGGGCACGACCCGGAGAAGGCCCTGTCGCTGTCCGACCTCGCGGAGGTGGCGCAGGAAGCCGGTGTCTCGCTGGCCGAGGCAGCGGACCGGCTGACGTCCTTGGGGTACGCGTGCGCGCCCGATCCGGCCCTGCTCTCCGCACTGCGACAGCAGGACGCCCAGGTCCTGCGCTTCGGATTCATGGTGCCCGACCCAGAGGTCTACGGATCCATCTCTCCCGTCCAGCAGTACGCCGCCGCCCTGCACACCAACCAGTACGGCCCGGAGATCGGCGACATGACCGAGGCACTGCATCGCCTCGGCTACGAGGTGGACCCCATCCCGGAAGCCTGGAGCAAGGAACGCAACGCCGAATGGGACCTGACCGACGCACTCCGGTCCCCGGAAACAAGCGACTTCCGCCTCCGAGAGACGAACGACGTCCCGCTCTCCCTCACCACCCTGGTGACCGTCGCCACCCGCGTCTCCCGCCCCTTCCACGAGGTGGCCCGCAAGGCAACCGCCCTGGGCCTGCGCCACGAGGCGGAAGGCTGGTTCGCCCCGGAACCGGAGGAACAGGCGGAACCCGGGTAACCGGCAGAACCGGCCGAACCGGGACCGCCCCACTCCGCTAGGCGGGCCGCCCCTTAGGCCTCCGCAACCCCGCCC
>NZ_LIPN01000470.1 GCF_001418325.1 Streptomyces atriruber | reverse complement strand
GCGGTGGGTGGGCGCGGCCGGGTGGTGCCGGGTGCGGGGGCGACCCGGACCCGGTGGCCGGGCGTCAGTTCTTGCGGTGCCCTATGAGGCGCGGCTTCGGCTCCAGCCCGTCCAGGCCGTGCCAGGCCAGGTTGACCAGGTGTGCGGCCACCTCAGCCTTCTTCGGCTTGCGGGCGTCCAGCCACCACTGGCCCGTCAGCGCGACCATGCCGACCAGCGCCTGCGCGTACAGCGGGGCCAGTTTCTGGTCGAAGCCGCGGGTCTTGAACTCCTGGCCCAGGATGTCCTCGACCTGCGTCGCGATGTCGGAGATGAGCGATGCGAAGGTGCCCGTGGACTGGGCCACCGGGGAGTCGCGGACCAGGATGCGGAAGCCGTCCGTGTACGTCTCGATGTAGTCGAGCAGGGCGAACGCGGCCTGTTCGAGGAGCTCCCGGGGGTGCCCGGCGGTGAGCGCGCTCGTCACCATGTCCAGGAGCTGCCGCATCTCGCGGTCCACGACGACCGCGTACAGCCCCTCCTTCCCGCCGAAGTGCTCGTACACGACCGGCTTGGAGACCCCCGCCTTCGCGGCGATCTCCTCCACCGACGTGCCCTCGAAGCCCTTGGCGGCGAACAGGGTGCGGCCGATGTCCAGCAGCTGTTCCCGGCGCTCGGCACCCGTCATCCGGGTCCGACGGGCACGCCGGGGCTGCTTCTCTTTGCTTGCAGGGCTTGAATTGCTGGAGTCGGTCGCCACGTCGTCAATCATGCCGGGTCGGAGGCGGCCGCCCCGCGGCGGGACTCGACCGCGCCCTCCGGCTTGCGGCGGGCGTCGATGCGCGACTGCGACGGCCACCGCACGTCGTACGCCAGACCCAGCTGCTCGCACCAGCGGATGATCCGTGCCGAGGAGTCGACCTGGCCCCTCATCACCCCGTGCCGCGCCGACGTCGGGTCGGCGTGGTGCAGGTTGTGCCAGGACTCGCCGCAGGACAGCACCGCGAGCCACCACACGTTGCCCGAGCGGTCACGGGACTTGAAGGGGCGCTTGCCCACCGCGTGGCAGATCGAGTTGATCGACCACGTGACGTGGTGCAGCAGCGCGACGCGGACCAGCGACCCCCAGAAGAAGGCCGTGAACGCGCCCCACCACGACATCGTCACCAGACCGCCGACCACCGGCGGGATCGCCAGCGACACGATCGTCCAGAGCAGGAACTGCCGCGAGATCAGGCGGATCGCCGGGTCCTTGACCAGGTCCGGTGCGTACTTCTCCTGCGACGTCTGCTCCTCGTCGAACATCCATCCGATGTGCGCCCACCACAGGCCCTTCATCAGGGCGGGAACCGTCTCGCCGAAGCGCCAGGGGGAGTGCGGGTCGCCCTCCGCGTCCGAGAACTTGTGGTGCTTGCGGTGGTCGGCCACCCAGCGGACCAGCGGCCCCTCGACCGCCATGCTGCCCGCGACGGCCAACGCGATCCGCAGCGGCCGCTTCGCCTTGAAGGAGCCGTGCGTGAAGTAGCGGTGGAAGCCGATGGTGATGCCGTGGCACCCCAGGTAGTACATGAAGACGAGCAGACCGAGGTCCAGCCAGCTCACGCCCCAGCCCCAGGCCAGCGGCACCGCCGCGACCAGGGCGAGGAAGGGGACGGTGATGAACAGCAGCAGGGCGATCTGTTCGAGCGAGCGTTTCTGCTCGCCGCCCAGCGTCGCCGAGGGGGGTGCGGCGGCGGTGGCGGCGGAGCTCACGCCCGCCGGTGAAGCGTCTTCGATCACATCGGAGTCGGAGTACGCATCGGAGGTTGTCGTCATGGGCACGTCCCCTGTGGGGTCGAGGGTCGGGGTGGGAGCAGTGCACGGGCACGGTTCCTGCAACGGCTGCAATACCGCGTTTCCTACGGTTCCGTAACCTACGGCGACGTAAGTATGGCAGTGCGGAGCCCCGCGGCAAGAGGCCGCGAGCTCCGTGCCCGATGTGACACCTATCCTTGGAGACGGTCGGACAGCGCGGTCCGCTCTGTATCTCCCCCGGTATCCCCACCGGGGACCCCTCCCAGTCTTGAAGCGCTTCAACACTGCAAGGAGCCGCACCTGTGAGCAGTGCCGACGACCAGAGCCAGCAGGCCACCAGCACCGCCAGCACCGAGCTGCGCGCCGACATCCGCCGCCTCGGCGACCTGCTCGGCGAGACCCTCGTACGCCAGGAGGGCCCCGAGCTCCTCGAACTGGTCGAAAAGGTCCGCCGCCTGACGCGCGAGGACGGCGAGGCAGCAGCCAACCTCCTCGGCGGTACGGAACTGGAGACCGCGGCCAAGCTGGTCCGCGCCTTCTCCACCTACTTCCACCTGGCCAACGTGACCGAGCAGGTCCACCGCGGCCGCGAGCTGCGCACCAAGCGCGCCGCCGAGGGCGGACTGCTCTCGCGCACCGCGGACCGGCTCAAGGACGCCGACCCGGAGCACCTGCGCCAGACGGTGCAGAACCTCAACGTGCGCCCCGTCTTCACCGCGCACCCCACCGAGGCGGCCCGCCGCTCCGTGCTCAACAAGCTCCGCCGCGTCGCCGAGCTCCTGGAGACGCCGGTCATCGAGTCCGACCGGCGCCGCCACGACATCCGCCTGGCCGAGAACATCGACCTGGTGTGGCAGACCGACGAGCTCCGCGTGGTGCGCCCCGAGCCCGCCGACGAGGCCCGCAACGCCATCTACTACCTGGACGAGCTGCACGCCGGCGCCGTCGGCGACGTCCTGGAGGACCTCACCGCGGAGCTGGAGCGCGTCGGCGTCGAGCTGCCCGAGGGCACCCGCCCGCTCAGCTTCGGCACCTGGATCGGCGGCGACCGCGACGGCAACCCCAACGTGACCCCGCAGGTCACCTGGGACGTCCTGATCCTCCAGCACGAGCACGGCATCAACGACGCGCTCGACATGATCGACGAGCTGCGCGGCTTCCTCTCCAACTCCATCCGCTACACCGGAGCCACCGAGGAGCTGAAGGCCTCCCTCCAGTGCGACCTGGAGCGGCTGCCCGAGATCAGCCCCCGCTACAAGCGCCTCAACTCCGAGGAGCCCTACCGCCTCAAGGCCACCTGCATCCGGCAGAAGCTGGAGAACACCAAGCAGCGCCTGGCCAAGGGCATCCCGCACGAGGAAGGCCGTGACTACCTCGGCACCGCCGAGCTCCTGCACGACCTCACGCTCATCCAGACCTCGCTGCGCGAGCACAAGGGCGCCCTGTTCGCCGACGGCCGGATGAACCGCACCATCCGCACCCTCGCCGCGTTCGGCCTCCAGCTGGCCACCATGGACGTACGCGAGCACGCGGACGCCCACCACCACGCGCTCGGCCAGCTCTTCGACCGGCTCGGCGAGGAGTCCTGGCGGTACGCGGACATGCCCCGCGAGTACCGCCAGAAGCTCCTCGCCAAGGAGCTCAGGTCCCGGCGCCCGCTCGCGCCCTCCCCGGCGCCGCTGGACGCCGCGGGCGAGAAGACCCTCGGCGTCTTCCACACGGTCAAGAAGGCCCTGGAGGTCTTCGGGCCCGAGGTCATCGAGTCGTACATCATCTCGATGTGCCAGGGCGCGGACGACGTGTTCGCCGCCGCGGTGCTCGCGCGCGAGGCGGGCCTGATCGACCTGCACGCGGGCTGGGCGAAGATCGGCATCGTGCCGCTCCTGGAGACCACCGACGAGCTGCGCGCCGCCGACGTCATCCTCGACGAGATGCTCGCCGACCCGTCGTACCGCCGCCTGGTCGCCCTGCGTGGCGACGTCCAGGAGGTCATGCTCGGCTACTCGGACTCCTCCAAGTTCGGCGGCATCACCACCTCCCAGTGGGAGATCCACCGCGCCCAGCGCAGGCTCCGTGACGTCGCGCACCGCTACGGCGTGCGCCTGCGCCTCTTCCACGGCCGCGGCGGCACCGTCGGCCGCGGCGGCGGCCCCTCGCACGACGCGATCCTCGCGCAGCCGTGGGGCACGCTGGAGGGCGAGATCAAGGTGACCGAGCAGGGCGAGGTCATCTCCGACAAGTACCTGGTGCCGTCGCTGGCCCGCGAGAACCTCGAACTGACCGTCGCGGCGACGCTGCAGGCCTCCGCCCTGCACACCGCCCCGCGCCAGTCCGACGAGGCCCTCGCCCGCTGGGACGCCGCCATGGACGTCGTCTCGGACGCCGCGCACTCCGCGTACCGCAAGCTGGTCGAGGACCCGGACCTGCCGACGTACTTCCTCGCGTCGACGCCGGTCGACCAGCTCGCCGACCTGCACCTCGGCTCGCGGCCCTCCCGCCGCCCCGGCTCGGGCGTCTCGCTCGACGGCCTGCGCGCCATTCCGTGGGTCTTCGGCTGGACCCAGTCGCGGCAGATCGTGCCGGGCTGGTTCGGCGTCGGCTCGGGTCTGAAGGCGCTGCGCGAGGCCGGTCTGGACACCGTCCTCGACGAGATGCACGAGCACTGGCACTTCTTCCAGAACTTCGTCTCGAACGTCGAGATGACGCTCGCGAAGACGGACCTGCGGATCGCCAGGCACTACGTGGACACCCTCGTGCCGGACGAGCTCAAGCACGTCTTCACCATGATCGAGGAAGAGCACGAGCTGACCGTCCGCGAGGTCCTGCGCATCACCGGCGGGGAGGAGCTCCTCGGCTCCGCCCCGGCCCTGCAGCAGACCTTCGCGATCCGCGACGCCTACCTGGACCCGATCTCGTACCTCCAGGTCGCGCTCCTCAAGCGGCAGCGCGACGCGGCGGCCGCGGGCGTCGAGCCGGACCCGCTGCTCGGGCGGGCCCTGCTGCTCACCGTCAACGGTGTCGCGGCGGGACTGCGCAACACCGGCTGACCCGGCAGGCACTTCGCGAAGGGCCCCGCACCGCTCCGGCGGCGCGGGGCCCTTCGCCGTCCGGCCGAGGTCCGGTCGTCGGGCCTGCCCCGGGTTCAGCCTCTGATCAGGTGAAACGGCGGTCGTACGGAGTGGTCATACGGCATTTCGCGGCACCTCGGGGAGCACAGTGAACGGGCCCTGAAGTTCCCCACGCCGTTCGGGAGCACCGTGACCCCCGTCCATGACCGGCACCGCCGCCACCTCGCCCCGGCGCTGGCCGTCCTGTTCGCGCTCCTCGCGGCGCTCACCCTCGTCCCGTACGGAACCGCCCACGCCGACGCCCGCATGGCCGTCCGCCTGGACCCGGCGACCTCGCCCGTCCCCTCCGGCGACCACGTCACGTACAACGCGAACATCCAGTGCTCGATCCCCGGCGACTGCCGGGCGGTGACCGTCACCTTCACGCCGCCGCCGGGCGCCTCCGGGCCCGGCCAGGTCTCCCGGCCCTACCCGCCCGGCGTCACGGCCGTCACGCCGAACGCCGACGGCAGCGTGACCGTCACCTACGACGAGATCCCCAGCGGCCAGAGCTCCCAGCTCACCGTCAGCTGGCCCACCACGGACTACTGGACGGCCCCCGGCGACCAGACCGCCGCCATGTCCGCCACCGCCGCCAACGGCGACGGCACGCCCAGCACCGACACGGCCTCCGTCGCCGTCACCGCCGAGCCCAACCCGGCGATCACCAAGGAAGGCCCGAAGGCGGCCCGCCCCGGCGACACCGTCACCTACAAGGTCACGGCGACCAACGACCCGCGCAACGCCAACCGGCCGCGCGGCAACCTCGCCCTGGAGAACACCGTCCTCACCGACGTGCTGCCCAAGGGCGTGGACCTCGTCGACGCCACCCCCGCCGGGTACACCTACGACCCCGCGACCCGCACCGTCAGCTGGCCCGTGGACACCGAACCCGGCCGCCCCGGCGACCAGCTGGCCCAGGTCACGGAGTATCCGTACGGCGTCGTCCACGAGATCCGGGTCAAGGTGCGCGACGACGTCGCCGACGACACCGTGCTCACCGACACCGCCACCATCACGGGCGACCCGTACGGCCCCGGCACCAACAAGATCTCCAAGGACGCCACCGCCGACACCACCGTCGGCACCGGCTCGGGCTCGGTCTCGGGCACCCTCGACAAGTCCGTCGACACACCCCTCGCGGGCAACGGCCAGCGACTGTCGTACGTCCTGCGCTTCAGCAACACCGGCACCGCCCCCGCCGACGTCCGCCTCACCGACGCCCTGCCCAAGGGCTTCGACGCCACCACCCTGCGCGTGTCCACCCCCGCGGGCGGCACCTACAACGGCACCTGGACCGCCGTGGTGACCCGGCGCGACGGCAGCACCGACACCCTCACGCCCACCGGCCAGCAGGTCGACCTCGGCGACGATCCCGTCTCCGTGCGCATCGACGTCCCCGGCCTCGCCGCGGGAGCCGGTCTCGTCGCCCAGTTCGTCGGCCGCGCGGACGCCACCGAGGTCCCGGGCGGCAGCGGCGACGTACGCAACTGCGCGCAGCTCGCACTCACCGGCAGCGGCGGCAGCGCCGCCGAGGAGGACTGCGCCACCTTCCGCATCGAGCCCGAGGTCGCCCAGCCCGAGCTCGGCAAGTCCACCGATCCGGCGCCCGTCGGCCCCGGCGGCACCCACACCTGGCGCGTGACGATCCGCAACGACCGCTACCGCACCGACTCCTCGCCGCTGCGCCCCCGCTTCGTCGACCTGGTACCCCGCCAGCTCGCCTACGAGCCCGGATCCTGGGCCCTCGCGGACGGACAGCCCGCCTACTGCCCCGCCGCGGACCGCTACACCGAGAAGGTCACCGCGGGGCCCGACGGCCGCACCCGCGTCGAGCTCACCGCCGACCGCGGCGCCGAGATCCCGGCGAACGACTCCACGTGCGTGTACGAGTTCCGCACCACCGTCCGGCCCGGCGTGGCCAGCGGCACCTACAGCGGAACGCCGGGCGACGCCGACTACCGCGGCAACCGCGGCGGCCTCTACGACGCCCAGCGCCCCCTCAACACCCGTGAGACCGACACCCACGACATCAACGGCAACGGCGACGCCACCGAGAAGGTCGCCGAGGCCACCGACGACTTCGCCATCGCCCAGTCCGCGTCGCTCTTCGTCACCAAGGAGGTCAAGGGCGACAAGGACAGCGCGTTCCGGGGCTCCGCCGAAGTGCCGGGCAAGGAGGACGAGGTCGGCCGGTCCACCGCGGGCGGCACGGTCGAGTACCGCACCGTTCTCGGCAACATGGGCAACACCGACCTCACCCATGTCGTCGCCTACGACCTGCTGCCCGCGCCCGGCACCACCGGCACCACCAGCGGGCGCTACGGCGACGACGCCACCAGCGAATGGCGTCCCGTCCTCACCGGTCCCATCGACGCGGGTTCCGCGCCGGTGACCATCACGTACTCGGTGAAGGCCGACCCGTGCCGGCCCGAGATGGACAACACCCCCGACGACAGCGCGTCGTTCCAGTGCGACGGCAAGCCCGACCCCACCTTCGTCGCCGCTTCGGCGGTCACCGACTGGAGCAAGGTGCGGTCCGTCCGCTTCGACTTCGACGGCCATGTGTTCGGCGCGGGGGAGCGGTACACCCTGCGGTGGCGCATGAAGGTGCCCGAGCGGGCCGCGGACGGCACGCCGTTCGGGGGCGGGGAGCGGACGTGGAACAAGATCGCCATTGCGGGGGACCGGCGGGAGCCGGACGGCACGCTGCGGTCGCTGCTCGCGACGGAGGCGCCGTGGGTCGTGGCGGAGGTCGGTGTCTCTCCGACGGTTCCGCCGACCGAGCCGCCGACCGAGCCGCCCACGGAGCCGCCCACGGAGCCGCCGACCGAGCCGCCCACGGAGCCGCCCACCGAGCCGCCGACGACTCCTCCCACGACTCCGCCCACCGTGCCGCCGACGGTTCCTCCGACCGTGCCGCCCACGGGGCCGTCCGTGACCGAGCCGCCCGCGCTGCCCGAGACCGGGTCCTCGCTCGTTCCGCTGGCGGCCGGGCTCGCGACGGCGCTGACCGCCGCGGGCGGGGTGTTCTTCGCCGCTACGCGGCGGAGGAGGGGACGGCACTCCTAGCCGGCCGTCCGGGTGCGGGTGGGGTGTGGCTGGTCGCGCAGTTCCCCGCGCCCCTGAAAGCGTGCCTGGCCGCATCCGTCAGCCGCGCTGCGTAAGAGGCGCAGCCCTTCCTATGCCCTTGAAAGCGCGCCTGGCGGTGTCCGTCGGGCGCGCTGTGCAAGGGGCGCGGCTCTTCCTGTGCTCTTGAAAGCGTGCCTGGCCGCATCCGTCAGCCGCGCCGCGCAAGGGGCGCAGCCCTTCCTATGCCCTTGAAAGCGCGCCTGGCGGTGTCCGTCGGGCGCGCTGTGCAAGGGGCGCGGCTCTTCCTGTGCCCCTGAAAATGCGCCTGGCGGTGTCCGTCGGGCGCGCTGCGTAAGAGGCGCAGCCCTTCCCGTGCCCCTGAAAATGCGCCTGGCGGTGTCCGTCGGGCGCGCTGCGTAAGAGGCGCGGCCCCTCCCGCGCCCCTGAAGCGCACCCGCACGGCCGCGCTGGTGTCAGAACGCCAGCGTCGCGAAAGAAGCCGTCAGCAGGGCCGTGCCCGAGAGGGCCAGGGTCCAGGCCGTGCGGTGCAGGCGGAGGCCGCCCGCCACGACCACCGAGGACAGCAGGAGCGCGCCCCCGAAGGGGAGCCACGCGTGGAGGAAGCCGGGGCCGCCCGTGCGGACCGCTTCCCGCGTGCCCGGCTTGAGGGCGACCGGGATCCGTTCGCCCTTCTTCTCCGCGATGGAGCGCTCGATCACGACCTGTCGGCGGGAGGCGGCGGCGTCGTGCGACGAGGAGACGTACCGGCCGACGCATTCGTCGGAGCCGCATCGCGTCACCGTCAGCACGCCGCGCTCACGGCCTTCGGTGAGCATCACGTGCTGCGCCGTGCCCCAGGAAGCCCACACTCCGGCGACGAGCAGCAGCACGGCGAGTGCGCCCATTGCCGTGCGGCGGCCGAGGAGCAGCAGATTCATGGCCGGGATCCTTGGCCACTTGACTCCGCTCAGTCAACAGTGGGCAGAACGGACCCCGGGCGGGATCCCGGGGCGAACCCCAGGAGGCGTCAGGAGCGGGCGTCAGGAGTTGTACGTGCTCTGCGCGCGTTCGAGACCCTCCGTGACCAGGGCCTCGACCGCGTCGGCCGCCCGGTCCACGAAGTAGTCCAGTTCCTTGCGCTCCGTCGAGGAGAAGTCCTTCAGGACGAAGTCCGCGACCTGCATGCGGCCCGGCGGGCGGCCGATGCCGAAGCGCACCCGGTGGTAGTCCGGGCCCATCGCCTTCGTCATCGACTTCAGACCGTTGTGGCCGTTGTCGCCGCCGCCCAGCTTCAGCCGCAGCGTGCCGTAGTCGATGTCCAGCTCGTCGTGGACCGCGACGATGTTCGCCGTCGGCACCTTGTAGAAGTCCCGCAGCGCAGTGACCGGGCCGCCGGAGACGTTCATGTACGACATGGGCTTCACCAGGACGACGCGGCGGCTCGCCGGGCCGGGCGCGCCGATGCGGCCCTCGACCACCTGTGCCTGCGCCTTGCCGGCCCGCTTGAACTTGCCGCCCATGCGCTGCGCGAGCAGGTCGGCCACCATGAAGCCCACGTTGTGCCGGTTCATGGCGTAGTCGGGGCCGGGGTTGCCGAGGCCCGCGATCAGCCAGGGGGCGCTGGCGTCGGTCGTCACGTGCATGTCTCCTTCATACGCGTTCCCACGCGCATCGCTGGCTCGTACGCGGCAGCCGCCGCCCCCCAAAGGGAGCGGCGGCTGCCGTGCCTACGTGCGTCGCGAGGCTCAGGCCTCGGCGGCGGCGTCGCCCTCGGCGTCCTCGGCCGGGGCCTCCTCGGCCTGCGCGGCCAGGACCTGCAGGACGACGGCGTCCTCCTCGACGGCCAGCGTGGTGCCGGAGGGCAGCGGGATGTCCTTGGCGAGGACCGACGCGCCGGCGTCCAGGCCCGCGACGGAGACGGTGACCGACTCCGGGATGTGGGTGGCCTCGGCCTCGACCGGGAGGGTGTTCAGGACGTGCTCGAGCAGGTTGTTGCCCGGCGCCAGGTCGCCCTCGGTGTGGACGGGGACCTCGACGGTGACCTTCTCGCCGCGCTTCACGATGAGCAGGTCGACGTGCTCGAGGATGCCGATGCGGAGGGCGTCGCGCTGGACGGCCTTCGGGATGACGAGCTCGCTCTTGCCCTCGATGTCCAGGTTGATCAGGACGTTCGAGGTCTTCAGCGCCATGAGGGTGTCGTGGTGCGGAAGGGCGATGTGGACCGGCTCCGAGCCGTGGCCGTAGACGACGGCGGGCAGCTTGTCGGCGCGACGCAGACGGCGGGCGGCACCCTTGCCGAACTCGGTACGGGTCTCGGCGGTGATCTTCACCTCGGACATGTGCACTCCTCGTATATGCAGTGACGGAAAAGAATCGGTCACCCGGCCACGAACGGCCTGCTACGAAGAGCGCGTCGATAACGGACAGCCACACAAGAAGTGCGGCCTCCCTCGCCGAGCAACTTCAGCAGTCTACTCGGCGCGGGAGGCCGCACCAAAAGGATCTTCCGAGACCCCGGACGAGGCAGTTCCTACTGCTCGTCGAAGAGGCTCGTCACCGAACCGTCCTCGAAGACCTCGCGCACCGCGTTCGCGATCGTCGGCGCGATGGAGAGCACCGTGATCTTGTCGAGCTCCAGCTCGCCCGGCGTCGGCAGCGTGTCCGTGAACACGAACTCGCTCACCTTGGAGTTCTTCAGACGGTCCGCGGCCGGGCCGGACAGCACGCCGTGCGTCGCCGTCACGATGACGTCCTCCGCGCCGTGCGCGAACAGGGCGTCGGCGGCGGCGCAGATCGTGCCACCCGTGTCGATCATGTCGTCGACCAGGACGCAGACGCGGCCCTTCACCTCACCGACGACCTCGTGCACGGTGACCTGGTTCGCGACGTCCTTGTCGCGGCGCTTGTGGACGATCGCCAGCGGGGCGCCGAGGCGGTCGCACCAGCGGTCGGCGACGCGGACGCGGCCGGCGTCGGGGGAGACCACGGTCAGCTTCGAGCGGTCGACCTTCGCGCCCACGTGGTCCGCGAGGATCGGCAGCGCGAACAGGTGGTCGACGGGGCCGTCGAAGAAGCCCTGGATCTGGTCGGTGTGCAGGTCGACCGTGAGAATGCGGTCCGCACCCGCGGTCTTCATCAGGTCCGCGATCAGACGCGCCGAGATCGGTTCACGCCCGCGGTGCTTCTTGTCCTGTCGCGCGTAACCGTAGAACGGCACGATGACGGTGATGGAGCGGGCCGACGCGCGCTTCAGCGCGTCGATCATGATCAGCTGCTCCATGATCCACTTGTTGATCGGAGCGGTGTGGCTCTGGATCAGGAAGCAGTCGGCGCCGCGCGCCGACTCCTGGTAGCGGACGTAGATCTCGCCGTTGGCGAAATCGAAGGCCTTCGTCGGCACGATGCCGACACCCAGCTTGTGTGCGACCTCCTCGGCCAACTCGGGGTGGGCGCGGCCGGAGAAGAGCATCAACTTCTTCTCGCCGGTCGTCTTGATCCCGGTCACAGCACTGTCTCCTCAGAGAGTTCGTCCCGCTGCCGTACTCACGCGTCCCGGTGCGTCGAGTCGGCCGATTGTGTGCACCTATCACGGTACGCCGTGTCAGACGCACCTGTTTCCGGTCAGCTTGCGCTGTCCGAATTCTGGGGGTCCCGGGCCGCCGCCTCCGCCGCCTTCGCGGCCGCGCTCCCCGGACGCTTTCGGGCCACCCAGCCCTCGATATTCCGCTGCTGGCCCCGGGCGACGGCCAGCGAGCCCGCCGGCACATCCTTCGTGATCACGGACCCGGCGGCGGTGTAGGCACCGTCCCCGACCGTGACAGGAGCCACAAACATGTTGTCCGAACCGGTCCGGCAGTGGGACCCCACCGTCGTGTGGTGCTTGGCCTGGCCGTCGTAGTTCACGAAGACGCTCGCGGCACCGATGTTGGAGTGCTCGCCGATCGTCGCGTCGCCCACGTACGACAGGTGCGGCACCTTCGAGCCGTCGCCGATCGTCGCGTTCTTCATCTCCACATACGTACCCGCCTTGGACTTCACTCCAAGCCGGGTGCCGGGCCGCAGATACGCGAACGGGCCGACGATGGCCTGCTCCCCCACCTCCGCGGTGTCCGCGACGCTGTTGTCCACCCGCGCCCCGGCGCCCACCGAGGTGTCCTTCAGCCGTGTGTTCGGACCGACCTCGGCGCCCTTTCCGAGGTGCGTGGCACCGTGCAGCTGCGTGCCCGGGTGGACGATCGCGTCGCGCTCGAAGGTCACCGTCGCGTCGATCCACGTCGAGGCGGGGTCCACGACCGTCACGCCGGCGAGCATCGCCCCGGTCAGCAGGCGGTCGTTCAGCGTGCGCCGGGCCTGTGCCAGCTGGACGCGGTTGTTGATGCCCGCGATCTCCTCGTGGTCGTCCGCCACGGCGGCGCCGACGCGGTGCCCGGCCTCGCGCAGGATCCCCAGGACGTCGGTGAGGTACTCCTCGCCCTGGCTGTTGTCCGTGCGGACCTTGCCGAGCGCCTCCGAGAGGAGCCGGCCGTCGAAGGCGAAGACCCCGGAGTTGATCTCGCGGATCTCGTGCTGCGACTCGGTCGCGTCCTTGTGCTCGACGATCGCCGTGACGGAGCCGTCGGTGATGTCGCGGACGATGCGGCCGTAGCCGGTCGCGTCCGGCACCTCGGCGGTCAGCACGGTCACGGCGTTGCCGTCGCCGCTGTGCACGGCGGCGAGCTTCCGCAGCGTCTCGCCGGTCAGCAGGGGAGTGTCGCCGCAGACCACCACGACGGTGCCGTCGACCGTGCCGCCGAGCTCCTCGAGCCCGATGCGGACGGCGTGCCCCGTGCCGTTCTGCTCGGCCTGGTAGGCGGTGCGGACCTGCGGGGCGATGGTCCCCAGGTGCTCGCGGACCTGGTCGCTCTGGAAACCGACGACGGTGACGAGCTGCTCGGGCGAGAGCGCGGAGGCGGCGTGGAGCACGTGTCCGATGAGGGAACGTCCACAGATGTCGTGCAGGACCTTGGGCCGGTCCGACTTCATACGGGTGCCCTCACCCGCTGCGAGGACGACGACGGCTGCCGGGCAGGTTGCGCTCACGGGGGATGCCCTTCGGCTTCGGATGGGTTGGGGTTCCTCTGTGGGAGGACATCCGCAGGATACCGGGGCGTAGTGGGGTGGAAATGAGGGCGGGTCCCGACCTCGGCGGTCAGGACCCGGACGAAAAGCGCAGCTCCCCCATCAGGATTCGAACCTGAACAGACGGTACCAAAAACCGCAGTGCTGCCTGATTACACCATGGGGGATCAAACTCGACCGAACCGGACATTCCGTCAGGCTGTCGAGCAGGCACGCAACACTATGCCGTACCGAGCCCCTTCCACGCGACGGTGGAGATCGGCTTCCGGTCGCGGAATGCGGACGTCCGCTCCGAAACCGTGAGGGGTTCTGCAGTTCGAGGGATACCGGCAGGTTTCGCTTCCGGTCGAACAGCGGCGTGTGCTGGATCACCGAGCCGAAAACTCACCGGAAAACCGGGGCGGAACGCCCGTACGCTGGAAGACATGACCACGACGGGGGACGACCGCACCACGGCCATGACCGGGCCGTGGTGGTGGGAGCGGTGGCGCGGTGCCGCGCTGGACGCGGGGCTCGCGGTGCTGTCCGCGGCCGAGTGCGGGGCCGAGGGCGTGGCCTTCGCGCGGGACGCGGGACTGCCGGCGCCGGTGGGGGTCGGCTTCGGTGTGCTCGCGGGTGCCTCGCTGCTGATCCGGCGGCGCTGGCCGATCGCGGTCGTCCTGATATCGATCGCGATCACGCCCGCCCAGATGGGCGTCCTGCTGACCGTCGTGGGTCTGTACACCCTGGCCGCGTCGGAGCTGCCGCGCCGCATCATCGCCGCCCTGGCCGGCATGTCGATGGCGGGCACCCTGGTCGTCGCGCTGGTGCGGGCGAACCAGGACATGGCGGAGGGCAGCCCCGCGATCGGCAGCGAGTTCATCCCCTTCTTCGCGGTGACCGCCGCGGTCGGCGTGACCGCGCCCCCGGTGCTCCTCGGGTTGTACGTGGGTGCGCGCCGTCGTCTCGTGGAGGGCATGCGCGAGCGCGCGGACAGCCTGGAACGCGAGCTGCAGCTCCTCGCGGAGCGCGCCGAGGAGCGCGCGGAGTGGGCGCGGAACGAGGAGCGGACGCGGATCGCCCGCGAGATGCACGACGTGGTGGCGCACCGGGTGAGCCTGATGGTGGTGCACGCGGCGGCGCTGCAGGCGGTGGCCCGCAAGGACCCGGAGAAAGCGGTCAGGAACGCCGCGCTGGTCGGCGACATGGGGCGCCAGGCGCTGACCGAACTGCGCGAGATGCTCGGGGTGCTGCGGACCGTCGACGGCACGAAGGCGAAGACCGAGAGGCCCGCCGAGCCGCTGCCGCTGGCCGCGGTGGGGTTCGCGGCCGCCGCGGCGGCGTCGCGCGCGGTGGACGACGACGGCCCGGACGGCCCGTCCCTGGCGGAGCTTGACGAGCTCGTCGGGCAGTCGCGGGCGGCGGGCATGGCCGTGGACCTGTCGGTGGAGGGCGAGCCGCGGGACTACGCCGCCGATGTGGAACAGACGGCGTACCGAGTGGTGCAGGAGGCGTTGACCAACGTCCACAAGCACGCGGCGGGCGCGAAGACGTACGTGCGGCTCGCGCACCGCCACGCGGAGATCGCGATGCAGGTGGAGAACGAACCCCCGCCGGAGGCCGACGCCTCGGCCGACGCCCGCCTCCCGAGCGGCGGCAACGGCCTGGTGGGAATGAAGGAGCGCGTCACGGGCCTCGGCGGAGTGTTCGTGTCGGGCCCGACGGACGGCGGCGGCTTCCGGGTGTCGGCGGTCCTGCCGGCGCAGGTCGTGGCGGCGGGGTAGTCGGCCCCCTGTCCGCGGAGCCGTAACCGCGGAGCCGTGTCCCCGGAGCTACATCCCCGAGCCCGCGGACAGGCGGGTGGGCTGGGCGCCGGTGATGAGGGTGGCGAGGGCCTGGTCGATGTGGGCGCCGAGGAACCAGTCGCCGCTGTGGTCGAGGCTGTAGACGCGGCCCTCGGTGTCGATGGCGAGCAGCGCCTGGGTGTCCGGCTCCTCGCCGATGGGGCAGACCTCGGTGCCCAGGGCGCGGCCGAGGTCGCCGAGCGTGCGGGCCAGGTGGAGGCCGTACATCGGGTCGAGGTGCACGGTGGCGGGCGCTATCTGGCGGCCGGGGCCCTGCGGGGCGATGTGCAGGCCGCCGAATTCGGCCCAGGCCTCGACGGCCGCGGGAAAGACGGTGTGCCGGTGTCCGGCGGGCGAGGTGTGGCGGCGCAGTGCGTCGGCCCAGATCTCGGCCTGCTTTATGTCCCAGTGGCCCGGACGCCAGCCGGCGGCGCGCAGGGCGGCGTCGACGGGGACGGGGAAGCGGGTGCTGCCGCCGGTGCCGGGTGCGGCGGCCGTGGCGGGGTGGTCCGGGTGCATGGGGTGGTGGCCCTCGTTCGGTGGTGGGGG
>NZ_LIPN01000047.1:351-44216 GCF_001418325.1 Streptomyces atriruber | reverse complement strand
CCAATCCCCCGTCGCCCCCAAGCCGCGCAGCCGGGCCACCGTCTGGGTGGTCACCATCGCCGTGGCCCTCGTCGTGGGCGGTGGCGCCACCGCCGGGGCGTTGCTCTGGCAGGACACGGGGAACGACAAGGCGGACGGCGCGGGCAAGGACGACAAGGCCTCGGTCAGCCGGACCGACCAGCCGAGCGGGCAGCCCAGTGAGGACCCGGGCGGCGCCCCGAGCCCGGCGGCGTCGCAGAGTCCGGAGTCCGGCGACAGCACGGATCCCGGGACGACCGGCGAGTCGAAGGTCCCCGAGGGCACCGAACGGATCACGGACCCCGAGGGCTTCTCCTTCGCGGTGCCCGAGGGATGGACCCGCCAGTCCGTCAACCCCGAGCGCCCCGGACAGATCACCTATGCCGGGTCGACCGGCCGTGAGGAGTTCCTCGTCGGCGTCGTCACGGACGCGCCCTACACCTCGTACGAGAACTTCCGGAACATCGAGAAGCACACCAAGTCGGCGCCCGACAAGTCGGACTACGACCGCATCCGGATGGAAGAGAACACCTTCCAGGGGCAGGACGGGGCGATCTGGGAGTACACGTACACCGACGAGGCGGACCGCACGATCCACGCCATCAACCAGAGCTACGTCGCGGAGAACGGCACGGAGTACGCGATCCAGCTCTCCTGGCGCGAGGACTTCTGGCCGACGGGCGAGGGCGCGAAGACGCACGCGACCGCACTGGACACGTGGCGCCTCACGGACTGACACGCCCGGCCGCAGCAGGGCTCCGACCTCGCAGCCGGAGCCTTGCTGCAAGCTCGCTAGAACCCTCCGACGCGCTCCGGACGCTCTCTAAAGGGTGAGCCGGAAACAGTGGGCCGTACGCCGCGACGTCTCCACGCCCGGTACCAGCGGGGGAGTGGTGAACGACTCGGCGAGCTCCATGCCGAGCCGCCGCGTCACCGCGATGGACCGCTCGTTTCCGGCGACGACCATCGCCACCACGCTCGGCACCCCCGCCGCGCGCAGCCGCTCGACCGTCGCCTCCGCGGCCGCGGTCGCGTACCCCTTGCCCCAGGCGCCGCGGGCGAGCCGCCAGCCGATCTCGATCTCACCCACCGGGCCCCAGCTCCTGGTCCAGGGCTGGGCGCCGGTGAAACCGATCGGCTCGCCGGCCGGGTCGAGCAAGGTCCACAGGCAGTAGCCCAGTTCGGCGTCGTGTCTGCGCTGGCGGGCGGTCAGCTCCTCGTACATGGAGAGCTCCGCCGACGAGCCGCCGAAGAACTCCATGACCTCGGGGTCGTCGAAGAGCCGGTGCCAGACGAAGGCGTCCTCGTGGGTGGGGACGCGCAGCTGCACGGCGGGGAGGTGCAGCGCGGGCAGGGTATCGGTCTGCTCGGTCACGTGTGGCCCTTCGGCTGGCTGATCAGTACCGCCTCATAGACTGCCCATATCCCGTGCCGGTCGGCACACAGATTTCGAGCCTTGGGGAGAACCCGCCGTGACCGAGCCGCTCTCCGAACACACCGCGGACGTAATTGTCGTCGGCGCCGGCCCCGCCGGTTCGACGACGGCGTACTACCTGGCGAAGGCCGGCCTCGACGTACTCCTCCTTGAGAAGACCGCGTTTCCACGGGAAAAGGTCTGCGGCGACGGGCTCACGCCCCGCGCCACCAAGCAGCTGGTGTCCATGGGAATCGACATCTCCGAAGAGGCGGGCTGGCTGCGGAACAAGGGCCTGCGCATCATCGGGGGCGGGGTGCGGCTCCAGCTGGACTGGCCGGAACTCGCCTCTTACCCCGACTACGGCCTCGTCCGGAAGCGTGACGACTTCGACGAGCAGCTCGCCCGGCAGGCGCAGAAGGCGGGCGCGCGCCTGTACGAGCGGTGCAACGTCGGCGAGCCCGTCATCGACGACCGGACCGGCCGCATCACCGGCGTGCACGCCAAGATGGGCGAGGAGAAGACCCCGGTCACCTTCCACGCCCCGCTCGTCGTCGCGGCCGACGGCAACTCCTCGCGGATCTCGCTCGCCATGGGCCTGCACCGCCGCGAGGACCGTCCGATGGGCGTCGCGGTCCGCACGTACTTCACCTCGCCCCGCCACGACGACGACTACCTGGAGTCCTGGCTGGAGCTGTGGGACCGCCGCGGCCCCGGCGAGGACCGCCTCCTGCCCGGCTACGGCTGGATCTTCGGCATGGGCGACGGCACGTCCAACGTCGGCCTCGGCATCCTCAACTCCTCCAAGTCGTTCCGCGAGCTGGACTGGCGCGAGGTCCTCAAGGCCTGGTGCGCCTCGATGCCGGAGGACTGGGGTTACACCCCGGAGAACATGACCATGCCGATCCGCGGCGCCGCCCTGCCGATGGCCTTCAACCGTCAGCCGCACTACACGAAGGGCCTGCTGCTCGTCGGCGACGCGGGCGGCCTGGTGAATCCCTTCAACGGCGAGGGCATCGCGTACGCCATGGAATCCGGCCAGATCGCGGCGGACGTCATCGCGCAGGCACACGCGCGTGCCACCCCCGCCCAGCGCGAACTGGCGCTGCAGAACTACCCGCAGACGCTCAAGGAGGTCTACGGCGGCTACTACACGCTGGGCCGTGCCTTCGTGAAGCTCATCGGCAACCCGAAGGTCATGAAGATCGCGACCCAGCGCGGTCTGACCCACCCGGTCCTGATGCGGTTCACGCTGAAGATGCTGGCGAACCTGACGGACCCGATGGGCGGCGACGCGATGGACCGCATCATCAACGGCCTGAGCAAGGTGGCGCCGAAGGCATGACCGTGTGACCGCCGGGGCGCCGTGGGGGAGTTCCGCGGCGCCCGCAGGGCCCGACTAGCCCGATTTGCCCCACCCGTCGGGCGCAAGGCACGCTGGCCGGATGATTTTCATCGCAGTCAAGTTCACCGTCCGCCCCGAGCACAGCGACAGCTGGATCGAGCGGACCGCCGCATTCACCACCGCCACGCGCGCGGAGCCGGGCAACGTCTTCTTCGAGTGGTCCCGCTCCGTCGAGGACCCGAACCAGTTCGTGCTCCTGGAGGCATTCGCCGACGGGGACGCGGGCGCCGCGCACGTCGGCTCCGACCACTTCAAGGCCGCCATGGAGACGATGGGCGAGCTCATCGCGACCGTTCCGCAGATCGTGAACACCGAGATCGAGGGCAGCGGTTGGTCCGAGATGGCGGAGCTGAAGCCGAAGAACGCGTGAGGAAGACGTGACGAAGGCGTGAGGAACGCCTGAGAAGCCCTCTCAGGGCGCACCAAGGGCCGGAACCCCTCCAGGGGGGTTCCGGCCCTTGGTCGTGGCTCTAAGGGGCCGTCAGAGGACGCGCACGGCACCCGAGGCCGGGTAACCGGACAGGTCCTGGATGACAACGCCCTTGCCGGGGTTGGCGGCGTCCAGGTACTGGCCGTTACCGATGTACACACCGACGTGGTACGCGGAGCCCTTGCCGCCCCAGTACAGGATGTCGCCGACCTGCAGGTTCGAGGTGCCGACCTCGGTGCCCATCGTCGACTGGTCCTGCGAGACGCGCGGAAGGTCCACGCCCGCCTGCTTGAACGCGGCCTGCACCAGGCTGGAGCAGTCCCAGGCGTTCGGGCCCGAGGCGCCCATCACGTAGGCGTCGCCGAGCTGGGCCTTGAGGAAGCTGATGACCGAGCCGACGCTGCCGCTGGCCGGGGCGACCGAGTCGGAGGCGCTCGTGGAACCGCCACCGGACTGCGTGGAGAGGTTCGTGCGCTCGGCGGAACGCGAGGCGCGCTCCTCCGCCGCCTTCTTCTTCGCGGCGGCCTCGGCCTTGCGCTCGGCCTCGGCCTTCTTCTCGGCCTTCGCGAGGTCCGCCTTGGCCTGCTTGGCGGCCTTGGAGGCGGCGGCGTCCTGCTCGGCGCGCGACTCGTAGGTGTCGGCGGCCTGCTGGGTGGCGTCCGCCGACTGCGCGATCTGTGCGGACAGATCGGTGGAGAGCGTGGGCATCTCGATGGTCTCGGACACCGGCTCGGCCGCGTTAGCCGTACCGGCCGCCGCGGCCACTGCCAGGGTGCTGAGGACGCCACCGGCAACTCCGGCACGCAGGGCAATCTTCGAGGCGCTGCGACGGGGCTTCCGGTGGCTGGGTATGTGAGCGGTGTGGGACATGAGACCAACCGCTATCAGGGACTCACGGTTCCCTTCAAGAAACGTGTGCTGCGCCACAGTTACGGATTCCGCGCCTGAATCCCGGGCGTGTCGCTCTTTATTGACGCCGTAACGGGCAATGCGGACAGGGCTGATCACGCCTGTGATCATGGGTTTTCTGTGATACGCCCGAATTGCCCTCGGTCTACCACCCGTTGAGTCCGTTGGCCAAGCCCGGCTTATTCGGGGAAGTTCACCCTGTGGCGCAGGTCACACCGCGACCTCCTGGGGGTCTCCTTGAGATCTCGCTGAGACATCCCTGAGATCTCCCGCAGATTCCGACGGCGGTTCGAGGGTGGGTCGGGTGACCCCCTCCGGGCGGAGGGGGCGCGTCGGGTCGGTCGCGGAGATCGTCCGTGAGGGTCGGCCGCGAAGGCCGACCGAGGCCGCCGGTCGCGGAGTGGTGGGTCCCGGCGAACAGGGGGCCCGGCGCTAGTGAATCGGCGCACGCGTCCACATCCGTCCACACCTGTGCCGCCAAAGTGTGAACGCGACTCCTCTATCAAGTGATCCCGTCCAGCGCCAATTTGCTTGCAGGTGCCACCGCTTGATAGAGCGACACGCCTTCGACCAGCGATGACGCGCTGAGATGTCACCTCTAGTGATCGCTCAGGCGCTTCGCGTACGAAGATCACCGCTCATCCGACTTCATGATCCTTCGTCAGGTGGTGGAGATCACAAAGCCGTTGTCGCACCCCGTGTCGCAGATCACAGACCGCCGGGCATAGGATGCGGGGCAGTTGGGCTTGTGACCTGCTTCACATGTAAGCGATCTTCGATGGGAATCAGGGAGCGGTCCGACGCAACCGCCAACAGTCAGTGCCGACTGAGAGGAGCGAGGAGCGTGAACGCCTATGCGCCCATCCTCGTGCTGGGAGCCCTCGGGGCAGGCTTTGCGATCTTCTCCGTGGTCATGGCCACGCTTATCGGTCCAAAGCGGTACAACCGCGCAAAGCTAGAGGCCTATGAGTGCGGCATCGAGCCGACGCCGACGCCGGCAGGCGGCGGGCGATTCCCCATCAAGTACTACCTGACGGCGATGCTCTTCATCGTCTTCGACATCGAGATCGTCTTCCTCTATCCCTGGGCCGTCACTTTCGACGCGCTGGGGATTTTCGGGCTCGTGGAGATGCTGCTCTTCGTGCTCACCGTCTTCGTCGCGTACGCGTACGTATGGCGACGCGGCGGCCTGGAATGGGACTAAGGGTCTGAGGGGTCAAAGAGCATGGGAATCGAAGAGAAGCTGCCGAGCGGATTTCTGCTGACCACCGTCGAGCAGGCCGCGGGCTGGATGCGGAAGTCGTCCGTCTTCCCCGCCACGTTCGGCCTCGCCTGCTGCGCCATCGAGATGATGACGACCGGTGCCGGGCGCTATGACATGGCGCGCTTCGGCATGGAGGTCTTCCGCGGGTCGCCGCGCCAGGCCGACCTGATGATCGTGGCGGGCCGGGTGAGCCAGAAGATGGCGCCGGTGCTGCGGCAGGTCTATGACCAGATGCCGAATCCCAAGTGGGTCATTTCCATGGGGGTTTGCGCTTCATCGGGTGGAATGTTCAACAATTACGCGATTGTGCAGGGCGTGGACCACGTTGTCCCGGTTGACATCTATTTGCCCGGCTGCCCGCCACGCCCCGAGATGCTGTTGGACGCGATTCTCAAGCTCCATCAGAAGATCCAGAACACCAAGCTCGGCGTGAACGCGGAAGAAGCCGCCCGTGAGGCGGAGGAGGCGGCCCTCAAGGCGCTCCCCACCATCGAGATGAAGGGGCTGCTGCGGTGAGCGACGCGCACGACGAGCACCTGAACGGCAACGGCGTACCGGCGCCGCGCGACGAGGCCGGCGAGGTCATCGGCGTACGCAAGGGCATGTTCGGCGCCGCCAACGGCGCGGACACGTCCGGCTACGGCGGGCTCGTGCGGACCGTCACCCTGCCCGGCGCCTCCTCGCGCCCCTACGGCGGCTGGTTCGACGAGACCGCGGACGAACTGGAAGGGGCCCTGGAAGAGCAGGGCCTCGTCCCGGAGAACGCCATCGAGAAGACGGTCGTCGACCGCGGCGAGCTCACCTTCCACATCGAGCGCGAACACCTCGTCCGCGTGGCCCAGACGCTGCGCGACGACCCGGCCCTGCGCTTCGAGCTCTGCACGGGCGTGAGCGGGGTGCACCTCCCCGGCGACAAGGGCCGCGAGCTGCACGCCGTCTACCACCTGCGCTCGATCACCCACAACCGGCTGATCCGGCTCGAAGTCGGCGTCCCCGAAGGCGATCCGCACCTGCCCTCACTGGTCCCGGTCTATCCGACCAACGACTGGCACGAGCGCGAGGCGTACGACTTCTTCGGCCTGATCTTCGACGGCCACCCGGCGCTCACGCGGATCATGATGCCGGACGACTGGCAGGGGTTCCCGCAGCGCAAGGACTACCCCCTCGGCGGCATCCCCGTCGAATACAAGGGCGCCCAGATCCCGGCTCCGGACCAGCGGAGGTCGTACAGCTGATGTCTGCCACTCAGGGAACATCCCACGCTTCCCCCCGCGAGACGACCGAGGGGACCGTATATACGGTCACCGGCGGCGACTGGGACGAGGTCGTCCAGTCCGCGGCCAAGGCCGACGACGAGCGCATCATCGTCAACATGGGCCCGCAGCACCCGTCCACGCACGGTGTGCTCCGGCTCATCCTGGAGATTGAGGGCGAGACCGTCTCCGAGGCCCGCTGCGGCATCGGCTATCTGCACACCGGCATCGAGAAGAACCTCGAATACCGCACGTGGACGCAGGGCACGACGTTCGTCACGCGCATGGACTACCTGACGCCGTTCTTCAACGAGACGGCGTACTGCCTCGGGGTCGAGAAGCTCCTCGGCATCGAGGACCAGATCCCGGACCGCGCCTCGGTCATCCGCGTGCTCCTCATGGAGCTCAACCGCCTCTCCTCGCACCTGGTGTGCATCGCCACCGGCGGCATGGAACTCGGCGCGACCACGATCATGATCTACGGATTCCGGGATCGTGAACTCGTTCTCGATGTCTTCGAACTCATCACCGGCCTCCGGATGAACCACGCGTACGTCCGGCCCGGCGGACTCGCCCAGGACCTGCCGCCCGGCACGGTCGACCAGCTGCGCGAGTTCGTGAAGACGATGAAGAAGAACATCCCCGAGTACGACAAGCTCGCCACCGGGAACCCCATCTTCAAGGCCCGCATGCAGGACGTCGGCTATCTCGACCTCGCCGGCTGCATGGCCCTCGGCGCCACCGGACCGGTCCTGCGCTCGGCGGGCCTCCCGCACGACCTGCGCAAGTCCCAGCCCTACTGCGGCTACGAGAACTACGAGTTCGACGTCCCGACCGCCGACACCTGCGACTCCTACGGACGCTTCCTGATCCGCCTGGAGGAGATGCGGCAGTCGCTGCGCATCATCGAGCAGTGCATCGACCGGCTCGCCCCCGGCCCGGTCATGGTCGAGGACAAGAAGATCGCCTGGCCCGCCCAACTGGCCCTCGGCCCGGACGGCCTGGGCAACTCGCTCGACCACATCAAGAAGATCATGGGCACCTCCATGGAGTCCCTCATCCACCACTTCAAGCTGGTGACCGAGGGGTTCCGGGTCCCGCCGGGACAGACGTACACGGCGGTCGAGTCGCCCAAGGGCGAGCTCGGCGTGCACGTCGTCTCCGACGGCGGCACCCGCCCCTACCGGGTCCACTTCCGCGACCCGTCCTTCACCAACCTCCAGGCCATGGCGGCGATGTGCGAGGGCGGCCAGGTCGCCGACGTCATCGTCGCTGTCGCGTCCATCGACCCCGTGATGGGAGGCGTCGACCGGTGACCACCACTCCTTCAGAGCAGGGCGCGGGCGTCAGCCTGGGCATGCCCCAACTCCCCGCCCCCGACTACCCGGCCGACGTGCGGGCCCGCCTAGAGGTGGACGCCAAGGACGTCATCGCGCGCTACCCGGGATCCCGGTCGGCCCTCCTCCCGCTGCTGCACCTGGTGCAGTCCGAGGAGGGGCACGTCACCCGCACCGGCATGCGGTTCTGCGCCGAGATGCTGGGCCTGACCACGGCAGAGGTCACGGCCGTCGCGACCTTCTACACCATGTACCGGCGCAAGCCGTCCGGTGACTACCAGGTCGGCGTCTGCACCAACACGCTGTGCGCGGTCATGGGCGGCGACGCGATCTTCGAGGAGCTCAAGGAGCACCTCGCCATCGGCAACGACGAGACGACCGGGGACGGCAAGATCACCCTTGAGCACATCGAGTGCAACGCCGCCTGCGACTTCGCCCCCGTGGTGATGGTCAACTGGGAGTTCTTCGACAACCAGACCCCGGAGTCCGCCAAGCGGCTCGTCGACGACCTGCGCGACGGGAAGGTCGTGCGGCCCAGCCGCGGGGCGCCCCTGTGCACGTACAAGGAGACGGCCCGGATCCTGGCCGGCTTCCCGGACGCGCGCCCCGGCGCCGTCGAGGCGAGCGGCGGCGCGGGCCCCGCCTCGCTGATCGGACTGCGCCTGGCCAAGGGCGAGGAGCCGCAGCCGCGCGTCGTCCACCCGCGCGCGGGAGGCCCTCAGGACGAGGCCCCCGCCGAGCACCTCAGCTCGCACGACGCGCCGCAGCACACCTCGGCGTCCGACCCGGCGCACCCGGCAGGGCCGACCGCCGAGGAGGGGGAGTGATGACCTTGGCAGCCGAGATCGACAACGAGACCAGCCCCGAGAAGCTGCTCGCACCGGTTCTTTCGGCCTTCTGGGACGAGGAGAAGTCCTGGACGCTGGACACCTACCGACGGCACGAGGGGTACGAAGGCCTGCGCAAGGCGCTCGCCATGGCCCCGGACGACGTCATCGCGTACGTGAAGGACTCCGGGCTGCGGGGCAGGGGCGGCGCGGGCTTCCCCACCGGAATGAAGTGGCAGTTCATCCCGCAGGGAGACGGCAAGCCGCACTATCTGGTTGTCAACGCCGACGAATCGGAGCCGGGGACCTGCAAGGACATCCCGCTCCTCTTCGCGAACCCGCATTCCCTCATCGAGGGGATCGTCATCGCGTGCCACGCGATCAGGTCGTCACATGCCTTCATCTATCTGCGGGGTGAAGTCGTCCCCGTCCTGCGCAGGCTGCACGAGGCCGTCCGCGAGGCGTATGCGGCGGGCTACCTCGGGAAGAACGTGCTGGGCAGCGGACTCGATCTCGAACTCACCGTGCACGCAGGCGCGGGCGCGTACATCTGCGGTGAAGAGACCGCACTGCTCGACTCGCTCGAAGGCCGCCGCGGCCAGCCGCGACTGCGACCCCCCTTCCCTGCCGTCGCGGGCCTCTACGCATGCCCCACTGTCGTGAATAACGTCGAGTCCATCGCGTCCGTTCCCGCGATCCTCAACCGGGGGAAAGACTGGTTCAAGTCGATGGGCAGCGAGAAGTCGCCCGGCTTCACCCTCTACTCGCTGAGCGGGCACGTCACCAACCCCGGTCAGTACGAGGGTCCGCTCGGCATCACGCTGCGCCAGCTGCTCGACATGAGCGGCGGCATGCGCGCCGGGCACCGGCTCAAGTTCTGGACCCCGGGCGGCTCTTCGACGCCGATGTTCACCGACGAGCACCTCGACGTCCCCCTGGACTACGAGGGCGTCGGCGCCGCCGGATCGATGCTCGGCACCAAGGCGCTCCAGTGCTTCGACGAGACGACGTGCGTCGTGCGGGCCGTGACCCGCTGGACCGAGTTCTACGCCCACGAGTCCTGCGGCAAGTGCACGCCCTGCCGCGAAGGCACGTACTGGCTGGTGCAGTTGCTCCGGGACATCGAGGCCGGCAAGGGCGTCATGGCCGACCTGGACAAGCTGAACGACATCGCCGACAACATCAACGGCAAGTCCTTCTGCGCCCTGGGCGACGGCGCGGCCTCGCCGATCTTCTCCTCGCTGAAGTACTTCCGCGAGGAGTACGAGCAGCACATCACCGGCAAGGGCTGCCCCTTCGACCCGGCCAAGTCGACTCTCTGGGCCGACCGGCCCGCTGAAAGCGCGCAGGTGAACGCATGACAGTGACCACCAACAACGCTCCCTCCGGGGGCGGGGAGGCGGCGGTTCCGCCCGAGGATCTCGTCTCGCTGACCATCGACGGCATCGAGATCAGCGTCCCCAAGGGGACGCTGGTGATCCGGGCCGCCGAGCTGCTCGGCATCGAGATCCCGCGGTTCTGCGACCACCCGCTGCTCGACCCTGCGGGCGCCTGCCGTCAGTGCATCGTCGAGGTGGAGGGCCAGCGCAAGCCGATGGCGTCCTGCACCATCACCTGCACCGACGGCATGGTCGTGAAGTCGCAGCTGACCTCGGCCGTCGCCGAGAAGTCGCAGCGCGGCGTGATGGAGCTGCTGCTCATCAACCACCCGCTGGACTGCCCCGTCTGCGACAAGGGCGGCGAGTGCCCCCTGCAGAACCAGGCGATGCAGGTCGGCGACTCGGACACCCGCTTCGAGGGCAAGAAGCGGACGTACGAGAAGCCGGTGCCGATCTCCACCCAGGTGCTGCTCGACCGCGAGCGGTGCGTGCTCTGTGCGCGCTGTACCCGCTTCAGCAACCAGGTCGCGGGCGACCCGATGATCGAGCTCATCGAGCGCGGCGCCCTCCAGCAGGTCGGCACCGGCGAGGGCGACCCCTTCGAGTCGTACTTCTCCGGGAACACGATCCAGATCTGCCCGGTCGGCGCGCTGACCTCGGCGGCGTATCGCTTCCGCTCCCGGCCCTTCGACCTGGTGTCGTCGCCCTCGGTGTGCGAGCACTGCTCCGGTGGCTGCGCGAGCCGCACGGACCACCGGCGCGGCAAGGTCATGCGACGGCTCGCCGCGGACGACCCCGAGGTCAACGAGGAGTGGATGTGCGACAAGGGGCGCTTCGGCTTCCGTTACGCGCAGCGCCCCGACCGGCTGACGACACCTCTGGTGCGCAACGCCTCGACGGGTGAGCTGGAGCCCGCCAGCTGGCCCGAGGCCCTGGAGACCGCGGCCCGTGGTCTCGCCGCCGCGCGCGGCCGGGCCGGGGTCCTCGTCGGCGGCCGCCTCACCGTGGAGGATGCCTACGCGTACAGCAAGTACGCGCGCGTGGCGCTCGACACGAACGACATCGACTTCCGCGCGCGCGTGCACAGCAGCGAGGAGGCCGACTTCCTCGCGGCCCGGGTGGCGGGCCGGGGCCGGGACCTCGACGGGACGGGCGTCACGTACGCCCTCCTGGAGAAGGCGCCCACCGTCCTGCTCGCCGGGTTCGAGTCCGAGGAGGAGGCGCCCGGCGTCTTTCTGCGGCTGCGCAAGGCCTGGCGCAAGCACGGCCAGCGCACCTTCTCCCTCGCGCCGTTCGCGACCCGGGGCCTGGAGAAGGCGGGCGGCACGCTGCTGCCCGCGGCGCCGGGCACCGAGACCGAGTGGCTGGACGCGCTCGCGGCCGGCGTCGGCCTGGAGGCTCCCGGCACCGAGGCGTCCGAGGCGCTGCGCGCCGACGGGTCGGTCATCGTCGTCGGTGAGCGGCTCGCGGCCGTGCCCGGCGGGCTCACCGCCGCCGTGCGGGCCGCCGCCGCGACCGGCGCCCGGCTGGTGTGGATCCCGCGCCGGGCCGGGGAGCGTGCCGCCGTCGAGGTGGGCGCGCTGCCGTCGCTGCTGCCCGGCGGACGTCCGGCCACCGACCCGCGCGCGCGGGACGAGGTCGCGGCCGCCTGGGGCGTCGCCGAACTCCCGCACCGCTACGGCCGCGACACCGGCCAGATCGTCGAGGCCGCCGCGACCGGCGAGCTCGGCGCCCTGCTGGTGGCGGGTGTCGAGGTCGCCGACCTGCCGGACCCGGCACGCGCGCGTGCGGCGCTGGACGAGGTCGGTTTCCTCGTCTCGCTGGAGCTGCGGCCCAGCGAGGTCACGGACCGGGCCGACGTGGTCCTGCCCGTCGCCGCCGTCGCCGAGAAGCCGGGCACCTTCCTCAACTGGGAGGGCCGCGCGCGGATGTTCGACGCCGCGCTGAAGCCGGACCAGATGACGCGCAGGCTGGCGCCCACCGACGCGCGCGTGCTGCACATGCTCGCCGACGCCGGGGACATCCACCTCGGCCTGCCCGACCTGCTGACCCTGCGCCGCGAGCTGGACCGGCTCGGCGGCTGGGACGGCCCGCACGCCACGGACCCCCTGGAGACCGGCGCCCAGCCGCCGCGGCCCGCCGCCGGCGAGGCGGTCCTCTCGGGGCACCGGCTGCTGCTCGACCAGGGCCGTCTGCAGGACGGCGACGAAGCGCTGGCCGGGACGCGGCACGCCGCCCACGCGCGCGTGTCCGCCGCCACCGCGGCGGAGGCGGGCGTGAAGGACGGCGACCTCCTTGCGGTCGCCGGTCCGGCCGGGGCGACCGAACTCCCGCTCCAGATCACGGAGATGCCCGACCGCGTGGTCTGGCTGCCGCTGAACTCGACCGGGGGAGGCGTCACGTCGGACACCGGCGCCCGCCCCGGCGACCTCGTCCGCATCGGCCCGGCGGTCCTGCCGGAGCCCACTGAGGCCCCGGAGGTGACGTCGTGACGCACACGCTGGTGCCGCTTGCGGCGGAAGACCTGTCCATGTTCGGCCGTGACCCCTGGTGGCTGGTCGCCTTCAAGGCGGTCTTCTGCTTCGCGTTCCTGATGGTGACGGTCCTCCTCGCCATCGTGTGGGAGCGCAAGGTCGTCGCCTGGATGCAGCTGCGCATCGGTCCCAACCGGAACGGTCCCTGGGGCCTGCTGCAGTCCCTCGCGGACGGCGTCAAGCTGATGCTCAAGGAAGACGTGATCGTCAAGCGCGCGGACAAGGTGGTCTACATCCTTGCTCCGGTCATCGCGGCGATCCCGGCCTTCATGGCGATCGCGGTGATCCCGTTCGGGCCCGCGGGCAACGAAGTCTCGATCTTCGGTCACCGCACCACGATGCAGCTCACCGACCTGCCGATCGCGATGCTCTACATCCTCGCGGTCGCCTCCGTCGGCATCTACGGCATCGTGCTCGCGGGCTGGAGCTCCGGATCGACGTACCCGCTCCTCGGCGGCCTGCGCTCCTGCGCGCAGATGATCTCGTACGAGATCGCGATGGGCGCGGCCTTCGCCTCCGTGTTCCTCTACTCGGGTTCGATGTCGACGTCGGCGATCGTCGAGGCGCAGGCGGACCGGTGGTACGTCCTGCTGCTGCCCGTCTCTTTCATCATCTACATCGTGACGATGATCGGCGAGACGAACCGCGCGCCGTTCGACATGCCGGAGTCCGAGGGCGACCTCGTCGGTGGATTCAACACCGAGTACTCCTCCATCAAGTTCGCGATGTTCATGCTCGCCGAGTACATCAACATGGTCACCGTCTCGGCGGTGTCGGCCACGCTCTTCCTGGGCGGCTGGCGCGCTCCGTATCCGATCAGCACGTTCTGGGAGGGCGCGAACCACGGCTGGTGGCCGATGCTCTGGTTCGTGATCAAGGTCCAGCTGCTGCTGTTCTTCTTCATCTGGCTGCGCGGCTCTCTGCCCCGCGTCCGCTACGACCAGCTGATGAAGCTCGGCTGGAAGGTGCTGATCCCGGTCTCGGTCGTCTGGCTGATGCTGGTCGCCACGGTCAGGGCGATGCGGAACGAGGACTACGAATTCACCTCGATCGCGCTCTATGTCGGCGGCGGCGTCATCGCGTTGCTGTTGCTCTCCGTCGTCGTCGACGTCTTCCGCGACAAGCGCGAGAAGGAAGCCGCCGCGGAGGAGGAGAAGCCGGTCGCCTTCGACCCCATGGCGGGCGGCTTCCCGGTGCCGCCGCTGCCAGGCCAGAGCCTGCCACCCGTACCGCGCCGACGCTCGCGCCAGGAGCGGGAGTTGATTGTCAGTGGTGGCCCGGATACTCAAAGTGACGGATCCCGAAGTGACGGAAAGGAGGCGTCCGATGGCTGAGTCGAACCAGGAGTCACACGAGTCGAACCAATCGAAGCAGGGGTTCCAGAACCCTGTGGCGGGCTTCGGCGTGACCTTCAAGGCCATGTTCAAGAAGCGGCTGACCGAGCAGTATCCGGAGCAGCAGAAGACCACTGCTCCCCGCTTCCACGGCAGGCACCAGCTGAACCGCCATCCGGACGGCCTGGAGAAGTGCGTCGGCTGTGAGCTCTGCGCCTGGGCCTGTCCCGCGGACGCCATCTATGTGGAGGGCGCGGACAACACGGACGAGGAGAGGTACTCGCCCGGTGAGCGGTACGGCCGCGTCTACCAGATCAACTACGCCCGCTGCATCCTCTGCGGCCTGTGCATCGAGGCGTGCCCCACGCGCGCGTTGACGATGACGAACCAGTTCGAGCTGGCCGACAGCAGCCGCGAGAACCTCATCTACACCAAGGAGCAGCTGCTCGCCGGTCTCGAAGAGGGCATGGTCGACTCGCCGCACGCGATCTTCCCCGGCACGGACGAGCAGGACTACTACCGGGGGTTGGTCACCGAGGCCGCGCCGGGCACCGTCCCCCAGGTCGCCCTCTCCAAGGGCGAGACGCCCCAGGAGGCGGCCGCCGACTTCGGGGACGGCGAGCCCGCGTCGGAGAAGGTGGTCGGCCGATGACGCAGCTCGCCGCCTACTCCACCTCCACCGGCGAGGCCTTCCAGTTCTGGGTGCTCGGCACGGTCGCGGTGATCGGCGCCCTGTGCACCATCCTCATGAAGAAGGCCGTGCACAGCGCGCTCTGCCTGGCCGGGACCATGATCATCCTTGCGGTGTTCTACCTGGCCAACGGCGCGTACTTCCTGGGCATCGTCCAGATCGTCGTCTACACCGGCGCGATCATGATGCTCTTCCTCTTCGTGGTCATGCTCGTCGGCGTCACCGCGGCCGACTCCCTGACGGAGACCATCAAGGGACAGCGCTGGCTGGCCCTCCTCTGCGGGCTCGGCTTCGCGGTGCTGCTCTTCGCGGGCATCGGCAACGCCTCGGTGAAGGAGTTCAACGGCCTCGGCAAGGCGAACGCCGGCGGCAACGTGGAGGGCCTCGCGGGGCTCATCTTCACGAAGTACGTCTTCGCCTTCGAGATCACCGGCGCCCTGCTCATCACGGCGACGGTCGGCGCGATGGTGCTCACCCACCGCGAGCGCACGGAGCGCGCCAAGACCCAGCGCGAGCTGTCCGAGGCGCGCGTGCGCGAGGGCAAGCACCTGCCGCCGCTGCCCGCCCCGGGTGTGTACGCCAGGCACAACGCCGTGGACATCGCGGGCCTGCTCCCCGACGGCACGCCGTCGGAGCTCACGGTCAACAAGACGCTCCGTGAGCGCGGCCAGATCCGCGACGTGTCGAACGAGGCGCTGGACGACCTGCGGGCGCTGGAGCAGCGCTCCACCGATCGCCTGGAGCGGCCCGACCTGCGGCGCAGCGACATCGAGCGGACCGAGGAGGCGTCGAAGTGAACCCCGTCAACTATCTCTACCTCGCGGCGCTGTTGTTCACGATCGGCGCGACCGGCGTGCTCATCAGGCGGAACGCGATCGTGGTGTTCATGTGCATCGAGCTCATGCTCAACGCCTGCAACCTCGCGTTCGTGGCCTTCTCCCGGATGCACGGCAACCTCGACGGCCAGATCATCGCGTTCTTCACGATGGTCGTCGCCGCCGCGGAGGTCGTGGTCGGACTCGCGATCATCGTGTCGCTGTTCCGTTCCCGCCACTCGGCCTCGGTCGACGACGCCAGCCTGATGAAGCTCTGAGGGGTCGCTGAATCGTGGAGAACTTGATTGCGCTGCTCGTCGCGGCGCCTCTGCTCGGAGCGGCCGTACTGCTGTGCGGCGGGCGGGCACTGGACCGCGCGGGCCACTGGCTCGGCACGCTGCTCGCGGCCGCCTCCTTCGTCGTCGCCGTCGTGCTGTTCACCGACATGCTGGGCAAGGGCGCCGAGGAGCGCTCGCTGTCGCAGCACCTGTTCAGCTGGATCCCCGTCGAGGGCTTCCAGGCCGACGTCGCCTTCCAGCTCGACCAGTTGTCGATGACGTTCGTCCTGCTGATCTCCGGTGTGGGCACCCTGATCCACATCTACTCGATCGGGTACATGGAGCACGACGAGCGGCGCCGCCGCTTCTTCGGCTACCTGAACCTGTTCCTCGCGGCGATGCTCCTGCTGGTCCTCGCCGACAACTACCTGCTCCTGTACGTCGGATGGGAGGGCGTGGGCCTCGCCTCGTACCTCCTGATCGGCTTCTGGCAGCACAAGCCCAGCGCGGCCACCGCCGCGAAGAAGGCCTTCCTGGTCAACAGGGTCGGCGACGTGGGCCTCTCGATCGCCATCATGCTGATGTTCACCACCTTCGGGACCTTCGCCTTCGGCCCTGTCCTGGAGGCCACGGGTGAGACGTCGGAGGGCAAGCTCACCGCGATCGGCCTGATGCTGCTGCTCGCCGCGTGCGGCAAGTCCGCGCAGGTGCCGCTGCAGTCCTGGCTCGGTGACGCGATGGAGGGCCCGACCCCGGTCTCGGCCCTGATCCACGCCGCCACGATGGTGACCGCGGGTGTGTACCTCATCGTCCGCTCCGGCGCGATCTTCAACGGCGCGCCGGACGCACAGCTCGTCGTCACCGTCGTCGGAGCGGTCACGCTCCTGTTCGGTGCGATCGTCGGTTGCGCGAAGGACGACATCAAGAAGGCCCTCGCCGGATCGACGATGTCCCAGATCGGGTACATGATCCTGGCCGCGGGCCTCGGCCCCATCGGCTACGTCTTCGCGATCATGCACCTGGTCACGCACGGCTTCTTCAAGGCCGGGCTCTTCCTCGGCGCCGGATCGGTCATGCACGGCATGAACGACGAGGTCGACATGCGGAAGTACGGCGGCCTCCGGAAGTACATGCCGGTCACGTTCGTGACCTTCGGCCTCGGCTACCTCGCGATCATCGGCTTCCCCGGTCTGTCCGGCTTCTTCTCCAAGGACAAGATCATCGAGGCGGCGTTCGCCAAGGGCGGCACGGAGGGCTGGATCCTCGGCTCGGTGGCGCTCCTGGGCGCGGCCATCACCGCGTACTACATGACGCGCGTGATGATCATGACCTTCTTCGGGGAGAAGCGCTGGCAGCCGACAGCGTCTGATAGCGGCTCCGCCGCGGGGTCCGGCAACGAGCCGCACCCGCACGAGTCGCCGAAGTCCATGACCATCCCGATGATCGTGCTCGCCTTCGGGTCGGTGTTCGCGGGTGGCTTCTTCAGCATCGGCGACCGCTTCATGCACTGGCTGGAGCCGGTCACGCAGCACGACCACGGCGACTCGCCGCTGAGCGCCACGACGGTCACGGGAGCCACCATGGTGGTCCTCGTCATCGGCGTCGCCCTGGCCTATGTGCAGTACGGGCGCCGTCCCGTCCCGGTCACCGCCCCGCGCGGCTCGGTGCTCACCCGCGCCGCCCGCCGCGACCTCCTCCAGGACGACTTCAACCACGTCGTCCTGGTGCGCGGCGGCGAGCACCTCACGCGGTCCCTGGTCTACGTCGACCACACCCTGGTCGACGGCGTCGTCAACGGCACGGCGGCCTCGGTCGGCGGCCTCTCCGGACGGCTGCGCAAACTGCAGAACGGCTACGCCCGCTCCTACGCGGTCTCGATGTTCGGCGGCGCTGCGGTGCTCATCGCCGCGACCCTGCTGATGAGGGCGGTCTGATACCGATGTCCTTTCCCCTCCTGACAGCGACGGCGGTCCTGCCCGCGGTCGGCGCGATCGCCACGGCAGCCGTTCCGGCCGCCCGGCGGACCGCCGCCAAGTGGCTCGCACTGCTCGTCTCGCTCGCCACGCTCGGCCTCGCGGTGACCGTGCTCGTACGGTTCGACCCCGACGGCGATCGCTATCAACTGACCGAATCGCACGCCTGGATCAAGGAGTTCGGGGTGCGGTACGAGCTCGGGGTCGACGGCATCGCCGTCGCGCTCCTCGCGCTCACCGCCCTGTTGATCCCCTTCATCATCCTGGCGGGCTGGCACGACGCCGATCCCCTGGAGACGAAATCCTCGCGGTGGCGGCCGACTCAGGGGTTCTTCGCCCTGATCCTGGCCGTCGAGGCGATGGTGATCATCTCCTTCGAGGCCACCGACGTCTTCCTCTTCTACATCTTCTTCGAAGCCATGCTCATCCCGATGTACTTCCTCATCGGCGGCTTCGGAGACCGCGCCCACGCGGGCACGGACGAGAACGCCTCGGCACAGCGCTCGTACGCGGCCGTGAAGTTCCTCCTCTACAACCTCGTCGGCGGCCTCATCATGCTGGCCGCCGTGATCGGGCTCTATGTCGTGGCGGGAAACTTCTCCCTCCAGGAGATCTCCGCCGCGCGCGCGGACGGCTCGCTCGACATGGCGACCAACACGGAGCGGCTGCTCTTCCTCGGCTTCTTCTTCGCCTTCGCGGTGAAGGCGCCGCTGTGGCCGCTGCACACCTGGCTGCCGAACGCGATGGGGGAGTCCACCGCCCCGGTCGCCGTACTGATCACGGCCGTCGTGGACAAGGTCGGCACGTTCGCGATGCTGCGGTTCTGCCTCGGGCTCTTCCCGGAGGCGAGCGACTGGGCGACGCCGGTCATCCTCGTGCTCGCCCTGATCAGCATCATCTACGGCGCGCTGCTCGCGGTCGGCCAGCGCGACATCAAGCGCCTGGTGGCGTACGCGTCGATCTCGCACTTCGGCTTCATCGTGCTCGGCATCTTCGCGATGACCTCGCAGGGCCAGTCCGGCGCGACGCTCTACATGGTCAACCACGGCATCTCGACCGCCGCGCTGATGCTGGTGGCCGGCTTCCTGATCTCGCGGCGCGGCTCGCGGCTCATCGCCGACTACGGAGGAGTGCAGAAGGTCGCACCGGTGCTCGCCGGTACCTTCCTGATCGGCGGCCTGGCCACGCTGTCGCTTCCCGGGCTCGCACCGTTCGTGAGCGAATTCCTGGTCCTGGTCGGCGCGTTCGCCCGCTATCCGGTGGTCGGGATCATCGCGACCGTCGGCATCGTGCTCGCCGCGCTGTACACGCTCGTCCTCTACCAGCGGACGATGACCGGCCCCGTGAAGGCGGAGGTCTCGGCCATGCCCGACCTGCGGGTGCGTGAACTGGTCGTCGTCGCTCCGCTGATCGCCCTCCTGATCGGTCTCGGCGTCTACCCGAAGCCGCTCACCGATCTGGTGAACCCGGCGGTCGAGCACACGATGTCCGACGTGCAGAAGAAGGACCCCCAGCCCGATGTGGAGGCGGCCAAGTGAGCGCATCAGCCGTCCACAGCCTGTGGACAACTGCGGCCGACCCGATCGACAAGATCGACGCGCCCAATATCGAGTATGGGCAGCTCTCGCCGATGTTGATCGTCATCGGCGCGGCCGTCATCGGAGTGCTCATCGAAGCCTTCGTCCCGCGCAAGACCCGTTACTACGCCCAACTGTTCCTCTCCGTGGTCTCCCTGGCCGCCGCCTTCGCCGCGGTGGTCGGGCTCGCGGCCCGCGGCTTCGGCACCACCAAGGCGCAGATCGCCGCGATGGGCGCCATCGCGGTCGACGGACCCGCGCTCTTCCTGCAGGGCACGATCCTGCTCACCGGCATCTTCGTGATCTTCACCTTCGCGGAGCGGCGCCTCGACCCGGCGGCGCACGGCAACCGCGTCGACTCGTTCGTGGCGCAGGCCGGAGCCGTACCGGGCAGTGAGGGCGAACAGGCCGCCACCAAGGCCGGGTTCGCCACCACCGAGGTGTTCCCGCTGGCGCTCTTCGCCATCGGCGGCATGCTCGTCTTCCCCGCGGCCAACGACCTCCTGACGCTCTTCATCGCGCTGGAAGTCTTCTCCCTGCCGTTGTACCTGCTGTGCGCGCTGGCCCGGCGCAAGCGCCTCATGTCGCAGGAATCCGCCGTCAAGTACTTCCTGCTCGGCGCGTTCGCCTCGGCCTTCACGCTCTTCGGCATCGCGCTCCTCTACGGCTACGCCGGTTCCGTGTCGTACGCGACGATCGCGGACGTCGTCGAGGGCAACGTCAAGACCGTGGACCCGGCGCTCGCCGACACCATGGGCAACGACGCGCTGCTCCTGATCGGCGTCGCGATGGTGGTGATGGGGCTGCTCTTCAAGGTGGGCGCGGTGCCGTTCCACATGTGGACCCCGGACGTGTACCAGGGCGCCCCGACGCCGGTCACCGGCTTCATGGCGGCGGCGACGAAGGTGGCCGCGTTCGGTGCGCTCCTCCGGCTCCTCTACGTGGTGCTTCCCGGTCTGCGCTGGGACTGGCGGCCGGTCATGTGGGGCGTCGCGGTCATCACGATGCTGGGCGGCGCGATCATCGCGATCACCCAGACCGACATCAAGCGCCTCCTCGCGTACTCGTCCATCGCGCACGCGGGCTTCATCCTCGCCGGTGTCATCGCCACCACCCCGGACGGCGTCTCCTCCGTCCTCTTCTACCTGGCGGCCTACTCCTTCGTGACCATCGGCGCCTTCGCCGTCGTCACGCTGGTGCGGGACGCCGGGGGCGAGGCCACGCACCTGTCCAAGTGGGCGGGGCTCGGGCGCAGGTCTCCGCTGGTGGCCGCGGTCTTCGCGGTCTTCCTCCTCGCCTTCGCGGGCATTCCGCTGACCTCCGGGTTCGCCGGGAAGTTCGCGGTCTTCAAGGCCGCGGCGGAGGGCGGCGCGGGACCGCTGGTCGTGGTCGGTGTGCTGTCGTCGGCGATCGCCGCGTTCTTCTACATCCGCGTGATCGTCCTGATGTTCTTCAGCGAGCCGAAGGCGGACGGCCCCACGGTCGCCGTGCCTTCGCCGCTGACGATGACGGCGATCGGCATGGGCGTCGCGGTGACGCTGGTGCTGGGTGTGGCCCCGCAGTACTTCCTGGATCTGGCGAACCAGGCGGGGGTCTTCGTCCGGTAGCCCGATCGTTTCGAACATGCGTTGCCGCCCGGCATCCCGAGAAGGGGTGCCGGGCGGCGGCCTGTGGATAACTGTCCGGGGTGTCGGTGGGGAGCCCTATCGTGGAGGCAGTGGTCGAGGCAGGACGTACGGCGGGGGACAGGGCGATGGATGGGACCAAGGGCATGAGCGAGGTGACGGCGTCGGTACCGGCGCCGGGCGCGGCAACCGGCACCGTGACGGAGAGCGACGCCCTGCGCACGCTCCACCGCGTCTTCGGGTACGACGCCTTCCGCGGCGAGCAGGAACCGATCATCGAGCACGTGATCGGCGGCGGGGACGCCGTCGTCCTGATGCCGACCGGCGGCGGCAAGTCCCTCTGCTATCAGATCCCGGCCCTGGTCAGGCCGGGCACCGGCGTCGTGATCTCCCCGCTCATCGCGCTGATGCAGGACCAGGTGGACGCGCTGCGGGCGCTCGGCGTGCGCGCCGGGTTCATCAACTCCACGCAGGACTTCGACGAGCGGCGCGTGATGGAGGCGGAGTTCCTCGCGGGCGAGCTCGACGTGCTCTATCTGGCGCCGGAGCGGCTGCGTCTGGACACGACCCTGGAGCTTCTCGGGCGGGCCAAGATCTCCGTCTTCGCCATCGACGAGGCGCACTGCGTCGCCCAGTGGGGCCACGACTTCCGTCCCGACTATCTCGCGCTCTCGCTCCTCGGGGAGCGCTGGCCGGACGTGCCGCGGATCGCCCTGACCGCCACGGCCACCGACGCCACGCACCGGGAGATCACGCAGCGGCTCGGCATGCCCGACGCCAAGCACTTCGTGGCGAGCTTCGACCGGCCCAACATCCAGTACCGCATCGTGCCGAAGGCCGAGCCGAAGAAGCAGCTCCTCGCCTTCCTGAAGGAAGAGCACGCGGGCGACGCCGGGATCGTCTACTGCCTGTCGCGCAATTCGGTCGAGAAGACCGCCGAGTTCCTCTGCAAGAACGGCATCGAGGCCGTCCCGTACCACGCGGGTCTGGACGGCGGCATGCGCGCGGCGCACCAGTCCCGCTTCCTGCGGGAGGACGGCCTCGTCGTCTGCGCCACGATCGCCTTCGGCATGGGCATCGACAAGCCGGACGTCCGCTTCGTCGCCCACCTCGACCTGCCCAAGTCGGTCGAGGGGTACTACCAGGAGACGGGCCGCGCGGGCCGCGACGGTCTGCCCTCGACTGCCTGGATGGCCTATGGCCTCCAGGACGTAGTGCAGCAGCGGAAGCTGATCCAGGGCGGCGAGGGCGACGAGGCGTTCCGCCGCCGCGCCTCCTCCCATCTGGACTCGATGCTGGCGCTCTGCGAGACGGCTCAGTGCCGCCGCGCGCAGCTCCTGACCTACTTCGGCCAGGAGGCGGGCGCGCAGTCCTGCGGAAACTGTGACACCTGCCTGACCCCGCCCGAGACCTGGGACGGCACGGTGGCGGCGCAGAAGGTGCTCTCCACGGTCGTGCGCCTGCAGCGCGAGCGCGGTCAGAAGTTCGGCGCGGGCCAGATCATCGACATCCTCCTGGGCAAGAAGACCGCGAAGGTCATCCAGTTCGACCACGACCAGCTCTCGGTCTTCGGCATCGGAGAGGAGCTCGCGGAGGCCGAATGGCGGGGCGTCGTGCGTCAGCTGCTGGCGCAGGGCCTGATCGCGGTCGAGGGGGAGTACGGCACGTTGGTGCTCACCGAGACGAGCGGCTCCGTCCTGGGCCGGGAGCGCGAGGTGCGGCTGCGCAAGGAGCCGAAGCGGGCACCGGCGGCGCGGGCGTCCAAGGGCGAGCGCAAGGCGAAGTCGGCGGCGGCGGTCGCCGAGCTGCCCCAGGAAGCGGTCCCGCTCTTCGAGGCACTGCGCGCCTGGCGCGCGGCCTCGGCGAAGGAGCAGGGCGTCCCGGCATATGTGATCTTCCACGACGCCACCCTCCGCGAGATCGCGACCCTGCGACCCACGTCCGTGTCGGACCTGTCGGGCATCAGCGGAGTGGGCGAGAAGAAGCGTGCGACGTACGGCGAGGGCGTGGTGGGCGTCGTCGCGGAGTTCCTGGGCGGCGCGCCCGCCGGGGGCGGTGCTTCGGGCGAGCCGTCGGAAGGGCCCTCTGGTGGGGCCCCTGAGGCGGCGCCTGGCGGGGCTGGACGACTGATGAGCGATGAGGTGGAGCCGGACTGGGGGGACGAGGAGCCGGACTGGTAGATCGGACGACGTTCACCTGGTCGGCTCCGGTGATCGGAGCCGACCAGAACAGCCTGTCTACGGAGTCTCGGGCAGCGACCGCCTGGCGGTGATGGCGGTGAGGTCGAGCTCGATGGTGAAGGGGACGCTCACCTTGAGATCGTCGTGGAAGATGCCGGTCGGTGTGTAGGTGCGCGTCGCGGGTTCGAGTTCGAAGACATGGACCACCGGGCGGCCCTTGTCGTTCTCCACGCGCCAGTAGTGACGGATGCCTGCCTTGGCGTACTTGAGCGGCTTGGCCTCCCGGTCGCGCGCCTCGGAGCCGGGGGAGACGACTTCGATGGCCAGCAGCACTGTGTCGGCGGGGACACGGGTCTGTCCGGGGTCCAGGATCTCTTCGGAGGGTACGACGACGACGTCGGGCTCGGGCCTGTTCCGCTGGTCGATGTCGATGGTGAATTCGCGTAGGACTTCGAGTCCCGCTGGGGCGGAATCTTCGAGGCGCCGCTCGAAGAAGCTGACCGCCCGCGAATGAAGGTTGGTCTGCGGACTCACGAAGACGAGGCTCCCGTCGATCAGCTCCGTGTGCGGAGGCAGATTCGGAAGCCGGTCCAGGTCGTCGGCGGTCCAGCCACCCTTGGGCGGGACCGGCCACGTGGGCCCGGAAGCCTCGGGTTCGGCGCTCATCAGTGCTCCCGTGGGTGGAGTCTCACCGGGTTGTCCAGCGTATCGGGGGGAAACCCGCAAAGGTGTCCACGCACGTGTGAACGAGTGTCGGGGGCTTGCCCCTGCGGGGGCGCGTTCGGCGAGGTCAGGGGGCGTCCCAAGCCTCCCGTACCGCCCGCAGCGCCTCCGCCTCGTCCGCTCCCAGGGCTCGGGCCGCCGTGGTGAACTGCAGAGCCAGCGCCGCGAGTTGTGCCGGGTCGGGGAGGGAGGTGCCCGCCGGGAGCGGAGCCACCCTCGTTCCTGCGCCTCGGCGGGTGTGGATCAGGGAGGCCGATTCCAGTTCGCGGTAGGCGCGGGCCACGGTGCCTGCTGCCAGGCCCAGGTCGGCGGCGAGCTGGCGGACGGGTGGGAGGCGTTCGCCCTCGGGGAGGCGGCCCGTGGTGATGAGGGCGGCGAGCTGGGCCCGGATCTGTTCGTAGGGCGGGACGGGGCTCGTCGTGTCGACCCGGACGGCAGGGCCTCTGGCCGGGCCCGTCATCGGTGGCCTGCCCGGGGGGAGACGATCGTGGTCAGGGACCACGTCATGGTGGACGCCGCGGAGAGGGCCACGGGGATCAGGAACCAGGCCGCCCCGGACGCGCCCATGCAGTCGAGGCCGAGCAGGGCGCCGGTGGCGAACGTCGTGGTCCCCAGCAGGGGAGCGGAGATCAGCAGGCCCCACGCGGCGGTGATCGCCAGTGCCCGGTCTCGGCGTGGCTGCTCTTCCGAGGGGCGGCGGGCGATGCGGCGCAGGGACCATGCGCACGCGGCCGTGCCGATGGCGAGCGAGGCCAGGACCGGTGCGCCGTAGAAGAGGCCGGGCCAGGGGCCGACCGTCTCGGTCATGCCCTGGCAGATGGCGGAGAGGGAGCGCCCGGCATGGCCCTGGTCGTCCGGGGCGGCCATGGCGGCCGCCGCGACGAGGAGGGTGATCAGCGCGAGCGCCTGCGCGGCGAGCAGGCGGGTGGTGCGGGGCGGCACATAGTCCCGGGCCCGGCGCGGGGTGAGGCCTGCGCTGCGCACCGGGCCGTGCGGCGGGGGTGTGAGGGCGTCCCCGAGCAGGACTCCGGCGACGGCGCAGAGGCCGAACGCCGGGATGGCGTACAGGATCCCGATGCCCAGGCCGTCGTCCCTGGAGGCCACCGCCCAGGCCGCGGCGGCACCGGCGGCCAGGCCGGACCAGCGGGCGTAGAGATCGACGCGGGCGCGCGCGGCTGTCTCTGGGGGGATGACGGGTGGGAGTGGTGGGGCGATGTGGGTGTGGGCGCGAGTGCGTGTGCTGGTGTCCGTGCCGGTGTCGTGCATGCGTGAACCCCCGAGTGAGCGGGCCGGGTGGTCGGGCCCGGACCTGTGCTCGGCGCTCGCTTGTATCAAGCGCCGAGTACAAGTTCACCTCACTCGGGGGTTTGTGTCAAGCAGTTGGTACAAGCGGTTGGTGCAAGTGGTTGGCGTAAGTGTTCGGTGCCAGCAGCCGGGGTGAGTTCGGCGGGCTCAGTTCGCGGACGCGATCCGGCCCGTCACCTCGCCGAGTCCGACCCTCGTGCCGTTGGGCCCGGGGGCCCAGGCCGAGAGCGTGACCACGTCGCCGTCCTCGAGGAACGTCCGCTTGCCGTCCGGGAGTTCGAGGGGGTCGCGGCCGTTCCAGGTGATCTCGATCAGTGAACCGTACTGACCTGCCTCGGGACCGCTGACCGTGCCCGAGCCGTACAGGTCGCCGGTGCGCAGCGAGGCGCCGTTGACCGTCATGTGCGCCAGCTGCTGCGCGGCCGTCCAGTACACGGTGGAGAACGGCGGCTCCGAGATGACCTGGCCGTTCAGGGTGACCGTCATGTGCAGGTCGTAGCCGCCGGGCTCGTCCGCCACGGACTCCGCGGAGTCGTCCAGGTAGGGCAGGAGCTCATGCGTGCGCTCCGGGGGCGCGATCCGCGCCGAGTCCAGGGCCTCCAGCGGGGTGATCCACGCGGAGACGGACGTGGCGAACGACTTGCCGAGGAACGGGCCCAGCGGGACGTACTCCCAGGCCTGGATGTCGCGCGCCGACCAGTCGTTGAGGAGGGTCAGTCCGAAGACGTGCTCCCGGAAGTCCGCCAGGGGGACGGGGGTTCCGTGCGTCGAGGGGGCGCCGACGACGAAGCCCACCTCCGCCTCGATGTCGAGCCGGACGGACGGGCCGAAGACGGGGGCCGCGTCGGCGGGCGCCTTGCGCTGGCCCGAGGGGCGGACGACGTCCGTTCCGGAGACGACCACCGTGCCGGACCGGCCGTGGTAACCGATGGGCAGGTGCTTCCAGTTGGGCGTCAGCGGCGTCGGCGAGTCCGGCCGGAACATCTGGCCCAGGTGGGTCGCGTGGTGCTCGGAAGCGTAGAAGTCGACGTAGTCCGCAACCTCGAAGGGCAGGTGCAGGGTCACTTCGGAGAGGGGGTGCAGCAGGGGGCGTACGGTCTCCCGGTGGGCCGGCACCGTCACCCATGCGGTCAGCGCGCGCCGCACGTCCGACCAGGCCCTGCGGCCCGCGGAGAGCAGGGGGTTCAGCGTGGGCCGGGCCAGGAGTGACACGTAGGGGGAGCCGAGCGCGGCGGCCGCGGCGCCCGCGTCCAGGACGTACGAGCCGAGCCGTACGCCCACCCTGCGTCGTCCGTCCGCCTCCCCGGCCAGGGAGAACACGCCGTAGGGAAGGTTGTGGGGTCCGAAGGGGTCGCCCTCGGGAAGGCCGAAGGGATCGCCTCCGGGAAGGTCGGTGGAGTCACCGGCGGCCGGGTCGAGCGGGGTCTGCTCGGACATGCGTACCTGCCTCGCTTTCCATAGGGGTGTGCCACACGTTACGTGTGGAGACCCCTGTTGCGGCAGTGTCTAAAGAGTTAGCAATGTCCGGATAAGTCTTGCTGGACTTTCCGATTCCGCCCTAGCGTTCTTTGGGGGACGCGGGATGGGTGGGGTCCCATTCGGTTTGGCATACGTGGGGGGAACCCGTGGCCAGGATCGCCGCCAGTGCGCCGTTCACGCCGGACCGGAACGTCCCGGGACTGATCGTCAAGTTCGGTGACTACCCCCTGCACCACGGTGGAGTGGGAGCGATCCGCAGCCTCGGCCGGCTGGGCGTTCCCATGTACGCGATCACGGAGGACCGGTACACACCGGCTGCCGCGTCCCGCCACCTGACGGCCGCCTTTCCCTGGCCGACCACCGGCGCCGAAGAGCCGGAACGACTGGTGGAGGGGCTGCTGCGGGTCGGGCGCCGCATCGGTAGACCGGCCGTCCTCATCCCCACGGACGAGGAGGCGGCCGTCCTGATCGCCGAGCACCAGGACGAGCTCTCCGGGGAGCGCACCGGCTTCGGTGGATTCCTCTTCCCGCGCGTGGAAGCGGAATTGCCCCGAAGGCTGGCGAGCAAGCAAGGCCTGCACGGGCTGTGCGTGGAGCACGGCATCGCCTCGCCCGATGCCACCTTTCCGGAAAGCCCGGCGGACGTCGCGGAGTTCGCGTCCCGCGCGCGGTTCCCCGTGGTGGCCAAGAACCGCGAGGCCTTCACCCGGCGGAAGCGTCCTGCAGTGCACGGCACCACCCGCATCGAGACCCCCGGCGGCCTTCTCGCGCTCGCCCGTCACTGGGGCGAGCGGCCCGGCGTGATCCTCCAGGAGTATCTGCCCCGGGAAGAGGCCGAGGACTGGATCGTGCACGCGTACTTCGACGCGAACTCCGTCCCGCGCGCGATGTTCACGGGGGTCAAGGTCCGCTCCTGGCCGCCGCATGCGGGGATGACGTCGAACGCGTACGTCGTCGACAACCCGGAACTCGCCGACCTCGCCGCGCGTTTCATCAAGCAGATCGGCTTCACCGGCATCATCGACCTGGACCTGCGCTTCGACCGCCGCGACGGTCAGTACAAGCTGCTCGACTTCAACCCCCGTATGGGCGCTCAGTTCCGGCTCTTCGAGAACGAGTCGGAGATCGACGTCGTCCGTGCCATGCACCTCGACCTGACGGGCCGCGTCGTCCCCGAGGGGGACCAGCGCGCCGGGCACCGGTATGTCGTGGAGAACATCGACCTGCCCGCCCTCGTCGCGTACCGCCGCAGTGGATACACGACGCCGCACGCGCCCGCCCGCGCGAGCGGCACGGAGCTCGCGTGGCTCGCCGCCGACGACATGAAGCCGTTCTTCACGATGCTCGCGCGCTTCCTGCGGCCCGGGACGAAGCATCTGTACCAGCTGTGGCGCTCCCAGCGCCGCGGCAGCACCGCCGCAATGTGACGCCCTGGGGAGGGACTTCGTGACGCAACCGGTAGCAGTCGTCGGAGCCGGGCCGTACGGCCTGTCCACCGCCGCCCATCTGCGGGCGCGCGGCATTCCGGTGCGGGTGTTCGGCGATCCGATGGTGAGCTGGCGCGCCCACATGCCCCGAGGGATGCTGCTGAAGTCCACCCCCGTCGCGTCCAGCATCGACGCGCCGCAGCGCGGCCACACCCTCGCCGACTACTGCGACGCGGCCGGCATCCGGCGCCTCGTCACGGACGAGGACATCATCCCGATCGAGACCTTCGTGGCCTACGGAGAGTGGTTCCAGCACCGGCTCGTCCCCGAGTTGGAGCGCGTGCGGGTCGTCGCGGTGGACCGCCGCGCCTCGGGCGGTCCGGGCGGCTTCGATCTGAAGCTGGACTCCGGAGAGCAGTTCACGGCTCGCGCGGTCATCGTGGCGACGGGCCTGTCGGGCCTCTCGCGGCTGCCGCGCGAGCTCGCCGGTGCGGTGCCGGACGGGCCTTCCCCCACCGGGCCCGTCTCGCACACTTCCCAGCACCACGACCTGACCCGCTTCGCGGGACGCGACCTGATCGTCGTCGGGGCCGGTCAGTCCGCTCTGGAGACGGCCGTGCTCGCCGCCGAGGCGGGCGCGCAGGTGAGGGTGGTGGCCCGCGGCAAGCGGGCGGTCGCCTTCGGCGAACCGCCCTGGCGGCAGCCGAAGTTCCGCCCCGAATCGCCCTTCGGGCGCGCCTGGTCGCTGTACGCGATCAGCTACCACGCCGATCCGTACCGCCACCTGCCGCCCCAGGCACGGCACTTCCTGGTCCGGCGCATTCTGGGGCCGCTCGGCGCATGGTGGCTGCGGGACCGCTTCGAGGGCAAGGTCCGCACGCACGAGGTGCGCCGGATCAGGGCCGCGAGTATCGCGCAGGGGCAGCCCGTCCTGACGGTGGAGACGCAGGGCGGCCGCGTGGCGGAGCTCTCCGCCGACCACGTCATCGCCGCGACCGGCTACCGCGTGGACCTCGCGGCGCTGGACTTCCTCGGCCACGGCCTGCGCGCCCGTCTCGCGGCGAGCCGCGGTACGCCGAAGCTGGGCGCGGGGTTCGCCTCGTCCGTCCCCGGGCTCTACTTCACCGGGATGCTGGGTGGTTCGTCGTTCGGCCCGGTGATGCGGTTCGTGTGCGGTACGGAATTCGCCTCGCCGCGCCTGGCGCGGCATGTGTCGGCCGCCTGTGACTGACGGGCAGGGGCGTGCGGCGGGGTTCGGGGCGACCCGCGCGGCAGCGTCCCGGCGCGGTACCCCAGGTGGTGCGCGCATAGTCGGAACGGGGCATGCCGGAATGTAATCCTCCACTTTCCGGTGAACCGGCGGGCCCTCGGTGCGGTCCGGTCACACCCATGCGTATGCGCACCTTGCCAAGCAGCTTCCGGCCGGGCCCAGGATCCGTATTCTCTGGATCATGTCCGCTCCCCTCGCATATGCACTCATCGCCACTGACCTGGACGGGACGCTGCTGCGCGGCGACGACACGGTCTCGGACCGGTCGCGGCGGGCGCTGGCCGCCGCGGGCGAGGCGGGCGCCCGGCACCTCGTGGTGACAGGCCGCCCGGCCCCACGGGTGCGGCCCCTCCTCGACGAACTCGGCTACGACGGCCTGGCCGTCTGCGGCCAGGGCGCCCAGCTGTACGACGCCGGGGCGAACCGGATGGAGTGGTCGGTGACGCTCGACCGCGAGCTCGCCGAGGCCGCGCTCGGGAAGATCGAGGCGGAGGTCGGGCAGGTCCACGCGGCCGTCGACCAGGACGGCGTGGAGGGCCTCACGCTCATCGAGCCGGGCTACGAGATGCCGCACCCCACGCTCCCCGCCGTGCGGGTGCCCAAGCGGGACGTGCTGTGGGAGGAGCCCATCAGCAAGGTGCTGCTGCGCCATCCGAAACTGGCGGACGACGAGTTGGCGGCGGTGGCGCGGGACGCGGTGGGCTCGCTCGCGTCGGTGACCATGTCGGGGCCCGGCACGGTGGAGCTCCAGCCGTGCGGGGTGACCAAGGCGACCGGGCTCGCGCTGGCCGCCGAGCGGCTCGGCCTGACGGCCGCCGACACGATCGCCTTCGGGGACATGCCCAATGACATCCCCATGTTCCTGTGGGCCGCACACGGGGTGGCCATGGCCAACGCCCACGGGGAACTAAAAGCTGTGGCTGATCAGTTGACCCTCTCGAACGAGGACGACGGCATCGCCGTCGTCCTCGAACGTCTGCTGCGGTCCCGGGGCCGTTCCTAGCCCGCCGTCCGCCGGATCCGCTGCTCCCAGGTCCGGTGGAAGACGACCTCGTCGCCGTCCTTGCACACCACCTCGTTCGAGGCGATGAAGTCCGCCGCGTCGCAGGTGATCTCCGAGCGCGTCTCGACGCGCGTGTCCCAGCCGAGGTCGGGCCGGTGCAGGCGGATCGTCCAGTCCGAGCGGGTGCGGGCGCTCAGCGGGTCGTCCTCCTGGATCGTGTACGTCTCCAGGGCGTCCTCGGTGAACTCGAGCCCGTCGGGGTACACGCGCGTGCCGCCGTACCGCGGGTCGACCTCGAGCCGCCACTCGCCCTTGGCGACATCGCGTACGACCAGACGCTCGGGCCGCTGCTCGTCCAGGGTCGCCGGATACACCACGCCCAGCGGCTCCGACTGCTCGGCGGGCCCGAAGGTGATCGACGGATCCAAGTCGCCGTCACGGACCGGCAGTTCCAGGGCGCTGCCCACCGGCTCCAGGGTGAAGCCCACCGAGTCCGCCTGCGGCCAGATCCAGGGCCAGTAGGCGGAGGACACGGCGAGACGGATGCGGTGCCCCGGCGGGAAGGTGTGGCCGATGCCGTTGAGCTCGAAGGTCACGTCCTCGGTGGCACCGAGGGGCCAGGCGTCGACGCGGTCCCGGCCGTTGCGCGCGGAGAGGTTCAGCACGCCCCGGGTGACGAGGGTGGACGAGCCGTCCGGCGCGATGTCGCAGAGGCGCGCGACGGCCTGGCCGTACGGCACGTCCATCCGCAGCCGCAGGGTCACCTTGGCGCGCCCGAGGATCCGTACCCGGGCAGGGACCTCGAACTCGAAGCACGCCGACTTCGCGTCCTCGTCCCGCTGGTCCGGCGGCAGGTCGGCGTCGTTGCCGAAGGGGAAGTAGCGGCCCGCGTCCAGGCCCGTGTGCTGGGGGGAGTCGACGACGACGGGCGTGCCCTGCAGGGCGTAGCTGACGGGGGTGACGTTCGGGGACGGCCAGGACGGGTCGCCGACCCAGCCGCCGGGCAGCTCCGGGTAGACCGTCGCCGGCGGGTGCGAGTCGCTGATCCAGGAGCGGAGCTTCGGCTCGGCCATCACCCCGGTGTCGATGCCCTTGAGGTGGTGGTCCCACCAGCGCAGGGTCTCCTGGAGGAACCCGATCGAGGGGCCCGGCGGCAGGCCGCGGTCCGGGTACTGGTGCGACCAGGGGCCGATGAGTCCTCGTACCTGGTCGTCGGGGAGGTGTTCGACGAGGCGCAGGACCGTGTCGCGGTACGGGTCGTGCCAGCCGCCGACCGCGAGGACCGCGGCGCCGATCGCGGAGTAGTCCTCGCAGACGCTGCCGTGCCGCCAGTAGTCGTCCCGGGTCTGGTGGTCCAGCCAGGTGTGGATGAAGGGCTCGACGGCCGCAAGGCGCGTCAGCCACATCTCGCGCCACGCGTCACCCACGAAGTACGGGTCCGGCGGGCGGGACACGAAGGCCAGCATCGTCGCCGCCCACGCGTGCATGTCCACCGCCAGGACGGAACCGCCCATGTAGTGCACGTCGTTGTCGTAGCGGTCGTCCGCCGAGCAGACCGTGACGATCGCCTTGAGCGGCTCGGGGGCGAGCGCCGCGATCTGGAGGGAGTTGAAGCCGCCCCAGGAGATGCCGAACATGCCGACCTTGCCGCTCGACCAGTCCTGCGCGGCCAGCCAGTTCACCACCTCGACGCCGTCGGCCAGCTCCTGCGCCGAGTACTCGTCGGTGGGCAGGCCCTCGCTGTTGCCGTGCCCGCGGACGTCGACCCGCACGGAGGCGTAGCCGTGGCCCGCGTACCAGGGGTGGCGCTGCCAGTCCCGCGGCGCCGTCCAGTCGCTGAGGCGGTAGGGGAGGTACTCCAGGAGCACGGGGACGGGTTCGTCGGTGACCGGGCGCCACACGCGCGCGTAGAGCGTGGTCCCGTCGGCGAGGGGTACGCGGAAGTCCTCGCGGGTGGTCTCGTACGGGTAGGAGTCGCGGATCTGCATGAGTGGAACCTCAGTGGACGGGGTGTCCTCAGTGGACGGGGTGCATGGTGCGGCGCAGCCACGGCGCCAGCGTGATCACGGCGATGCCCGCGACCACGGCGATCGCGCCGTTCACGCCGAAGTACGCGGGGTTGGAGACCTCTCCGTACAACTTCACGACCTGTGCCTGGATGCCGTTGGCGAGCGCGAGGGAGAGGAACCACAGCGCCATGGTCTGGCTGGCGAAGGCCTTCGGGGCGAGCTTCGTCGTCGCCGACATCCCCGAGGTCTCCAGGAGGATGTCGCCGAGCCCGAGCAGCAGATAGGAGCCGACGATCCACCAGGCCGCCATCTTGTACGTGTTGTCGGCGTGCCCCGACGTGGGCAGCACCATCAGGAGGAACGACAGGCCGCCCAGGATCACACCGAACGCGATCTTGTTGGACGCGTGCGGCTGGCGCGGGCCCATCCGCGCCCAGACGGCGGCCACGACCGGCGCGAGCGCCACCTCGAAGGCGCCCAGCGCGGACGCGTACCAGCTGGCGGGGAAGTGGTAGCCGAGGATCGACGTCTCGGCGTTCGACGCGGCGAGCAGCATCATCGTCGAGTACGCCTGGAAGAGGATGAAGTTGAAGACTACGGAGGCGAGGAACAGCACTACGTAGGGTCGCAGCCGGCGCCTTTCCTCGCCCGTGACGCGCGGGCTGCGGAACATCACCGCGAAGTAGACGATCGGCGCGATCACCGAGATGAGGGTGAGCAGGTCGACGAAGCGGTCCATGGTCAGCCAGCCGACGGCGGCGAGGAGACCCGCGAGCGCGGCGGCGACGGCACAGCCGAAGACGATCATGAGCACCGCGCGGCGCATCGCCTCCCGCGGCAGCGCGAACTCCGCGGAGGCCTTGCGTCCGGCGAGGTGGCGCCGTCCGGCGACGTACTGGACCAGACCGAAGGTCATGCCGATGGCGGCCGCGGAGAAGCCCCAGTGCCAGCCCTTGTGGTCGCCGAGCCAGCCGGTGATCAGCGGGCCCGCGAAGGCGCCCACGTTGATCGCCATGTAGTACAGCGCGAAACCGGCGTCGCGGCGCTCGTCCTCGGTGCGGTAGAGCTTGCCGACCATCGAGGCGACGTTCGGCTTGAGCAGGCCGGTGCCCGCGCTGATCAGGCCGAGGCCCACCCAGGTCATCGTCGGCGTCGGCACGGCCATCGAGTAGTGGCCGCAGGCGATGAGGATGCCGCCCCACAGCACCGCGCGGTACGAGCCGAGAATGCGGTCGGCGAGCCAGCCGCCGGCCACGGAGACCAGATAGACCAGGGTGCCGTACGCCGCTGACACCGACGCGGCCGTGCCGGCATCCATCCCCATGCCGTCGTTCGCGACGGAGTCGGCGAAGTAGAGGACGAGGATGGCCTGCATGCCGAGGAACGAGAAGCGCTCCCAGACCTCCAGGCCGGAGAGCGTGAGCAGGCCGCGCGGCTGCCCGAAGAACGCGTGGTCGTCGCCCGGCGCGGGGTCGTCGGGTGGCTCGGCGGGCGGCTCGTACTCGGCCGTAGTACGGGACAAAGAGTCTTCTCCCGGTCGATACGGTTCTTGTGGTGCAGGACGGGCTTGTCAGTCGTATGGGCTGATCACGAACATACCGGTGGGCTTCGGTCGCCGCGCGGGCTGGTGTGCCGGGCGGGCGGAAGGGGCCTCTCGCACCGCGCCGACCAGGGCTGCGACGTGCGACGGGCGGGCAGGTGCTCGCCGTGATCGAAAGTCGACCGGATACGCTGACTTGAGTGATGGCAGCGACACATCGACAAACCCGTGTCATCGACCGAGATCCAATGATCGACCGAGTTGGCCGTGTGATCGTCAGCAGACAGGAGAACCTCTCGTGACCGTCGTCGGGCCTTTTGGGCTGAGCGTGCGGGACCAGGCTCTCGAAGCCGATGTCCAGGTCGGATTGGCGGCTGTGGAGGAGGGCCTGCTCGAGGCCACCAAGAGCGAGGTGCCCTTCATCACCGAGGCCGCCCAGCACCTCGTCCGTGCCGGGGGCAAGCGTTTCCGTCCGCTGCTCGTGATGCTCGCTGCCCAGTTCGGCGACCCGTACGCGCCGCGTGTCGTGCCCTCCGCCGTCGTCGTGGAGCTGACGCACCTGGCGACGCTGTACCACGACGACGTCATGGACGAGGCGGACGTGCGCCGGGGCGTACCGAGCGCCAACCAGCGCTGGGGGAACTCCGTCGCCGTCCTGACCGGCGACTTTCTTTTCGCCCGCGCCTCCTACATCCTGGCCGACCTCGGCCCGGAGGCCGTCCGCATCCAGGCCGAGGCGTTCGAACGCCTGGTCACCGGCCAGATCCTGGAGACCGCGGGACCGGCCGAGGGCCGCGACCCGGTCGACCACTACCTCGACGTGCTCAGGGGCAAGACCGGCTCGCTGGTCGCCGTGGCCTGCCGGTTCGGCGCGATGATGTCCGGCGCCGACGAGACCGTCGTCGACGTCCTCACCCAGTACGGAGAGCGGCTCGGCGTCGCCTTCCAGCTCGCCGACGACGTGCTCGACATCGCGTCCGACTCCCACGAGTCCGGCAAGACGCCGGGCACCGACCTGCGCGAGGGCATCCCCACGCTGCCGGTGCTGCGCCTGCGCGAGCGGGCGGCTCGGCTCGGCCTGGCCGAGGACATCGCCCTGTGCGAGCTGCTCGACTCGGACCTCACGGACGACGCACGGCACGCGGAGGCCCTCGTGAGGCTGCGCGCGCACCCCGCGCTGGAGGACGCCCGCAGGGACACGGTCTGCTACGCGGAAGGCGCACGGGCCGCACTGGGACCGCTGCCGGAGGGCGACGCGAAGGCGGCCCTGGTGGAGCTCTGCGACCTGGTGGTGCACCGGGCGGGCTGAGGGTCCGGACCTTTCGATCGGCGGTGTCGACCCCCTACGGGATGGGGGAGGCGCCGCCGTTTCACGTCATCCCAGGGCAGTACGTGGAGTTGCGCCCGGGGTCTGACGCTTCTTGCTGGCCGATTTGGTCGGATGGAGTCCAGCGAGAACAACCACTCCTGACCAATTCGGGTGAGAATGGCGGCACAGGGTGGACGAAGGCACGTACAGGTAAGGCCGCCGCCGACCACGGAGGTAAGGCAGACAATGGCACCGTACGAACCGGAGAAGGACACCAGCGAGGCCGGGGAACTGCGTGCAGGACGCCGCAAGGCGGCCCGCTATGCGGTCCCGATCGCGGTGGCGGGGGTGGCGGCGGCGACCATCGGGCTCGTCCCGGCGCTCGCCACGTCGGGCGACCCGGACCTGCCGAAGGTCACCGCGCAGGAGCTCATCGAGAAGATCGCCGCGTCGGACACGCAGCAGCTGTCGGGCAACGTCAAGATCAGCACTGACCTGGGCCTGCCGTCGATCGGTGGCATGGCGGGCGGCTTCGGTGGCGGCGGCGCGGACCGGGGGGAGGGCGGCGACGAGAAGGGCTCGGCGGCCGACCCCAAGAGCAAGCTGATGGAGCTGGCGTCCGGTACGCACACGCTGCGCGTCGCGGCCGACGGCCCCGACAAGCAGAAGGTGTCCGTCCTCGGCGACGCCTCCGAGTACAGCATGATCCACAACGGTGACGACGTGTGGGCGTACGACAGCGAGTCGAACGAGGCCTACCACGCCAAGGGCGAGGGCGCCTCTTCGAAACACGACTCTTCGAAGAAGCACGACAAGGGTGCCGAGGGCAAGGAGGGGGTCCCGAAGGGGCTCGACGGCGAGCAGCTGCCCTCGACCCCCAAGGAGTTCGCCGAGCAGGCCCTGAAGGCCGTCGACGACACCACGTCCGTGAAGGTCGACGGCACCGCACAGGTCGCGGGCCGCGACGCGTACCGCCTGGTGATCAAGCCGAAGGAGTCCGGTTCGACGATCGGCCAGATCACGGTCGCGGTGGACGAGAAGACCGGTACGCCGCTCAAGTTCACCCTGACCCCGTCCTCCGGGGGCGCGGCCGTCGTCGACGCGGGCTTCACGAAGGTCGACTTCGGCAAGCCGTCCGCGTCCACCTTCGACTTCACGCCGCCCAAGGGCACGAAGGTCACCGAGGCCGACGAGCAGCACGGCAAGGAAGGCCACGACTTCAAGGGCAAGGGGGACAAGGACGCCGCGGAGTTCGGCAAGGGCGACCTCAACGAACCGAAGATCATCGGTGAGGGCTGGAGCACCATCGCCGAACTGAAGCTGCCAGGTGGCCAGGGCCTGCCGACGGCCGGTTCGGGCGACGTCCCGCAGGACGCGCAGAAGCTGATCGACTCGCTGGGCGACCAGGTCGACGGCAAGTTCGGCTCCGGCACGGTCTTCTCGACCCGCCTGATCAACGCCCTCGTCACCGATGACGGCAAGGTCTACGTGGGTGCGGTCACGAAGGACGCGCTGGTGAAAGCGGCGAACGACGCGCACTAGGAGGATGCGCGCCTGAGGTGCGCACGACCCAGGGGTACGGCGGATGGAAGGTGCCGGGTCGGCGCCTTCCATCCGTTTCGTCGCGGAGCTGGCGAGACCGACGCGACCGACGCGACCGACGCGACTTGCGAGACGGAAGAGCGGAACAGCGGAACAGCGGAAGAGGGAGGGCTACGTGCCGGGCACCAACGGCATTCCGGTGGGCGAAGCGGACTCCGCGGGCTCGGCCGACATGGCGATCTCCGTGGACACGGTGAAACACGTCATCGAGACGCATGCGCTCACCAAGCGCTACGGAAAGCACCTCGCCGTCGACCGGCTCGACCTCACCGTCCCGGAGGGCAGCGTCTTCGGTTTCCTCGGGCCGAACGGCTCGGGCAAGACGACCACGATCCGCATGCTGATGGGCCTCATCGAGCCGACCTCCGGCCACGCCGAGGTCCTCGGCCGCACCATGCCGCGCGCCACGCGCAGCGTGCTCCCGCACGTGGGCGCGCTGATCGAGGGCCCCGCCCTCTACGGCTTCCTCTCGGGCCGCGACAACCTCCTGCGCTACGACTCCGCCGACCCGACCGCCGACCCCCGCACCCGGCGCGCGCGGGCCGAGGCGGCGCTGGACCGGGTCGGGCTCACCGCGGCCGCCGGCAAGAAGGCGAAGGCGTACTCCCTCGGCATGAAGCAGCGGCTCGGGCTCGCCGCCGCGCTGCTCCAGCCGCGCAGGCTCCTCGTCCTCGACGAGCCGACCAACGGCCTCGACCCGCAGGGCATGCGTGAGATCCGCACCCTGGTGCGGGAGCTGGCGGCGGAGGGCACGACCGTCTTCCTCTCCTCGCACCTCCTCGACGAGATCGAGCAGGTCTGCACGCACGCGGCCGTGATGACCCAGGGTCGCCTGATCACCCAGGGGCCGGTCGCCGAACTCGCCGCGGGCGCGCGGGGCAGGCTCGTCGTGACGACACCGGACGCGGGCGACGCCGCGCGCGTCCTGAAGGAGCACGGCGTGACCGACCTGACCGTGACGGAGGACCGGGTGACGGGTGAACCGCCGTCCCAGGACGAGAGCGGCCGGGAAGTGGAGCTGGCCGAGCTGAACGCCGCGCTGGTCGGGGCGGGCGTCCGCGTCCGCGGATTCGGACTCGAACGGGCCTCTCTGGAGGACGCGTTCGTGGCACTGACGGGAGAGGGTTTCGATGTCGCGGGCTGAGGCCGTTGAGGTCATGGACGGCTCCGGGCCGACACCGGCGGGCGGCGCGCGGGAGCCCCGTCGGCTCTGGACGCTCGGCCTCTTCCGCAGCGAGCTCGGGATCACGTTCCGCCGCTGGCGGACCCTCGCGCTGCTCGGGGTGCTGGCCGCCGTGCCGATCCTCGTCGGCGTCGCCGTCAAGATCGAGACCAGTGACGGCTCCACGATCGGCGGGGGCGGCGGCGAAGGCGGGCCCGCCTTCATCGCGCAGATCACCAACAACGGCCTGTTCCTGGTCTTCACCGCGCTCGCCGCGACCCTGCCGTTCTTCCTCCCGATGGCGATCGGCGTCGTCGCGGGGGACGCGGTCGCGGGCGAGGCCAACGCCGGCACGCTGCGCTACCTGCTGGTCGCGCCCGCCGGACGGACCCGGCTCCTCCTCGCGAAGTACGCGACCACACTGACGTTCTGCCTGGTCGCGACCCTGGTCGTGGCCGTGTCCGCGCTCGCGACCGGCGCGCTGCTCTTCCCCCTCGGCGAGGTCACCACGATCTCCGGCACGCGCATGAGCTTCGGCGAAGGGCTGCTGCGGGCCCTGCTGATCGCTCTCGTCGTCGCCGTGTCACTGATCGGTGTGGCGGCGCTCGGCCTCTTCGTCTCGACGCTCACGAGCAGCGGCATCGCGGCGATGGCGACGACCGTCGGACTGCTGATCACGGTCCAGATCCTGGACCAGATCCCGCAGCTGCACGGCCTCCACCCGTACTTCTTCTCGCACTACTGGCTGTCCTTCGCCGATCTGATGCGCGAGCCGATCTACTGGGACGACATCATCAAGAACCTGCAGATGCAGGGGCTGTACGCGGCCGTGTTCGGCTCGGCGGCGTGGGCGCGGTTCGGGGCGAAGGACGTCATGGCGTAGGGCGTCATGCGTCACGGCGAGGGCGTCATGGCGCAGGGTGTCATGGCGCACGGCCCACGCTCGGCGCGCTGTCGTCAGTTGTCGTACGGGTAGCGGGCCAGCGGCGGCTCCTGCGCGAAGAAGGTCTTGGCGCGCGCCAGGGCCTCGGTGTCCTCCAGGACGTGGCCGGGCCGGGTGCCGTTGCCGAGCAGGACGCCTCCGAAGCGCATGGGGAAGAAGGCGGCCGTGTTGCGCAGCGTGCCGATCAGCGGGTCCGCCACCTCCTCCTCGCGGTGCGCGAGCGCCGTCACGCCCCACAGGGTGCGGTTCTCCAGGGTGTCCTTGAAGGCGATCTCCGGAGTCTCCAGCCACGCGTCCCAGTAGTCGAGGTAGCGCTTGACGGTGGCCGACAGCGAGTACCAGTACAGGGGCGACACGATGACGATGTCCGTGGCCTCCAGGGTGGCGTCCAGGAGCGTCGCTTCGTTGTCGCCGACGGGGCGGGGGCGGGCCCGGGGGCGCGTGCCGTCGTGGCGCCGGTCCTCGAAGTCGGGCAGCGGCAGTTCCGCCAGGTTCAGCCAGCGCTGCTCGATGTCCGAGGGAAGCTGTTCGGCGGCCTTGCGGGCCAGGATCTCCGTGTTGCCCTCGGGGCGGGCGCTGCCGAGGATGAAGAGGAACTTGCGGGTCATGGGATCCCCCTTGGGTGCTTGCGCACGGCGTTGCTTGCGCGCGGCGATTGCTTGCGCGTGCACTATATGCACGCGCAAGCAATGTCGTCCAGGGGGTGCCGCTTACGCCGCTTGCGCGCCGCCTACGAGGACAGTCCCCACACCGCGTACGCGACCGCGTCGCTGTTGCGGTCCAGTGCGGTCCCGTCGATGTTCGACACGCCGTCGCAGGCCGAGTGGTAGCACTTGTCGAACGCCTCGCCGGCCGTCCCGCCCCACTTCTCCGCCTGCTCGGCCGACTTGGTGGTCTCGGCGCCGCTGAACAGTCCGCCGACCGGCACGCCCGCCTGCTGGAACGGCGCGTGGTCGGAGCGTCCGTCGCCCTCGGTGTCCGGCTCCGTGGCGACGTTCTTGCCCGCGTAGTAGTCCTTGAACGTCTTCTCGATCGTGGGGTCGTCGTCGTAGACGAAGTAGCCCGCGTTCGGGGAGCTGAGCATGTCGAAGTTCAGATAGGCGCTGATCTTCGAACGGTCGGCGCCGGCCAGGCTGTCGACGTAGTGCGAGGAGCCGACCATGCCGATCTCCTCGGCGCCCCACCACGCGAACCGCAGGTGCTTGGTGGGCTTGTACTTCTCGCGGGCCACGGTGAGCGCGGTCTCCAGGATGGCGGCGGAGCCCGATCCGTTGTCGTTGATGCCGGGGCCGTCGGAGACGCTGTCGAGGTGGGCGCCCGCCATGACGACCTTCCCCTCGTCGCCGCCGGGCCAGTCGGCGACCAGGTTGTAGCCGGTCTCACCGCCCGCCGTGAACTCCTGGACGGAGGTGGTGAATCCGGCGTCGTCCAGCTTCTTCTTCAGGTGGTCGATCGAGGCCTTGTAACCGGCGCTGCCGTGCGCCCGGTTGCCGCCGTTGGCGTCGGCGACGGACTGGAGGTCGGCGAGGTGGGCCTTGACGTTCTCGACGGAGATGTCGGGAGCGGCGGCCGCCTCGGGGGCGGGCGCCGCGTTGGATATCGCGGTGGTCGTGAGGAGTCCGGCGACGGCTATGACTGCGGCCGCGGCGGTACGTCCGGGAACGGAGAGTTTCATGTGGGGGGCTCCGGTTTCCGTGGGTGACATGCGAACTCGTATGCGATGTGCGCGGATCGCGCATCGCGGTTCTTGTCTGTGGGGGTTGTCGTGTTGTGGGGTTTGGGCTGTGAATTGCGGCTTTCCGGCGGTCAGTTGTGGGTTGCTCGGGGTGTTTGGCCCGTTGCGTCTGGACCGTCGGCGAGTCGCGCACGAGTTCGGAGTTGCCTGATGGTGGGGGTGGGACTGAGGTGACGTCAAGACCGCAAAACGGGCGGCGGGTTCCGGATAGCGTGCGCATCCGCGCGGGGGCGCGTCGCGCGTACCGCGGCTCCACGCGCGCGTGGGGCTCGTTCGGTGCGCGCATTCACGGGCGTACGTGGACGACCCACCCGGGTGCATAGGTGCCGGGCACTCGGTGGCGGGGCCAGGTGCGAGCCCAGTGCGGGGGTTCCGCATCGCGCAGGACCAGGGCGGTGGGTCGGCGCGGGTCGCCGGGGCTGCCGGGTGCGCAGCCGGTGGCGTACGCGACGGGGATCACCGAGGTGTTGCCGCGCAGGACGCAGGGAGGGGCTTTCCTGGCTCCGGTTTCGGCTCCGGATTCGGCCCCGACGCCGTGCGCGTGCAGGACCTCGGCGACTCGCGCCCAGTCGCCCCGGGCGCCCGCCTGGATGTTGGCGTTGCTGTGGGCGAGGGGGAGTTGGACGGAGAGATGTCCGAGGAGGGCGAGTCCGAGGGCGGCGGTGGCGACGTACTGCCGACGGGACGCGAGGGCGCTGTCGCCGAGGGCGAGCAGGCCGAGGGCCACGGCCGGGGCGAGCAGGGCGTGCGTGGGCGCGAGGAAACGCGGGGCGGCGTAGGGGACGAGGAGGAGGTAGGGGAGGGCGACGCACAGAGCGGTGGCTACGGCCAGCAGGCAGCTGCGGAAGTCTGTGGCTGGGCGGGGTGTGGCTCGGGAGTCCGTGGTTCGGCGAGGTGTGGCTCGGAAGTCCGTGGCGCCGCCCCGGACGCTCCACAGCCCCACCGCCACCAGGAAGGGCAGCACGAGCCACCACTCCGCCGCGAGAGGGCGGATGCCGTCGCTGTCGCAGGGGCGGCAGAGCAGCGGCCCGTCCATGACGGTGAGGTGATGGACGAAGGAGAGCAGAGGGCGCAGGTCCCCCTGCACTTCACTGGCCTCCGTCAGCCGTTCGCGGAGCCCGCCGAACCGGACGTACGCCTCGACGATCCACGGCAACGCGCCCACCACGAGCCCGCCGAGCACGGCCAGGACCCGGCTCCACCCCCGCCACGCGGGGACCAACAGGGCGGCGACCAGGAGGGGGGCGCCCAGCGCGACACCGTCGTTGGGCCGCATCAGGGTGGCCAGGGCGAGACCGGCGAAGACTCCGGCGCAGGTGGCGGGTGACTGGCGCGTCCGCAGGAAGAGCCCGACCGCTCCGACGGCACCCATGGCGGTGTAGTGGTTGGGCATGGCGGCGCTCGCGTAGAACAGCACGAACCACAGTCCGCCGTACAGCGCGGCGGCGACCGCGGCCGCCGACGGCCGCCCCAGGGAGCGCAGCCAGGGGCGGAACCCCAGGTAGAGGGCGGTGGTCGAGAGCAGCGTCAGCCACACCCTGAGCAGGACGACGGAGTCGCTCCAGGTGGCCACGGGCGCGATCAGGAACGGCACGCCGCGCGTGCGGGGTGCGCTGAACGGCGTGGCGGGGGCGTACGGCGCGAAGCGGCTCGCGTAGACGGTCTCGTCCCAGCCGAGGGGCAGGGTGAGCGGTACCAGGACGAGGGACAGCAGGGCGAAGGCGCCGCAGACAGCCAGGAGGAGGCGGTGGGCGCGCGACTGCGGTGCCATGCGGACGGGCCTTCCTGGTCCGACGTGCCTAGCGGGGGGTGCCCCCACCCAAAGGTAACTACGCACTTATTAGTGCGTACTTGAGTGGTTCGTGGCGATCGACACAGCATGGGGAGGCGATCAACTACAGGAACGGGGTCGGACCATGACGGACGCCAAGGGCACGGCTATGTCTGCGGGCGCAGGCGCAGGCGCAGGCGCGGATACGGGTACAGGCACGGGTGCGGGGGTGAGCGCACGTACGCCCGTGACGATCGTCGGGCTCGGGCTGATGGGTACGGCACTGGCCGAGGCCTTCATCGAGGCCGGGCACGAGACGACGGTGTGGAACCGCAGCGCGGAGAAGGCGGCCCCGCTCGTCGCGAAGGGTGCCTCGCACGCGACGAGGCTCGTGGACGCGCTCACCGCGAGCCCTCTCGTCATCGCTTGCCTGACGACGTACGAGGCTACGCTCGCCGCTCTGGAACCGGCGGCTGCCGCGCTGGCCGGGCGCACTCTGGTGACGCTCAACTCCGGCGCCCCGTCCGGTGCTCGGGGGATGGCCGACTGGGCGGTCGGGCACGGTGCGCGGTTCCTCGACGGTGCCGTCAAGAACGTGCCGGGGGCCGTGGGGAAGCCGGACACGTTGCTCTACTACGCGGGTGACCGCGCGACGTTCGACGCGTACGAGGAGACGCTGAAGGTGCTCGGCGGCGACACCGTCCACCTCGGCACCGAGCCGGACCTCGCCGCCCTCTACGAGATGGCGGTCGGCAGCACGCTGCTCCCCGCGCTGATGGGCTTCTTCCAGGGGGCGGCGCTGCTCCAGGCGCGCGGGTTGGAGGTCGGCTCGATGGTGCGGTACGAGGTCAAGTGGCTGGAGATGATCGCCTCGATCCTGCCGACCCTGGCCCAGGAGATCGACTCCGGCGACTACACGCGGCCCGCTTCGACGGTAGGCCTCTTCGACGCGGCGGCCGAGTACGACCAGGACATGGCCGAGGAGGGCGGCATCGATGTCTCCTGGCTCGCCCCGATGAACGACCTGGTGCGACGGGCGGTCGCCGAGGGACATCGCGACCACAGCATCTCGGCGCTGGTCGAGATGCTGCGGAAGCCGGCGGCGTGAACCGCTCCGCTCCGGGCGGTCAGCGGAGGGGACCGCTCTGGGCGGGCAGCCGGGGAAGCCGCTCCCGGCGGTCAGTGGACGCAGAACTCGTTCCCCTCCGGGTCCGTCATGACGACCCACTCGCCGCCCGGCTCCTTGACGTGCTGCGCCACGGCGGCGCCCAGCGATTCGAGGCGGGCCACCTCGTCGTCCCGGCGCCCCGGCTCGGTGTGCACGTCGAGGTGCAGCCGGTTCTT
>NZ_LIPN01000047.1:0-305 GCF_001418325.1 Streptomyces atriruber | reverse complement strand
CCGAGGCCGAGGAGGCGCTCGATCAGCGCGCTGTTGTCCTCGACCTCATATCCCAAGGTCTCGGCCCAGAAGGCTGCTTGGGCGTGCGGGTCATTGGCGTCGATGACGAGCTTCCAGTGCAGGGTGGTCATGTAACCAGTTATAGCGGTTACGAAGGTCCGGTGCACGTGACATCGGCGAACTTCCCTCACCTAGGGGTCGATTGAGGGCCCACTCGGGGTGATCCCGGATCGTGCGGAGGCGGGGCGGGCGGCACCCTGGAATGGCTGGAAGGCGAGGGGGCCGGAAGACAGGCAGAGCGGGAG